>CALUMJ010000012.1 GCA_944321715.1 uncultured Muribaculaceae bacterium | reverse complement strand
AAGCCCTCCACCGCAGCCCCACCGTAGCCCACCGAGGCCCCCACCAAACCTCCCCCCGAAGGGGAGGCTTCCCGTGCCCCGCCGCGGCGTGTGGCATTGTTGCCGGCCAAGTCGCATCTGAATCTGTCGTTGAAGGTGTTTCCGAAATTGCATATTTGTTACATCGTAGAGCCGTGGCGTGCTACGGCTCGTTTTTGTCACATTGTAGGTGCTTGTTATGTAATTGAATACAATATGTGCAGTAAAGCCGTGGCACGCCACGGCTTTACGACAAATGTATGTGGTTATAATTTTGATACACCCTCAACGGTTCAGAATTAAGTGTGGCAAATAGGTTTCGGCCACATTGTAATCTGTTTTAAGGGTTAGTTAAAGTTATATTTCTTGGTCTTGCAATAGGCGTTCCCAGTTTCTCCCTTCAAGATATACTTTCTTTGCTTCTACCGCACCTATGAGGTATTCGGCTTGGCGTTGCGAATCGGTTAATTGCTTTGATTGTTCTTCTCTTGCTTTTTCAAGTTCTATTAGTTTGTTCACATATTTGAAGTCATCGGGGAATTCATTGCTGATTTTGAGCATTGTTAATATTTCCGACGCTTTATCTTTTGTTGCTTCTCTCATGTCCCTGCCACTTTCTTCTCCGAGGCAAAACATGAGTCCGTACCATCTACCCTTGTATCGAGGAGCAGTTATACCTTTTTGTTCACTTTTCTTCTTTTTGCTGAATAAATTAAAAATACCCATATTGTTTTTGACTTTATAATACACAGTTTCATGTTACAGAATATGCAAATATAAGTTTTTTGTGATATTAATCAAAGTTTATTTTCAGGCTATTGCTTATTTTTTTAATGAGTATAAGAAAAAACTATGGAGCTGCTCGGTAGCGGCTCCATAGTGGATTAAGGTTTTATTAGGTTTGTTTTTTGTTGGTGGTTAATTGAGTTAAAGCGACCCTCTGTTTATTGCTTGAGTCGTATTTGGCTCATGCTTGAATCTTGTTCTTTTATAAGGCCTGTGTGGAATGCGTGCAGCAAGTCTTTAAGGTCGGCTATTTGTGTCCTTAGCTCGTTGCCCTTGTCGGTGTCGCGTACAAGCATTCGCTGACTGCTCATTTCCACGATTTGTGTAGTTGATTTTATATCTTTCCCTTCTTTTACTGCTTCTTCGATTGATGTGAATGGCTCGTGTTGCACCAATTGGAAACCGCGTGAATGAAACACAAGCGTGTAGCCGGCAATACCAGTTTCCGACCAGTAAGCCTTTGAGAATCCGCCGTCGATTACCATCAGTTTGCCATTTGCCCGTATGGGTTGCTCACCCATTTTTGTGCGTACTGGCACGTGTCCGTTGATTATGTGGCGGTGCTGGCCTTCCACGCCGAAAGCGTCGAGAATATGGTCACACACGGCTTCGTCGTTTCGCAACTGGTAATACCAGCCTTTCACCTCACGGTGTGCTTCTTTGTCTTTTATGAAGTAGCGTTCAAAAGTTGCCATTTTGTCCTTGTCGAATGCTGGAGAATTTTTGCCGCACCACAAGTACCATATATAATCGAGGGCAAATGCTTGTTCTTCGGGGTCGTCACAACCGAAATAAGCTTCGCGCATGAGGTTTCCCACTTGGTTGAGCAAGTCTTTGCCGCTGTATTTTTTCCCACGGATTTCCACCTCTTTCAGCGAGCCGTCTTCGTTGAGCGGCACAGATGCATGAAACAGCAAGTTGCTGTTGGTAATGGTGAAAATACAGCCGTTTCGGAACAGCCAATTGACGTGCTTCTGTAATTTTTCGCTGTGCAGGAATGAATTGTGCAGCTTGTCGATGACATCTTGCTCCTCGGCTGTCAGTTTGTAAGGGTCGGCAGGGTCTATGGTAGGGAAATTTGTGTCGGTTAGTTCATATTCCTTGCCGTCGATGGCGATTATGCCGCGATTGGTATCGATGCCTTGGAGCAGCAAGCGGTCGTCCATCTGGAAGTCGGGGCGGCGCATTATGATTTCGCCCTCGGTCTTGAATTGGATAATGGCAATGGCCTTGTGCATTTGTGCGGCAAGGCGTATAGACTTGGAGCTATAATTGCGGCCCTCGTTTTCCTTGGGCATGAACATGGCACATTCGTCGTTGCCGTATGTTTCTATGGCAAGCGTCGCAAGCGGCAGCAGGTTGATGCCATACCCGTCTTCGAGTACCGATTGGTTGTCATATCTCAGGGCAAGCCTTACCACGTTGGCGATGCAGCCTTTGTTGCCGGCAGCGGCGCCCATCCACAGTATGTCGTGGTTGCCCCATTGAATGTCGCAATTATGGTAGCGGCACAGCAGTTCCATGATTCGGTCGGGATATGGGCCACGGTCGAAAACATCGCCCAGGATGTGCAACGAGTCAATGGCAAGCCGCTGTACAAGGTTGCACAGCGCGATTATGAATTTGTCGGTCATGCGAGTGGAAATAATTGTCCGCACAATCACGTCCACGTAGGCTTGCTTGTTTGGGTCAACGGTGCTTTCGTGCAGCAATTCCTGCAAGATATAGGCGAAGTCTGATGGCATGGCCTTGCGCACCTTTGAGCGGGTGTATTTCGACGATACATTGCGGCACACCATTACCAGCCGGTTGATGGTGATAAAATACCAGTCGTCGATGTCCTCGGTGATTTCTTGTTTTACCAGTTCAAGTTTTTGCTCGGGATAGTATATGAGCGTACACAATTCTTTTTGCTCGCGCTGCGTGAGAGTTTCGCCGAATATTTCCCGCACCTTGCGTTTGATGTTGCCCGAGGCGTTGCGCAACACGTGCTGGAACGCTTCATACTCGCCATGAAGGTCGGCAAGGAAATGTTCGGTACCCTTAGGCAGGTTCAGTATTGCCTCAAGGTTTATGATTTCGGTGCTGGCCACGGCCGCATTTGGGAAATTGCGGGCAAGCAACTGCAAGAATCGCACGTCATTATCGGTGCTTTGGGGTGTGTAACTATTGTCATCCATTATCCTTATAAAACTTGGACGAGTATAAAGGTAGTCACAATTTCGGTACTTGCAAAGATTTTATGAAATTAGTTAAACTGATTTTTCATTTTTACATAATTTTTGCAGCACGAGAGCTTCACGTTTTTTTGCCGGCGCATCGAAAATCCAACCCGAACCATTGAACAAAAAATTCAAAACAGTTTCTTACAGGTTGGACGAAATTTTGTAATTTTGAACTCCTGAAAAAAATGTTATAGGTTGTGGCAAAGGAGGTAGTCGAGACACCGCTCATGAAACAATATTTCGAGATGAAGAAGAAGCATCCCGATGCAATCCTGTTGTTTCGTGTGGGCGACTTTTATGAAACATTCTCGGAGGATGCGATAGCCAGTTCTGAAATACTCGGTATCACGCTCACCCGCCGCGCCAATGGTTCGGCACAATATGTGGAGCTTGCCGGTTTCCCACACCATGCATTGGACACATATTTGCCTAAGTTGGTGCGTGCTGGCAAGCGAGTGGCCATTTGCGAGCAATTGGAAGACCCTAAACTAACCCGTAAGTTGGTGAAACGTGGCATTACCGAACTGGTAACGCCGGGGGTATCGTTCAACGACAACATTCTCAACAACCGCGAAAACAACTTCCTTGCGGCCGTGCATTTCGGCAAGCGCACTTGTGGCGTGGCGTTCCTCGACGTGAGTACGGGCGAGTTTCTAACTGCCGAAGGTGCTACCGACTATATCGACAAGCTGCTCGGTAATTTTTCGCCCAAGGAGGTGCTTGTGGAACGCAGCAACCGCAAGCGGTTTGCCGAAACATTCTCGGCAAAATACCTCACATTCGACCTCGATGACTGGATTTTCACCGAGGAGGCTGCAACCGACAGGCTGCTGAAGCATTTTGAAACGAAAAACCTGAAAGGGTTTGGCATCGAGTCGATGCACAATGCAATAGTGGCTTCGGGAGCAGTGCTGCACTACCTCGACATCACGCAGCACACGCACATAGGCCACATCACCATGTTGTCGCGCATCGAGGAGGAACGATACGTCAGGTTAGACAAATTCACGGTGCGCAACCTCGAACTTGTATGTTCGATGAGTGAAGATGGCAAGAGCCTGTTGTCGGTCATTGATGGCACTCTCACGCCGATGGGTGCCCGCATGTTGCGGCGGTGGATTATATTCCCGTTGAAAGATGTGCGGCAAATCAATAACCGCTTAGACGTGGTGGAATATTTCTTCCGCGACACGGCTGCCCGCGACACGCTCAAGCGGCAGTTAGAAATGATAGGCGACATCGAGCGGCTCGTGTCGAAAGTGGCAGTGGGGCGCATCACGCCCCGCGAACTCGTGCAATTGAAAAATGCCTTAGTGGCAATCGAACCTGTAAAAGACCTTTGCACGAATGCCGACAACGAAGTATTGCGCCATATAGGAGAGCAACTCAACCCGTGCAAGATTGTCCGCGACCGTATCGAGCGTGAGATAAATCCCGATGCCTCCAACATGGCAAACCGAGGCAACGTGATATGCCCCGGTGTGAATGCCGAGCTTGACGAGTTGCGCGAAATATCGCATTCGAGCAAAGACTACCTGATGAAGCTGCAACAGGCCGAGAGCGAGCGCACGGGAATCCCGAGCTTGAAAATAAGCTACAACAACGTGTTTGGCTACTACATAGAGGTGCGCAACACGCACAAGAGCAAAGTGCCGCCCGAATGGGTGCGCAAGCAGACGTTGGTGAGTGCCGAGCGATATGTGACGCAGGAATTGAAAGAATACGAGGAAAAAATCCTTGGAGCCGAAGAGAAAATCATATCAATCGAGATGCGGCTGTTCAACGAGATTGTGACTGCCGTTGCCGATTATATCCCTGCCATACAGGTCGATTCCAACCTGATTGCACGGCTTGATTGTCTGCTCGCCTTTACCCAGGCTGCCGCCGACAACCGTTATGTGCGTCCTGTGCTTGACGATTCGCTCGACATCGACATCACCGAGGGGCGGCATCCGGTGATTGAACGCCAGTTGCCGATAGGCGAGAAATATGTGTCGAACAATATCAAGTTAAACAACGACGACCAGCAAATAATCATGATAACAGGGCCAAACATGGCCGGTAAGTCGGCTTTGCTGCGGCAGACTGCCCTGATTGTGTTGATGGCGCAAATAGGGTGTTTTGTTCCAGCCGATGCCGCAAAAATAGGTATTGTCGATAAGATTTTCACCCGTGTCGGAGCGAGCGACAATATCTCGCTTGGCGAATCGACATTCATGGTGGAAATGACCGAAGCGGCTTCTATCCTTAACAACATAAGCGAACGTAGCCTGATATTGTTTGACGAGCTGGGGCGCGGCACAAGCACCTACGATGGCATATCCATAGCATGGTCAATCGTGGAATATCTGCACGAGAATGGGAAAGCGCACCCAAAGACACTATTTGCCACTCATTACCATGAGCTAAACGAAATGGAGAAAACCTATAAGCGCATAGCCAATTATAATGTGTCGGTGAAAGAGATTGATGGTAAAGTGGTATTTGTGCGCAAACTCGTGCGCGGTGGTAGCGAACACAGTTTCGGCATACATGTGGCAAAACTTGCCGGTATGCCGCCATCGATTGTCGAACGTGCCAACGAGGTGTTGCATCAACTCGAAGAAAACAACCGTGGCGAGAAGCAACCGTTGAATATATGCGAAGCTCCGGCTGCGGGCGGAATGCAACTTTCGTTCTTCCAGCTCGACGACCCAGTGCTATGCCAGGTGCGCGATGAAATTTTGCACGTTGACATTGACAATCTCACGCCGATGCAGGCACTTAACAAACTCAATGATATAAAGAAGATTATAACCGGCCGGGATTGAGCAATGTATCTCATTGGTTGCGGAATTCATTAGGAGTGAAGCCGGTGCGGCGGCGGAAGTAACGTGCCATGTATACGTGGGTTCGAGGTAAGAAGAGTTATGAAAAAAGGGGGACAGAAATTATGGACACTTTATAGGAAGCCGTGTGGTGTTTGATACGCTCAAGACGATAACGGAACTTGGGGTGGAATACGTTACCGTATATGCACTTTCTTTGGAGAATTACCTAGGTATGGATAGGAGATTTGGAAATATAACAACTTAACAAAAAATAGGATATGATAAGATTGAATGCTAAATGTGTGAAAGCATTGAAGGTGCTGCACTTTCTGTGCGTTGTCCTTTGGGCTGGAGGGCTATCGGAATGACTGCATTGCTGACGTGGGTATCACCGTCGGGAGAGCATGAGATGTACATGTATGCCCTGACTCTGAAAATCATAGACGACTTCCTGATTATTCCGGGTGCAAACGGATGTGTGGTCACGGGATTGCTTTACAGCCTGTTTACTCCTTGGGGATTTTTCAAGCACCGATGGGTGGCATTGAAGTGGGTGTTCACGCTGTTCATGATGGCTTCGGGAACATTCCTGATGGGGCCTTGCGTGAACGGGAACGTGTATCCGCCCGAAAGACTGGCAGACTATGCGGTCAATGCCGATGCCTATTGGGATAATATTTCGCAAACCATCTTTTGGGGAATCATTCAGGTAGTCTGCCTGATGCTTGTCGTTGTCGTATCAGTTTGTAAGCCATGGAAGAAAACAATAAAAACGGAACGGAAGACAAACTGACGACAAAGGACTTCTGCTGCCTGTGCGTGGCAAATTTCCAGTTTTATCCCATGATGAAACCTTCTTGGTCATACCCTTTATGTAACTTGTTGATGCAAGCTACAAGGGGTATCAACCGAGAATCTTGAATTTCCATTTTGTGGAATTTGCCATATTGGTCGTCATATCTTTCCCGGCTACCCATGGCAATTCTCGCCTCGTAATCCTCGGGTATCAAAAATGACGCTCTGTCGCCGAGGTGCTTGTAATATTCGCTCAAGTATATATGAACCCCGGCCAAGTCGAGGTCACCAAAGTGTATGTATTGATTAGGAATTGCCAATAACCATTCCAGTAAATCGCCACTTTGGGGGTATCGGGAAACGAAAAGCAGTTTTACGCCTTTGGGAATACACGATTCAAAAAGCCAACGTTGCTCACGTATGTACCTAAAATTCTCGGCATTTTCTACGCCCACAACCGCCACATTATCGGGAATAGAGAATGTCTTGAAGTCGTATATGAACATGAATGTCCCGTCTTCGGGCAGAATCTCAATCTCTCTGCCTGCAAGTGTGGCTGGTATCGGGTCGTAACTGTTAATTAGAAAGCCGCAGAAAGAGCGTTGTTGCCTTGTTTTGGAATTGCCGGTTGCTTTTACTTGTTCTGCCTTGCTTGCATTTTCTTTGTTTAGTATGGCATGATATGCTTCGAGGTTTCTAATATCAAGATGCGTAGCCAAGTAATCCCTCAGCGATTGTTCATACTGCGCACGTATGTTTTTCCTGCTACCTTTGGCACTTGTTACAAGTATTCCATCAGAAAGCATTTGTTCTATAAAATCTCCTTTAAGACTGCTGGCTGGCAGCGACTCCCCTCTTGCCAGCCTGATAAATTTGGCAATAAGTGCTTCAGTTATTTTCATCTCATGGTTAATAATGTTTTTATTATGGTGTTGCTCTTCTCGTCTTTGCTAAGCAAGTATGTGTATTTATACACTTGGGCGTTATATGTAGTGGGCGAGCTGTTTATGAGGAAAATGTTACGCACGTTGGCAAACTTCAATATACCTTCGACATTGTCGGGATGTAGTTTCCCTATTTCGTCCATCATGCAGTGCAGTTTGAAATCGCCGAAATGCCTGGATATTTTACGCTTGAACACGTTGATTAGCATTATGTTCACCATTGATTTCACAAGGATATCTGTTCCGTCCGACCCCACATTCGACAGTTTCTCCACCCAGTTGGTATCGTTGTCGTTTTCCTTGACTTTAAATTCGAGCTTGAATGTGTCGGCGAGTGTGATTTTATCACGTTTTTGCTCAATATCCATCATGTCAATGAGGCTCATCAGCAATTTTACAGCCCGTTCGTTTGTGCGGTTTAATGTGTCTTCGGTCGAGAACAGGTTAAGGTTTCCGATGTCAAATCCATACTCTTCGTCAAACTTTTTTATGTTCAGCAACTGCTGCATCAGCCTGTCGCTGCTTTCCACGGCACGAAGTTCAATTTCCTTGATAACTCCAGCAAAGTTGTTTTCCCTGAAATCGCGGTTTATTTCATTTATGGTTGCCTTTATGTCGGCAGCGTGTTGGCTCAAGTCGCCCACTTCACGGGCTATGCGTTTGATTATGCTCGCATATTGGCTGCTGGTTCGTTTGCGGTACTCTTCGATTTTTGTGTTCGACATGAATTCGTTTAGTTCCGATGCAAATTCGGTATAGTCTTCCTCGGTGTTGAATTCTGTCCTGAAGTGGAACGTGTTTTGTGGAGAGAAATTACTTTTGAACACAGTTACGGCTTTCTTAAACTCTTCCATGCGCTGCTGCTGGCTGCCGATGTTGTCTCTGAGGCTATCCAAAATTTCGGAGAGCGGTTCTTGCGTTTCCTTAGTTCCTGCTTCGGCAATATTGTGAGGGCAAGTCGGGTTGGCTATAAATGTGTTTGTCCGTTTTATGGCTTCATCTATTTTAGCTTTTTCGTTTTTTAGCGATTCGATTTCTTCGGAAAGCAACCTAATCGCATCCATTAATTTTTGTTTCCGCAGGTCGAATTTATGCTGGAGCTCATTTAAACTTTGCAGCAATTGCTTTCGTTCTTCTTTCTTGGATAATTCCAAATCGAAATAATCTTTTTTGTCATTTAACCAAGAATAGTAATCGGCACGATGGTTCTCGATGTATGCCAGTTTATTGGCAATTTGCTGCAATTCTGCTCTGATTTCAGCAAGCTTGTCAACATCAACGCCGAGTCCTTTCAATTCGGCGGTCATCTGGGCTTCCAATTCCCTTTTGCCGTCGGCGACTGATGTTTCTTGCTGTTTCACGTCGGCGTTTATTTGCTCGATTTTTTGTTTTGCCGAAGTTTCAATTTCTTTCTTTCGGTTGTTAAAGGCTTTGCTTAGGTTTTCGGCATCTTTGCGTTTTTGGTCAAGGGTCTGCCGTTTCGATGACTTCAATTTGTCTATCTGTTCTTCGGTTTTCGCTATTTGTGTCCTTATGGAGTTGAGTTCCCGTTCCCTCCACTCATTAAGGCGGGTTTGGTATTCAGCAAGGGTCTTGTTGCAACGGTCGATTCGGACTGGAATTTGTCTTAGCTCTGTTTCCAAGTTGATTTTGTCGATGCGCAAAGTTTTTAATTTCATGGACGGGAGTCGTTCCAGCTCTTTAATGTCGTTTTCGAGCCGGCGTTGCCTGTCTGTCGCTTTCTTGTCGAGTGCGCTCATTTCCTGCTCAAGAATGTTTATCCGTGAGCGTATTTCATCGGGGGTGTTTATTGTCTTCGTTATATTTTGCAATTCAATGCCGATGCCGTATAGAGAACTTGTGCTACCTATCTTTTGTGGATGGAGCGAAGTGCTGTAAAGTATGTCATCGCCAACAACCTTGCCTATGGTGTCTTTCCAGCCATCAAGGTTCTCGTCGAGCCACTCTATGAACGACCCTTCTTGCCGCGACAGTAGCTCTTTAAGCCCGTCTATTTCGTGCCTTATTTCTGCGTGCTTATGCTTGATTTCCAGCAAGTCTTTCTCGCAGGCATTTTCAAATTCTTTTCGCTTGGCTGCGGTTTCATTCTCGATGTTTGTAATATTGTGCTGTTTTTGTTCTATTTCAAAGGCCAGCGAGTGCTTTCGTTCCTCTAATTCGCGGATTTGTGCCGACAAGCTGCCCATCTCTTGCTCGAACGGGTTGGAATGCTGCGCCTTTTGCTCTTGCAGTTTCAGTGATGTTTTCTCTTGCGTGGCTGCGTCGATGCTCTCTTGCAGGTCGTCGATTTTTTGTTGGTATGCTTGATTTGCCTCGTTCTGTTTTGAAGCCTGTTCGGCCTGTATTCTCGCAATCTCTCCGGTCAGTTGGCGTTCAATCTCGTTAATACGCCGCTCGGCCTGGAGTCGGTATTCGGCTAAGCTATTGTCTAAGCTCTGTATCATGGCATCATACCGGCTTTTAACGCTATTGTTTTTGCTGGTCAAGGCATCCTCTTGTTGTGTCAGATAGTCTTTGCGAATGTGCAGCCCCTTTTCATTCGATATTTTCTCGATAATTCCATCAATGCCTATTTCGGAATAATGCTGCATTTTGGTTTTCACCTGTTTCAGGAAATCGGTCAAGACGGCTTCTTTCCCTTTCAGCGTGTCACGTTCCTTGTTGTGCTTGGTTTCTTCTTCGTCGAGCAGCCGCCGTTGTCGTGAGAGCTCCATGTTTTTGGTGTTTATATGTTCGCTTAGCATGGGCAATCTTTCAGTGTCGCGCACTATTGCAAAATTGAGCTTTGCGCATAACTCCTTTACTGCTCTTTTTGTCAATTCATAGAGTGAATATTTAGATATGACGTTTTCGGCATCAGACTTTACTTTGACTCTGCCGTTTTTGTCACGTTTATACCATTTCCATATATCTTCGTATTGCTGGCGAAAATATTTTACATGCTCTCTGTAGAAATTAAGGTCGATGCTGTCGTTGGCAAAATCCATTGAATCGATTATGGTGTCTTTGATGACGCGCGATTCAAGGCTTTGGTTTAAGAAGATGTTTTGGATTGTCCGTGGCACGTTCTGGTACCGCGGGCTTTCCATCAAGTTGAAGCGGCGTAATTCTTTTGCCACATTCTGCAGATTGCCATATATTATGTCGCGGAATTCCTCGTACCCCCTGATGATGTTGCTCCGGAAGACTTTTGTTCCTATTTGTTCACTTATCCGCCCCCATTCATATCTTGCGTTGTTGTCCTCGTCCACAAAGAAGCGTTTCTCGTAGGGGCAATCGACAATGCGGAATGCCACCCGACCGTTGGATGCGAAAGTCATCACGAAGAATTTTCCGTTTTCACGGCATACCTCATAAATGATATACGAATTTGGATACGGGAAATAAAACTCGTCGTAACTTTTTTGTTTGTCTTGGGTGCGTATGCCTAATTTGCTCTTGTCCACGTTGTAAAAGAACAGTATCGAACGGAGCAAAGTCGATTTCCCCACTCCCTGTGTGCCTATAAAATGGACGTTGCCGTCAAGGCGTATTTCGGTGTATGGTATGTGGGCACTGTTTATGAATATGATTTTATTCAGGTATCTCATCTTTCACCTCCTCGTCGATGTTTATGCAGGATATTATTTGTTCTATGTAATGGAATGCCGAAGTCACTTGGTAGCGGCCTTCGGCTTCGTTGGTCTGTTCGGCGAACCCCATGTTAAGCATCGCATTCGCAAGGGCTTCGAGCTTGTCGCGGTTTGATTGCTTGTCTTGAAATAGCCTTGAGAGTTTCTCTTTCAGTTCAAGGTCGGCCGAAAGTCTTATTTCCATCTGTGCTAATGAGAATTGTGTGCCGGCATCAAATGTAGTGTCGTATGTCTTCAGGAAATCCAAGTAGTCAATCCAAGAAAAAAGTGATTGAAGTTTGTTTTCAATATTTACCCGGGCTTCGCGCCTGCTGAAATAGTAGAATCCATCTCCTGCTGACAGGATAAAGTCAATCAAGCGGAAATATTCTTCATATTCCTGCTGGTTTTCTTCGATGTCGTTGTAAATGGCGCGAGTCTCAAAATCAATGCTATTGCTTGAAATGAATTGACCTTTTGACAATCGTTGGAATACTTCGCTGGTATATTTCATGCTTGGTTTTATTTTGAGAAGATTAATGGATATTCAATGTTGTTAATTGTCTTGGTTTCTGGCAGGTATTTCAGCTTCGCATCATACTGTGAGGCTAATTGAAGGAACAGCACGAGCCGCATCTCTTCATTTGCGTCCATTGTAAAATCATAGTTCCACACATAGCTGAAAAGGTCGTTACCTTGGGCAAAAAAGCCATTCATGATTTCGGCATGATTGAACATTCGGCCAATTTCTTTGTTTTCGATGAGGTATTTCTCGTCTATGCGGCCAGCCAATCGCGCTTTGATGGTAGTTTTCTTTGACAACCTGCGCCGTATGTTCCTGAGTATCTCCAATGCGGCATCGTTGTCCCGCAGGAAATCGAGTGAAACGCGGGTGATATATTTGGGCTGTTTTTCCATCCACAAGTCGTCAATCTTGCCAAGTGTGCTTTTTATGTCGGTGCTTTCCTCTATCATTAACTGGTCTTTCAAGTATTTCAACTGCCTGACTTTCTTTACGATTTTGCTTTGGTATTCTATGCGGTTGAGGTAGTCGATAATCTGTGCCGAAATGGATATTAGTGCATGTGAAGATTCATGCAATCCTTCTTTCACTTCGCCGATAGTCTGCCTTAATCCAACATCAGAAGCTGCGTTGGCAAAGAAAATTGTCTGTTCGTCCATGACCCGTTCTGTCTGCTTCACGAGTTCGGCGATAAGTCTTGCTTTTTCGTCGAAGTCGCGCAGCCGCAGCTCTTTTATTTTGAAATTAGGTTCTTGCTTGTAGGTCTGTTCTACATTGCGTTTAAGGTCAACCACATTGCGCCGTGTCGCATTTTCGATGCTCTTAAACGTGTGTCGTATTTCCCTGAGGTATTGAGCTTTCCGGGCAGGAGTGTCGGCGGCCAAAAACGAGTTTATTCCTAATTTCAACTTTGAAATATAAGTTTGTACCGAAGCGACATTTATATCTTCGTTGACAGCAAGCACTTCCTCAAAGAAACGTTGGTAGGTGTCGTCGAGTTCAAGTATGTCGCCCGACAGCACTATGACACCGAAGCTAATCAAATGTTTCAATCTATTTTCATCTCCATCGAGGGTTTCCACTGCGTCGTCATATTTTATCGGCACGGTCTTTCTCTTGATGAACATGTCGTTCAGCAGTTTCGCACCCTGTTGAAGCCCTCGTGTCAGTTCGCGTATGGAATTGTAGGTTGGCATATATCACACATTTTCACAGCCTTTTAAAAGACATTGGTAAACGTTTTTGCAGCATAGTTGCAGGCATTAGTATCTTTTTGGCAAAGATACAGTTTTATTGGAAAACCAAAACCATTCGATGTATATTTGTCAACTTTGCCAGAGTTAGAGGTGAGTGGGGTAGTGATGAAATAAAAGTTTTGGTGTTTTGTTGTTGGAGCGTTCGCTGGTACTGCAAGTATGCGGCTAAATTCACTTCGCAGTTTAGCTGCATCTTTTCTTCATCATCGTTGATGCTCGGTTAGGGCCGGCTACGCCCGATGCTGGAACTATTCAAGTGGGAGAATTCTCTCATGGTATATACTTGTTGAAGGCTATTGATGGCGATGGTTGTGTTAAAGCCGCAAAATTTGTTAATTAGCACGGGAAGCTCTGTTTGTGTAAGGTATGTGACTGGGTTGTAATGCATTACGACATAGCTCCTTTTTATCCGTCTTTTCTTCGGGAATTGTGATATATTGTTATGAATAAATTCAGGTTAATGTCAAGAGTTTTATGCCTTTTTGCGCTTTTTATGATATGCTTTTTATATATTTGTATATTTAGAATATGAATAAACCATATTGAAGTAATGCTACTATGTCGATTTGGAATAAAATCATGAGAATTAGAAAGTCTGATGATGCAAACGAAACAGTTGGCAATAAAATGTCTATTGCTTCGCATGATGCATCTCGGTATGTCATAGTAGATTCCGAGATTGGTTTACAAGATAACAAATTGCACGACATAGGAGCAATACGCTATGATGGTGCTGTCTTTCACAAAGCATCAAGAAATGAATTGTATGAGTTCATTGATGGGGTAGATTATGTATGCGGGCATAACATTATTCATCACGATGCTAAATATTTGTTTGCCGATAGAACCAGTCGATGGATTTTGGTTGATACCCTATATGTTTCTCCACTATTGTTCCCCGAACGTCCTTATCACAGGCTTCTGAAAGATGACAAGTTGGAAAGCGACCAAGTGAATAATCCTGTGAATGATTGCGAAAAAGCAAGGGATTTGCTCTTTGATGAAATTGCACGCTGGAAATCTTTATCCAATGACAAACGCCTGATTTTTGCATCCCTATTAAAAGGCGTGGAGGAATTTGAGGGCTTTCTCGGCATGGTTTGCGCCGAATATTTAAATGCAGGCTTAGCCGAACTTATAAAAAATACTTATGATGGGAAAATATGCAGTAATTCCGATATTGGCGCGCTGATTGACAACTATCCATGTGAGTTGGCGTTCGCATTGGCATTGATTGACACGACCGACTATCGCTCGATAACGCCAGGTTGGGTGCTGCGTAATTATCCTGATGTTGAGTATGTCGTGAGAATTTTGCGGCATGTACGTTGTGGTGCTGGTTGTGATTATTGTAACAAGCAGCTTGACGTGTCCTACAATCTCAAGGTATTTTTCGGATATGACCGATTCCGTACCTATGAAGGAGAACCGCTTCAAGAGCAAGCAGTCGAAGCTGCCGTACAGGGCAAATCGTTGCTTGCGATTTTTCCCACAGGAGGCGGTAAATCGCTTACTTTCCAGCTGCCTGCCCTCATGGAGGGTCGTTCGGTGCATGGTCTGACAGTTGTCATTTCGCCGTTGCAATCATTGATGAAAGACCAGGTTGACAACCTTGCCGAAAAAGGCATTACCGATGCAGTCACTATTAATGGAATGTTAGACCCTATAAGCAGAGCGTTGTCGATACAGCGAGTTCATGATGGAGAGGCGTCGTTGCTATATATTGCTCCTGAAATGCTTCGTTCAAAGACTATTGAACGAATCTTGATGGCCCGGTACGTTGTCAGGTTTGTAATAGACGAGGCTCATTGCTTTTCTTCGTGGGGGCAAGACTTCAGGGTCGATTACCTTTACATTGGTAAATTCATCAAGGAATATCAAAAAAAGAAAAGGTGTAAAAATCCTATACCAATATCGTGTTTCACAGCAACTGCCAAGCAAAAGGTCGTGCAGGATATATGCGATTATTTCAAACAGATGTTAGGACTTGAACTGGAGCTATTTGCATCGACAGCCTCAAGAACTAATTTGCGTTATTCGGTAATTCATGCTGAGTCGGACAGTGATAAATATCTTAAACTAAGGACACTGGTTGCGGAATCGAATTGCCCGACGATTGTCTATGTATCACGAACAAAACGAGCCATCGACCTTGCCAACAAACTTAGCAAGGATGGTTACAAGGCATTGCCTTTCAACGGAAGAATGGATTCGGACAAAAAGATTGCCAATCAAGATGCATTCATGTGCGACCAAGTGCGCATCATTGTGGCAACATCGGCTTTTGGCATGGGTGTCGACAAGAAAGATGTCGGCCTTGTGATACATTATGACATATCCGACTCTCTGGAAAATTATGTGCAAGAGGCTGGGAGGGCTGGCCGCGACCCTAACCTTGATGCCCGATGTTATGTGCTGTATGGCGATAACGACCTTGATAAACATTTCATATTACTAAACCAGACAAAATTAAGCATCAGTGAAATACAACAAGTGTGGAAGGCTGTTAAAGACCTCACGAAACAACGTATGCGGGTCAGTTGTTCGGCTCTTGAAATAGCACGGAAGGCAGGCTGGGATGATTCTGTTTCGGATATTGAAACACGGGTAAGGACAGCTTTGGCAACTTTGGAACAAAGTGGGTATATTGAGCGAGGTAATAATGTTCCCCATGTTTATGCCACAGGTATCACAGTGAAAAATATGGACGAGGCACGACAGCGCATAGCCACATCACTTCTTTTTGAAAGTGCAGAGATAGAAAAAGCTGTCAGAATAATAAAATCGTTAATTTCACAGAAATATATTGCCAAGGCTCAGGATTCGGAGGCGGAATCACGAGTTGATTACCTTGCCGATATTTTGGGTATGACTAAGGGTGAGGTTATCTCGGCAATAGAACGGATGCGGCAGGAAGGTATTCTTGCAGATAGTAAAGATATATCGGCCTATTTGATGGACGCTGGCGACTCGGAGCGGAAAGCGATGGCACTGCTTGAACGTTTTGCAAGGTTAGAACAATATATTTTGAGCCATATTCCAGATGGGGCTTTGAGAATATCATGTAAGCAATTGAACGACAATGCTGTTAATGACGGCATTGCCTCATCAAAGGAGAAAGACATACGCACGTTGCTCTATTTCATGACGGTTAAGGGTTATACCCGTAAAAAGGAGGATGCTGCCAGGAATATGGAGCTATGTCGTCTTTATGATTTGGATGCCACACTCCGACGGTTTGAGAAGCGATTGGAAATAAGTCGTTTCGCTGTAGAGTGGCTTTACAGAATGGCTGCTCAGATAGAGAAAAAAGACGCAAAAGACGCAGCCATTCAATTTTCGGTCGTAGAGTTGCTCAGAGAATTTAAGTCGGGAAATCAAACACTTTTTTTAAATCATGACGACATAAAACTCGAAGATGTTGAAGAGGCTCTTCTGTATCTGTCCAAAATCGGTGCTCTTAAACTTGATGGTGGATTCTTAGTCCTTTATAATGCCATGGACATACGGCGGCTTAAAGACAGCAAGTCGAGATACAAACAGGAAGACTATCGCATGTTGAATGAATTTTACAAGCAGAAAATCCAGCAGGTACATATTGTGGGCGAATATGCCAATTTGATGGTGAAGGACTATGATGCCGCATTGAGATATGTGCAGGATTATTTTCAAATGGATTATAAGAAATTCATTGCCAAATATTTCAAAGGAGATAGAGCGGGTGAAATACAGCGGAACTTGACACCGCAGAAATATGAACAGTTGTTCGGATTGTTGTCAAAACGCCAAATGGAAATTATTTCCGACAAAGAGTCGCGTTGTATTGTAGTTGCTGCAGGACCGGGCAGTGGCAAGACACGTGTGCTGGTTCACAAGCTCGCCTCGCTTCTATTGCTCGAAGATGTCAAGCATGAGCAACTTCTCATGCTCACATTTTCAAGGGCGGCAGCTACGGAATTTAAGCAACGACTCATGGGTTTGATAGGAAATGCGGCTCATTTTGTCGAAATCAAGACATTTCATTCCTATTGTTTTGACCTTCTGGGACGAGTTGGGAACCTCGAAGATGCCAAGAATGTTGTTGAACAAGCTGCTAAAATGATAAATCAAGGTGAAGTGGAACCCAATAGAATTGCCAAGACGGTGCTGGTAATAGACGAGGCTCAGGACATGGGAGAAGATGAGCATGCGCTTGTGAAAGCCTTGATGGCAAATAACGAGGAAATGCGTGTGATTGCAGTAGGCGATGACGACCAGAACATATATGAGTTTCGTGGTTCCAATTCCAAATATTTGTATGATTTGACACAAGAGCAAGGGAGTCGTTTTATTGAAATGACCGAAAATTATAGGAGCTCGAAGCATGTTGTAAATTTTGCCAACAATTTTGCTATGGCAATAAGCAATAGAATGAAAAACACTCCCATACAGTCGATGAGCGATGAAAATGGATTCGTAGAAGTGACACGGCATCAATCGCAATACATGTATCGTCCACTGGCCGAGAAAATAATGAAAAATGAGGGAAAAGGAACTTCATGTGTACTAACGCAAACCAATGAAGAAGCCGTAATTATGACTGCATTCTTACGGAAATATGGTATAAACAGTAAGTTGATACAGTCGATGGATGGTTTGCGTTTTTGGAATTTGGCCGAGGTGAGGTACTTTTTGAAATATATCGACAAGCGTGCCAATGCGCCTCTTATTCCTGACGAACTATGGGAGGACGCTAAGCGTGCAACATATTTGGCTTATGAGGGCAGTCAAAGTTTGGCTTATGTGAAACGCTGTGCAGAACTGTTTGAACAAACCAATAAGACTAAATATGTCAGTGATTTTAAAGAGTTTGTTTTTGAATCGTCAGTTGAAGATTTTTGCGACGTTTCGCAGTCGGATGTAGTAGTTTCTACTATCCATAAAGCTAAGGGGCGGGAATTTGACGATGTGTATATGTTCATATCGGGTGGGTATATGAAAGACGATTGTCTTTTGCGTCGGTTCTATGTAGGTATTACACGAGCAAAAAAACGCTTGTTCATTCACACAAGCGGTGCTTGTTTCGATGGGCTTTGTGCCGACAAATATTCTGTTGATAAAAATGTTTATGATATGCCTGTCGAAATCGTCTTACAGCTTTCTCATAAGGACGTGAACTTGGGATTTTTCAAGAATTTGAAGCAAGACGTGTTAGCGTTAAGGAGTGAGGATTTGCTATATTACCGAAACTTTATTTTATATAATACGGCTAATAAACCTGTGGCAAAGTTGTCGCAAAAAATGCAAGAAAAATTATTGGAGTGGCAGGGAAAAGGTTATAAAGTGAAGTCGGCTACTGTCCGTTTCATTGTTGCATGGAAGCCAAAAGATGCTTCTAAGGAAGAAGCTGAATCGGCTGTATTATTGGCCGATTTGGTTTTGTCTTCTAATTTCCATTGAATTCTCGGATAAGAATCAAATTATTCTTTTGATTTTAGATGGCAGGAAAGGTGTGGCATTTGGGGGAAATGTTGTAAATTTGGGATAAAAACAATGATTATGGAGAGAATAGACGTAAAGACGCTGAACGACAATGTGTTTGGGCTTATAGGGAAAGAATGGATACTGATTGCTGCCGGGAGTTGCGACAATTTCAACATGATGACGGCTTCGTGGGGATGCTTGGGTTGGTTGTGGAACAAGCCTGTGGCAGTGATATTCGTTCGGCCAGAACGCTATACGCACGATTTTGTTGAGCGACGTGAATATGTAACACTCTCGTTTCTTGGTAATTCGCCAGAAATGCGGCAAGCATATAATGTGTGTGGCACAAAATCGGGGCGCGACTGTGACAAAGTGGCCGAAACTGGCCTTAAACCTGTGGCAACCGAGCATGGTAATGTTGCCTTTGAGCAATCGCGGCTTACACTCGAATGCCGCAAACTTTACAAGGACAGCATCAAGCCCGATGGCTTCATCGACTCGTCAATCGCAAAGTGGTATGGTGGCAAGGCTGGCGGCTACCACGATGTGTATGTGATGGAAATCGTGAATGCCTACAAAGGTTAAGAATCCGTGAATGCGGCGGAATAGCCGCACATGGAATAAATATAGCTTCGGAAAGTTCGACTGTTATGAGTCGGAGAATTCCGAAGCGTTTTTATATTCCTAAATCAACAAAAAAATGTTAACGCATAGAATATTTTCCTGTGGAAATTTTCTCTATTGGAATTTTGGTGCTTTCTTTGTGAAAAAGTTTCGAATGGAAAATATAAACAACAGAAAATATATGCGCGTATGAAAGTCATAATCGTTGGTGGTGTGGCCGGTGGTGCCACGGCAGCGGCTCGTATCCGCAGGAATACCGAGAAAGCCGAAATCATATTGTTTGAAAAGGGTGAATACATTTCGTATGCCAATTGCGGTTTGCCATATTACATTGGGGGAGTCATTGAGGAGCGCGACCGGCTCTTTGTGCAGACTCCCGAAGCATTCGGCAGACGGTTCAACATAGATGTGCGTACACGTTCGGAAGTGGTTGCTATCAACAGGGCAAGCAAGACGGTGACAGTGCGTCGTGCCGACGGTGAAACCTACCAGGAGGGTTACGACAAGCTATTGTTGTCGCCAGGAGCATCGCCTGTGCGCTCACCGTTGAAAGGAATTGACTTGGAGGGCATCTTCACGCTGCGCAATGTGAGCGACACCGACCGCATAAAGCGGTATCTTGGTGAAAAGGCAGTGAAACGTGCCGTTATCGTGGGTGGCGGCTTTATCGGCTTGGAGATGGCCGAGAATCTGGTACACGCCGGGGTCGAAGTGTCGGTCGTTGAGATGGCCGACCAAGTGATGGGACCGATTGATTATTCCATGGCGGCATTGGTGCATGAGCATCTGTCGCAGAAGGGCGTGCGGCTATATTTGCAACAGGCGGTTGAGGCGTTTGAGAAGGCTGATGGCGGCCTCTTGGTGGCATTCAAGTCGGGCGTGCGGCTCCAAGTTGACATGGTTGTCCTCTCTATCGGTGTGCGAGCCGAGACCCGCTTGGCAGCCGAGGCAGGATTAAAACTTGGCGAAATGAAGGGAATTTATGTGAATGAATATTTGCAGACAACCGACGATGATGTGTATGCCGTGGGCGATGCGATAGAATTCCCGCACCCAGTCACCGGCAAGCCGTGGCTTAATTTCTTGGCAGGGCCGGCCAATCGCCAAGCACGCATTGTGGCCGATAATATAGTGTTTGGCAATCGGGTGAAATACGAGGGTTCCATAGGCACGTCTATTGCCAAGGTATTTGACCTCACGGTTGCATCGACAGGATTGCCAGCAAAGCGGTTGAAACAGATGGGCATCGACTATCTTACAGCCACAACCCACTCGGCTTCACATGCAAGCTATTACCCCGGTGCATTGCAGATGGCCATCAAGGTTACATTTTCGCCGAAGGATGGACGGCTATATGGGGCGCAGATTGTTGGCTACGATGGTGTTGACAAGCGCATCGACGAGTTTGCATTAGTCATAAAACGCGGTGGCACAGTGCATGACCTGACGCAAATCGAACATGCGTATGCCCCGCCGTTTTCTTCGGCAAAAGACCCTGTGGCAATCGCCGGGTATGTTGCCGGTAACATATTGAGCGGGAAGATGTCGCCGCTGTATTGGCGCGAGTTGCGCGATGCCGACCTAAGCAAAGTGACGCTGGTGGATGTACGCACCTCCGACGAGTTTGAGTTAGGAGCAATCAATGCTGCAATCAACCTGCCGCTCGACGAGTTGCGCGGGCATATTGCCGAGATACCGCGCGACATGCCAGTGTGGGTGTATTGCGGTGTCGGCTTGCGTGGATACTTGGCAAGCAACATATTAAAAGAGAATGGTTTCAACGATGTCCGCAACCTTGTTGGAGGTATCAAGACTTACAATGCCGCCACGAAACCAGTGGCCATGCCGACCGAAAACACTTCCAGCAAGGCTGCCAATAGCAAGCAGGAGCCAAGCACCGGTCCTGTGTCAGTTGTCAAGGTTAATGCTTGTGGTGTGCAGTGCCCGGGCCCGATATTGAAATTGAAAAAAGGCATGGATGCGTTGCAGCCGGGGCAATGTATCGAGGTGAGTGCTACCGATGCCGGATTCCCGCGCGATGCCGAGGCATGGTGCCGCTCGACTGGCAACCGATTTATTGCTAAATCGGAAGCGAACGGCGTTTACAGTGTGAGAATAGAGAAAGCGGGAATAGCCCCACGGCAAGGTATGGCACAAACAAGCGGGAGCATGGGCAAGACGTTCATACTTTTCAGCGACGACTTAGATAAGGCTTTGGCGACTTTTGTCCTTGCCAACGGCGCAGCTGCCACAGGCGAGAAAGTTACTATATTTTTCACGTTCTGGGGGCTTAATGCCATAAAGAAAGTGCATAAACCTGCTGTTAAAAAAGACTTTTTCGGCAAGATGTTTGGATGGATGTTACCGTCAGACACTCGCAAACTGAATCTTTCAAAGCTGAATATGTGGGGGATTGGTGCGAAAATGATGCGCTACCTGATGCACAAGAAGGGCGTTGACTCGCTCGAATCGCTTCGCCAGCAGGCTATTGACAATGGCGTAGAGTTTATTGCTTGCCAAATGTCGATGGATGTGATGGGTGTGCAGCGTGAGGAATTGCTCGACTGTGTTAGCATCGGCGGTGTGGCAACATATATGGAACGTGCCGACCAGGCAAATGTAAATCTGTTTATCTGACGTGTATGGAAAAGATTCAGTGTATTTGTGTGATGAGGGATTTGATGCAAGCCCTTGCTGGTATAGAAAATAATTTGATGGAAGTTCACGGTGTGTCGCTCAACGAGGCTATGGTGCTTTGCAGCATAGGCACCGACACGGTGACAGCTGGGACTATTATCGCTTGCACGGGCATGACATCTTCGCATACGTCGAAAACCATTCGTTCTGCCGAGGAGAAAGGGCTGCTCACGCGCAGCTTGGGCGAGAATGACAAGCGGCAGATGTACTTCACTTTGACGCAAAAGGGGAAAGATTGCCTTGCGAGCATCAAGGAGCGCGGTGTGGAAGTCCCCAAGTGGTTGGCACCGATGTTTGCCCGCCACGAATGACAGCGAGCGATTGATTGTACCATATAAATGATGAGGGTGTATCAAAATTGGCAGTACCAACCTCGTAGGGACGCACGGCCCGTGCGTCCGTGTGCCTCAAGGCTCAATTAACCATCTGTAAATTAATAGAATATGTACCTAATTGCGCAGCGGACGCACGGGCCGTGCGTCCCTACAAAATTGCACAAATTTGCATTTTGATACGCCTTCACGCATTTTGGGTAATTCTCAGAAGTGGTAACCAACGCCCACATTGAATGCGTTGTGTTCGTTGATGTCGTCCATGAGGTTGGTTAATGACAAGTCGATTGACGCTTTGATATAGACCCGCGAGAATGAAACTGCCGCGCCGAAACGCCATTTGAACGACGGGCGGTTGAGCCAATCGTCCTTTTGCACTAATGCGCAATCGAAGTATGGTCCAGTGAATATGTCGATGCTCGTATAGAAGCGGTCGCATATAAGGTTGCAGCCAACCATTCCGCCAAGCCCTATGCCCGCCTCGCTTGTTCGGTCGCGGTCGTCTTTTTCAAGTTTTACGCCAATTAAGTCTTCTGTTTCAGGTGTACCATATACAACTCCGTGGTCATGGTTTTCGTAATAGAGGGTGGCTTCGGGTGTTATGTATAACCCTTTCACCAAATAAAACCTGTACCCACCTGTTGCCGATATGCCCCAAGCGTCGAGAGGCTCTTTGGCATATCCACCACCCTTTGTGGTCTTGCTGAAATTCAGGTCAACCGTGAAATGGTTGCTTCGCTGTGCCATTACCGCCGTCATCCCAGCCAATGCAACCAGCACAAAAGTCAAAATCCGTTTCATAATCTCATTATATTTTAGTGTTAATTATTTGGTTCTATGCCATATATGTCCCTACGGTCAGTTATTTCTTCGCCATATACTGGGTCTTTGGCTGTATCCAAATAGGAGCCGTTATATCCGCCATACCATCCCCAATTCATGTAAAAATAGTAATATTGCATGCCACTATCAACATATTTGTAAACAGGGTAAAAATCAAATCGTTCCCTGAAAGTATATACATAATATTCAACGTCACCATTCATATATGTACCTCCAGATGCAATCCATGCGTGACCTATTCCGTCAATCTCGCCGCTCATACAAACAGGATGTTTTTCCTTTATTTCCGACCATGTGTTGTGTGCGCTATGATCGAATACTCCTATTCCGTTATATTTGTAGCCATAGCTTTGCAAAGCATTTTTCATGTTAGTTAAAGTGGTAGATGTTCCATCCAAACCAAAGGTGGCATTTGCTCTTATTGCAATGTCATATAATAACGACGATGTAGTACGTGTTGCCATATTATATGGCATCTCATTCCAATTGTACGATTCTGGATATTCATAGATTACGTTTAAGATTTTCATAATCGCTTAGTTTTAGGTTATTTTATGGTGTTAAATTTTCCCAAATGTAATGGCAATCCTCGATAAATGCAAATGAATATGACAAATAATTGCGAAATGTTACGAAATTGTTATATCGCAATGTTTCGTCTATAATTTACATGATATTATTGTTAAAAATTTGGTTATGTTTCTTCGAGGTAACTTACTGGCATTAATGCATGTTTGCATTGCGACTTATTGGTACGCTGCATTGTACCGCGTCTAATAAGTCGCGATGCCTTTAGTGGGGATTTACACTGCTGGGTACTGACTTATTGCGCCTTTTGCAGTGCGGGCTTGATGTCGGGGAGCATCACGGCGATGATGCCGAGCAGTGGCAGCCATGTGCTGACCTTGAAAATGTAGTCGATGCTCGTCACGTCGGCAAGCCAGCCGAAGAATGCCGACCCTATGCCTCCAAGCCCGAACATCAACCCGAAGAAGATGCCTGCCACCATTCCCACCTTGTCGGGTTTCAGGTCGGTGGCATACACTACTATCGCCGAGAATGCCGACGCGATAATCAGGCCGATGATAGTAGCTACCACGATAACCCATGGGAGGCTGCCGATGTAGGGCAACGCCAGCGTGAACGGTGCCGCCCCGAAAATCGAGAACAATATCACATATTTGCGCCCATATCGGTCGCCAAGGAAACCGCCGAGCAATGTTCCGGCTGCGAATGCTGCCAGATAGGCGAACAGACAGAATTGCGATTGCTGCACTGTAATGCCGAACTTGTCGATGAGGAAAAATGTGAAATAGCTCGTCATGCAGGCGTTGAAGAAGTATTTCGAGAACACCATCACCACCAATATAGCCATTGAAAGGCGTACCATTGATGTCGAAAGGTTGGCAGACACCACCGGCCGCATACGTTTAAACTTGCCCAATTGCGGAAGCATCAGGCTATACCAGTAACCGATGCGCACGAGTATGAGTGCGGCAAGCAATGCTGCCACGGCAAACCACCCTGCGGCATGCTGCCCGAAAGGCAACACGATTAGTGCCGCCAGCAATGGCCCTATGGCACTCCCGCCGTTGCCGCCGACTTGGAAAATGGATTGTGCAAGGCTCTTTTTGCCGCCCGATGCCATTTGTGCCACACGCGAGGCTTCGGGGTGGAATACCGATGAACCACAACCGATGATTGCCACTGCTATAAGCACCATGGGAAAACTTGTGGAATAGGCCAGTGTTACCAGTCCGGCAAGAGTGAAACACATGCCCATTGATAATGAATATGGCTGAGGATGGCGGTCGGCATATAATCCTATGAACGGTTGCAAGATGGAAGATGCCAATTGGAAAACAAATGTAATGATACCGATTTGTGCAAACGTGAGGCTCAAGTTGTCTTTAAGCATCGGATACATTGCTGGAATTACCGATTGTATCATGTCGTTGAGCAGGTGGCAAATGCTGATTGCCAGCAGTATTGCGTATGCCGTTTCGGCTTTCACGTGTGGATGCCCCTTGAGCGAGTCTAATATATTTTTCATTGTTATTATTTGATAATATTGTGTAACAGCTTCTTTAGCCGTTCTTTTGCTGCTTTTAATCGCCGCTTGCGGTCGATGTGTCGGTGCTTCTTGCCCCACCACTTGCGGCTTGATGCCACAACTTTGTCGGCAAACCGACTGCCATTACCGATGCCAGCAATGGCAGCGTAGCGCAATGCCAGCACTCGCAGCGCATCGAAGTCCTCGTTTATGCCGTTGAAATTTTTAAGCATCGTTCGCATACATATATTTCCGCCTATTTGCATACGGTTGATGTCGATAAGGTAGAAACGGTAGTCGGGAGTATATAATATATTGCCGGGGGTGAAGTCGCGGTGGAAAACACCAGCACGATGCAGCCGCACCATCAATTGGGATGTGCCTTCAATTATGCGGTCGCAGTCGGGGCGTGTTTCCCATTGGCGTATGTTTTGTGCATCGGTCAGCATCAGGCACACGTAGTAGCTGCGCTCCAGCAGACCGTGTTTGTAAGTTTCGATGTAAGCCACCGGGTCGGGTGTGTCGAATGCCATCTGCTGCAATGCCATAGCGTGTTCGTATGAACGACGTGCCTTGCTTTTGCGGAAAAAAGTGTATGCTATGCGGTTGATGAGCATTGGCACTTTGAAGCTCTTTATCGACAAGTCGATTCCGTCAACATTTATATGGTAAATGGTATTGCGTCCGGCATATATGACCTGCCCAAGCTGCTCGTTCCTTGTCGGGATTGATTTCACAAAGTCGCCCAAAGCCGCCTTGTATGGCTTGTTGACTACAATCTTTGTCTTCATCATTTGTAGGCCATGTTTATGTGTTCCATGAAATGGCGGTAGTCGAGCTGTGTGTCAAATTTCACTTTTGCCTCGGCACCCATTCTGGCACAAAGGTTGTCGTCGTCGATGAGCGTTTCTATGGCGTCGGCAAGGGCCTTGTAGTCGTTGGGCGGCACGAGCATTCCAGTGGAGCCGTTGTCGATATACTCGGGTTGTGCGCCGTTGTCGGTTGTGATATGGGGCTTGCCCAGCATCATGTATTCTATGTTGGTTATGCCGAATGCTTCACGCACGATTGACGGTAATACGCCTATGTCGCATTGCGCCACCAATGGTTGCACATGGGCTTGATAGGGGATAAACGACACATTGTGCAGTAATTGGTTGGCAATGATGAATGCTTTGATTATGCCCATGTACTTCACTTCGCCGCTTCCCATTATAACCAAGTGGTAGCGGCTTTTGTCGAGTTGGGTGATGGCGCGCAGCAGCACCGATATGCCTTTCTCCTCGCAGATGCGGCCATGGAACATGATTAACTTCTTGCTGTCGCCGATGCCATATCGCTGCCTGATGTCGAAGTCGGCCGCCATGTTGGGGTCGCGTTTCACGCTGTCGTGTATTACGCAGGTTTTCGACAAGTCGAGCGACGGGAGAGTGAGCATGAACTCGTTGCGCGACAGCTCCGACACGAAAATAATCTTGTCGAGGTCGTTGTAAATCATGCGATGCACAAACCCCTTTTTGGCTTTTTCCACGGTGTGGCATGTGAGAATGATGCGAGTGTTGCGGTTCTCGGATATGCGGCGTGCGATGAGAGCCATGCGGGCATCTTTCACGTTGTGCACGTGTACCACATTGTGTCCGCGCTTTATGAGCCTTGCGAAGCGTATGGGGCTTTCGATGTCGGCCTTGCGCCTCAATGGCAAGATTGAGATGGGGATTTCCAATGGGCGGAAACGGTTGAGTATATTTTCCCGCTTGGTGGCAACTATTTCCACATAATTGCCCTCCCTTTTCGACTCGGAAGCGAGGTCATAGACATATTGCTCAATCCCGCTCCATTTCTTGCCCGAAACTATGTGGAATATATTGAGGCTCATTGTTTTTAATTGTTTTTTCCTGTTGGTTGGGTTCTTGTTTTTGCCTTTTTTGCCATTCGGTAGGTTACAAGTTGCATGGCGGCAGCCGTGCTGGCAATCTCCCGTCCCTCGGCTCCATCGAGGAATCCAAGGCGGAAAACATATATGCGCATGAATGTGGCGGCAGCACGGGCATAAGCCACTATTGGCGAAAGTTTCCTTTCCCGGGCAGCAAGTGTGCGGGCTTCGAGTATGGCATAATTGGTTTCTTTACGGCGGTGTTGGGCTGCCGAGGTGCAACGGTTGTGCATCAATAGGCCTTTCACTGGTGCTGGCCACAACGTTGAGGGGAAAGTGACACGCTCGTGTACGTCGCGCAAATCCCAACTGGCATATCGGCGGTCGAAAAGGCGCGTTTGTGCATCGGGCCACCAGCCACTGTGCTTTATTGCCCGCCGGCCGAAGAAGTTGAGCCTCGACAGGCTGTAAATGCGATGCTCGAACCCTTGCGTTTTCAGCTGTATTATCGACTGTTGCAAATCGGTGTCCAAAAATTCGTCGGCATCGACCGATAGCACATAGCTGTTCGATGCAAGCGACACGGCATATTGCTTCTGCGCTCCGTAGCCGTCAAACCGCCGTTGCCTCACTTTGCAACCATATCGTTTGCACACATCCACTGTGCCGTCGGTGGAGAATGCGTCAACGACAACAATCTCGTCGGCGACCGTGGTTACCGATTCCAAGCACCGGCCTATGGTAGCGGCATCGTTATTGGTAATGATTGTTGCTGAAATTTTCGCCATTTTTTAAATAAAGAATGATTAGCAACACTACTCCCACAGCGGCGGATGGTGTATCGAAGTGTGATTTTGTAGGGACGCACGGCTCGTGCGTCCGCTGCACCGATAGGCGTATATTCCATTCACACGCAGCCTGTTAGTAGTGCCTTGCGGCACATGGACGCACGAGCCGTGCGTCCCTACGACGTAGCTAAAGGAGCATTCAGATACACCACCCGCCACATGTAAAATGCAAAAGTAACAATTTCACATAAATTATACAACCCGGCAAGTAGTATTAACACAATTGAAAAATAAACAGGTTTATAGGACGGTAAAATATTACTTGTTTGTTACGAGCATTGTGGATAAAATGGCGTAACTTTGCTATGCACAAAATTCTTAACAAGCGATGTTTAATTTCACGCCTTTGGTCAGGCCGCTGTTTGAAAGCCGCATACGCAAGTCGCTGCGATTTATCGATTATGGCGACGTGGTGCAGCGTGAGCAGTTGTATTCGCTCATCGGCCAGGCAAGCTTCACCGAAATAGGGCAGAAATACAAGTTTATCGACAGCCTCACATACGACCAGTTTCGTGAGCGTGTGCCGCTTCACAGCTATGAAGACCTCAAGCCGGCCATCATGCGCATGGTGGCTGGAGAGAAGAATGTGCTTTGGCGTGGGGTGACAACGCATTTTGCCCAATCGTCGGGAACAAGCGACGGCAAGAGCAAATATATTCCCATCACGGCCGATTCGTTGCGGCTATGCCACTATCAAGGCGGTTTCGACGTGGTGGCACACTACCTGAACCTTAACCCTGCGAGCCGCATATTTGCCGGCAAGAGTTTTATCTTAGGCGGCAGCTTTGCCAACGGACTTAAACAGTTGAAACCTGGAGTGCGAGTGGGCGACTTGTCGGCGACATTGATAGACAATATCAATCCCATTGCCAATATAGTGCGCATACCGTCGAAGCAGGTGGCTCTCATGGAAGATTGGGAACAGAAATTGCCGGCGTTGGTCGAGAGCAGCATCGACGAGGATGTCACCAACATTTCGGGGGTGCCGTCGTGGTTCTTGACTGTGATTGAGGAAGTGTTGCGGCGCAAGGGGGCAAAGTGCATACACGAGGTGTGGCCGCATCTCGAAGTTTTCTTTCATGGGGGCATAAGTTTCGAGCCTTACCGCGACAAGTATGTGCGGCTTTGCGACATGTCGCAGATGCACTTTCTGGAAACCTACAATGCCTCGGAGGGATTTTTTGCCGTGCAATCGTCGTGGGAGAGCCGCGCCATGCTGCTGCTTCTCGATGTGGGTGTGTTTTATGAATTTATCCCCATTGAAGATGCCGATAGCGACAATCCACGTGTTTTGCCTCTGTGGGAAGTGGAAAAAGGCAGAACTTACGCACTTGTCATCACAGCCAACAACGGTTTGTGGCGATACAAGATAGGCGACACGGTGACTGTGGAGCAAACGGCTCCTGTGAAAATCACCATTGCCGGGCGCACTCGCCATTTCATAAATGCGTTTGGCGAGGAATTGATGGTGCATAATGCCGATGAGGCCATAAAGCGGGCTTGCAGCGACACCCATGCCGAAGTGGTCGATTACACAGCCGCGCCGGTGTATGCCGCCGAGGGGAAGCACGGCCATCATCAGTGGCTTGTGGAATTTTCCACGCCGCCGACCGACTTGCAGCTTTTTGCCGAACGGCTTGACGCACACTTGAAAGAGCTGAACAGCGACTATGAAGCCAAGCGTTATAAAGGCATATTCCTTGACGGCCCCGAGGTGACTGTAGCACGGCAGGGATTGTTTGACCGATGGCTTGCCAGCACGGGCAAGCGTGGCGGACAGCGCAAAGTGCCGCGATTGAGCAACGACCGGACACTGATGGAGCAACTTTTGACAATTGACAATCGAAATACTGATAATAATTAATAACTGACAACTGACAATGGATAATGGATTATGGTCAATGACAATATGTGACGGGCAATAAATGTCAATTGTCCATTGTTAATTAAAATGATTTGTTTTTATGTTTTCAAGATTTCTTTCTTTGTTGGCCTGCTTGGCCGTGGTGGTAGGTGCGTGGGCGCAGGCACCGAAGTATATTTTTTATTTCATAGGTGATGGCATGGGAATGGGTCATGTGATGACTGCACAGACTTACAACCGCACTGTGCTTGGCAACGACAAGCCGCTGACTATGATGCAATTCCCAGTGTCGTCGCTTGCCATGACTTATTCGGCCAATAGCAAAATCACCGATTCGGCCGCAGCAGGAACTGCACTATCGACTGGCTCGAAAACCAATAACAACATGCTGGGTGTGCTGCCCGATGAAACGCCGGTTTACAGCATAGCTTCGGAGCTGAAGAAGCTCGGTTATGGCATCGCAATCGGCACATCGGTGGAGCCCGACGATGCCACACCGGGGGCGTTCTATGCTCATGTGCCGTCACGTAGCATGTATTACGAAATCGGGCTCGACATGGCGCATAGCGATTACGATATGTTTGTGGGTTCGGTGCTGCGAGGCACGAAAGATGCCAAGGGCAACGACACCGGGCTTGTTGACTCGCTGCGAGTGAATGGCTACACCGTCGTTGAAGGCCGTGAGGCATTTGAAAAGCAAAAAGGCAACGACAAAATAGTGCTGCTCAACAATGACCCGCGCATCATGCACTTTGGCTACACCATCGATAGCATTGATGCCAACTTGCACCTGCCATATATCACGCAGGCTTGCTTAGACCACTTGAAGCGTGTTTCGCCCGACAAGTTTTTCATGATGATTGAGGGCGGAAATATCGACTGGGCGGCACATGCCAACGATGGCGGTGCCGTGGTAAAGGAAATTCTTAATTTCAACGAAGCGATTAAGATTGCATACGACTTCTACTTGCAGCATCCCGACGAAACGCTCATCGTTGTAACTGCCGACCACAACACAGGCGGAATGCAGATGGGTGTAGAGGATGGTCCTAAAGAGGTGAATTTGAAAAATATGGACTATCAGCGCATATCAATCGAAATGTTTGAACTTTACTGCAAGGAATTGATTGAAAGTGGTAAAGCGGTCAAATGGGACGAGATGAAAAGCTACTTGACCAAGAACTTAGGGCTGTATGGACCTATCGCCGTGAGCGAGGAGCAAGACGAGGAACTGCGCGACAAGTTTGAAGACACATTTATCGAGCATAGTGGCAGCGACGTGGAAACGCTTTACACCACATACAACGAATTTATTGAAACCGTATTCGATATACTCGACCATATTACAGGCATAGGCTGGACGACTACGAGCCATGCGGGCGACTTCGTGCCTGTGTTTGCCGTTGGGGTCGGCAGCGAAATGTTTGGCAATGTCAACAACAACATCGACATTCCTGCAAAGATGCGCCGTATAGTAGGTATTGTCAAGTGAGTAACACTGACAAATATAGGTTGTGCCGAAATGAAAGGTATGGCCATGATTAGATATTGAAACAATCAGCAATTGCTGTGTGTGGAAGTGACGAGCCGTCATACCATGTCGGCTCGTCACTTCCACAGTTTACGGCACATTGTGGCCTTCATCGTACAGCAAATGTAATTTTGCCTTGTGATAATAGAACTGCATAATAAAACAATAATTTGTGAAGATATGAAGGGATTGAAAAAACTGCTTTGCACACTTATGCTCTGCGTAGCAATGGGCGCAATGGCGCAAAAGGCGGATATGCGAGTGGGCGAGTTGCTCAACAGCGGCGACTGGTTCACGCTGGAGAAGGAATTCCCGGCGATAAAAGACAGCGTGCAAACTCCAATGCTCCGCCTAATGTCTGAGGCTCTGTTGGGTTATTATTTTAACCGTCCGGATAAAACGATAGAGTGTGTCGATTCGTTGTTGCAGTATCATCAGAGTGAGCTCGGGATTGATAATATCACGTCGATGCTGCTTGTGAAATCTGTCACAGAGGCAAATAGGGGTGATTATGCCGTGGCTGCCGATATGTTGAAAGATTTTAAGTCGCAACTGGTGGCGCAGGGCGTGGCGATGGATTATTCTCTGGTAGATGAAGCAATAAGGTTCTACGACATTTTTCGCGACTGCCAGCCTATGAGCGTAGATGTTCCCAAAGGCGATGCGGTGATAGCAATGAGCAACGACAGCATAGTGCTGAAGATAGAAAACGACACTGTGCCGAGGGGTACAACCATGTATGTGCCAGTAACGGTGAATAGCAAGCAGTATAAGGCGATATTCGACACTGGAGCGGGTTCCACTTTCATGTCGGAGGAATTTGCCCGAAAGGCTGGTGTGAGAATACTTGCAGACTCGTTGCTGATACGTGGTGGCGAAGTGGTTTACGGGCAAGCGGGTGTCTTGGATAGTATGCAGGTAGGTGACATCATGGTGAGGAACATACCGGTGACAATCAACCAGGACACGACATTAAACAAAATTGCTGATATTGACTTTGTCATAGGAGTCGACTTGATGGCTCTGTTGGGCGAAATACAAATATTTCCCCATGATGGCAAAATAGTAATACCAGCCCGGTTTACAGTCAAGCCGGCAAGTGGCAGCAATATGTACATAGACAACCGTTCGCTGATAATAAGGGGCGAAAGCGGAGGAGAGGCATACGATTTTCTCTTGGATACTGGCAACGGTCTTGCGGCACTGTATGATGGCTTTTATGAAAAGAATAAAGCTGCGGTCGATGCAAAAAGCAAGCGCGTCAGGAGGCTCACGGGAGGAATCGGTGTCGTGGAAGAACGAGATATGTTGCTCCTACCCGAATGGACATTTATGATAGGCGGTAAAAATGTAATGTTCCGCAATATCACAGTAACGCTCGGAAATAATCATTCTTATGATGGCAACATCGGGATGGCACTTGTTAATCAATTTGACAAGGTGACAATCAATTTCAATGAATGCTTTGTGATTCTTGAGTAAAAGTGTTTAATAATCAGTCATTCAGCCAAAATTGGTTTGAAAAGCTAAGTGAATTCTGCATTTCACTGTCGAATGACTGCTTTGTGCCAAATTTAAGCCGATACAATAGGAAGGTGTATCAAAATAGGCGTTCACCAATTTCGTAGGGACGCACGGCTCGTGCGTCCGTGTGCTGAAGATATGGCTAATCGGTTGTGTGTTAGTGGAATATATGCTTAAAGGCTAACGGACGCACGAGCCGTGCGTCCCTACGAAATCGCTTAAATCTGCATTTTGATACACCCTCTTGTTGTATGCGTGTGTGCGGCAAGTGTTGTTAGCCGCAGGTTTCAATGAAATGAAGCATCTTTATGGCGCATTCGGCAGCTTCGGCTCCTTTGTTGCCCAGTCGGCCTCCGGCGCGGTCGAGTGCTTGCTGCTCGTTGTCGGTGGTCAGCACGCCGAATATTACCGGCACATTGCCCGTTGCGTTAAGCGTGGTGACACCTTCGGTGACACTCTGGCACACATAATCGAAGTGCGAAGTGTCGCCGCGGATTACGCAGCCCAGCACTATTACCGCCCCATATCGGCCGGTGCCAATGAGCCTTGCGGCAGCGTATGTCAGTTCCACTGTGCCGGGCACACGGTAGGTGTCGGCGCATGATGCGGGATAGCCTTCGTCGAGCAACTTATTTACAGCCCCTTGCAGCAGTGCGTCGGTGATTTTGCTGTTCCACTCGGCAGCCACGATGGCCACTTTCAGCTGGTTTATTTTTGGTAATGGCGCGTTGCCATCGTTGGTTCTTAATTCTGTTGCCATTTATATGTTGCGTTTAAAATAGTTTTTTCCATATAGTTGCAATGTCAAAAGTGCCTTTGTCGGCGTTTGTGAGCAAGGAGTTGATTTCCTCGACATCGGCGGCCGAGCCAATTCTCTCGGCAAGCGGCAAAATTGAGTGTAGCAACTGTTCGCCGGCGGCACGGCGATTATTGAGTTGGAGCAATGCGTTGCCCAAGTTGATGGATATGCGCAGCTCTTTGATGCCCATTGATGCGCTGATGCGCTTTTGGTATCTCAGAGCCTTGGTGTAGAACTTCACGGCATCGCGGTAGTTGCCCATTTTCAGGTGTATGTCTCCCTCGGCCGAAATACTGTCAACAAGGCTGTTGATGGCATCGGTCACACCTGCCGACACTTTCCCTTGGTACAGCTCTGTGGCCACTTGGTAGTGAGCGAGCACGTTCATTTTTTTCAATTTTGATTTGTACACCTCGGTAGATGCTTCTACCGCCCCCATCAATGCCGGGGTGAAACGGTCGCCATCTTTCTTGGCAAGGCGTTCATAGAGCTTTTGAGCTTTTTCGAGTTCTTTCTCGGCTTTTTTGCTCTCTCCCATTTTGAGGTGTGCGATGGCAAGCATGTAGATGGTGGCAGCCGCTACCGAGAGGTATTCGATGCTGCCGCGTTCGTCGGCATCGAGCAGCGAGTGCAGTGTGGCAATTCCCATTTCGATGGTTGCGTTGCTGTCGCCGTTGTCTGATGCAATCCACATTGCGGCCAATTGCGTCCAAGCCAACTTCAAGCCTCCATTCTTGCCCATGTGTTGCAGCTCGTCGGTCATCTCGCCGATTATGCCTTGTGCCTCGTTTTTATTGCCCATGTCGAGCATTGTGGCCACTTGCTGCACTCTTGCGTCGAGCAGCAGTGAATTGAGTTCCACATATTTCTCTTGCGACTTGCGTTGTGGCTCGTTGTATATTTTGGGCAAAAATGTCTTTGGGCTTAGTTGCTTCATGATGGGGTGTCGTTTATGAGTGAGTTCTACATATTTTCTTGCTGTTGGGCAAAATGGAGTTCAAGTTGTGCCGTCTTGTTGCAGCCGAAGTCATCATCTATGCAATTTTTTTGAGGGTCGGCAGCGGCATTGTCGGCAAATTCCATTGCTGTCGATATTATGTTGTCCATGAGGTCGGCGGTATCGTCCACTTGCTTGTGCATTATGTCGTTGGTAAACAATGAATATGCGATGCCGCTTGTCAGTCCGGCTTGCCAGCCGAGTTTGTTGCTGGCAAATAATTCGTAGCTGTCGTTGCCGATTGCAAACTGGCTCTTTGTGCCAGCACGGTGATATACCGTTATGTGTGATGGTTGACCGTTGTCGTTGATGTGCAAGAAGTTGCCACAATAGAATTCTATGTGGTTCTTGTAGGCCTGGTCGGCTGTTTCGCCCGGGAATATGTCGTTTAGGTCGCCTTGCGTGGCTATCACGATGTCGGCTATTTCAAGGTTTTCAAGGATGCATGGCATGACCTTGGTAATGCGGCAGCTGATGCCGTGCTGGCAGCCCATCAGGTATATGAGTATTGCTTTGCGCTCGTGGGCATATTTAAGCAATTCATATAGTTGCTCGCGCATTACGGTGTCGATTGAATAGAACGAGCCGAATATTAACACGTCGTCCTCGTCGATGCGTGGCCACACCACGTCGAAACGGTCGTCGGGATAGTTTTTGAAATTGATTAGCCTGCGGCAGTTGCCATTGTAGAAAATCATGGAAGCAGCCGTGCTGCCATCGGTGAAGCGGTCAACCGATGTAGTGCCCACCTTGTGTCTATGCAGGAAATTGACGATAATGTTGCCTATGTGGTCGTTGCAGCATTCGCTCACCATTTGCACAGGCAGCCCTGCCATTGCAGCCGATGCCGCAGCGTTGGCTATGCGTCCGCCCACAAAGCTATACACGGGTTTGTCGTTGTTGAATACCGTGTCGAATACCGATTCGCCTATTGCAATAACCTTTCTCATACTTGTTACTTTATCTCTTCTGCTGTGCGGCTTTTATGTCCCAAGTATCCGCCATGGTGGCGCAGGGCATATTGTTCGCGTGTGAATTTTGTAGCGAGCATTACATTCACTACAAGCACGTCGCCCATGACAGTCATTATCGTGGTAGATGTGGTCGGTGTCAATCCCAACGGACACACTTCGGGCGCGCCGCCTGTGTAGAGGCAGATGTCGGCGACCTTGGCAAGCGGGCTTTCGGCATTGCCTGTGATTACGATGAATTTCAGTTGCGGATATAGGTTGCGTGCCAATGTCACGAGTTCGATAATCTCGGTGGTTTTACCCGAGTTGGACAGTAGCAGCATCACATCGTCGGGTTGCAGTATTCCCAAGTCGCCGTGTTGAGCCTCGCTTGGGTGCAAGCACACTGCAGGTATGCCAGTCGAGCAGAAAGTGGTGGCGATATTCATTGCTATCTGTCCGGCTTTTCCCATGCCCGAGGTTACCAGTTTGCCGCCTTTGTCATGCACCTGTTCGACGATGAGCTTTACTGCCTGTTCATATTGGTCGGTGACAGGGATGTTCATGATGGCTTTGCTTTCGGCTTCAAGGATTTGCCGCATAGAGTCTTTTATGTCCATTTCGGTATAGTTTTCAATATGCGCAAAGTTATACAATATAAGTGAAAAATTGAAATTTAGCAACCGTTTATTGCGCAGAGAGGCAGTTGGCTGGCATGTGTTGTCTATTCAGCGATGGAGCCCTCTTAGTTTTGAAATCTAATGACTGATTGGGGTAAAAAAATGAGCAACATATCGACCCGAAAGTCGTGCTGCTCATTCTCCTCTCTCCACTTGTGGCAAGCAAGGGGGTCGAACCCTTCGATAGCCCGCAACGATGAATAGTTGCTGCTCCAGCCATTATTTGTAAAAAGAAATTTCCGAATTACGGGTGCAAAGGTAGCCAATTTGTTCAAATGGCACAAAATACGCTGTTGGTTTTAACGTTAGTTTGCATATCGGGAGGTCATAATAGCATTATCCCGGTGAAAGTGCGTCCTGAATTTACGCCCATGCGGCGAGCCGAAAAGTAATTGCCCGATGTGTCGTGGCGTGAGCAACAGTTGTCGGTGAATATGTTTTCGATGTGAATGCCGCAATTGGCCAATTGGCGGCGGTTGATTTCTTGCAAGTCGATGTGTGCTTTGCCCGTATCGTGATTACGGAAGATGGTTTCGCCAGAATAACCGGCTTGGACAAAGAGATTGGCCACTTCATCGCCCACCTCGAAGCAGTTGCGGCAAATCGACACGCCTATGTATGCCGCTATGCAGTCGGCATCGTTGGTGTTGAGCATGATTTTTACGGCCTTGGTTGCAATCTCTGCAAGTGTGCCGCGCCATCCTGCATGTATGGCGGCAACCATTGGCACTTTGCCATGCGCATACAGCAATATGGGCACGCAGTCGGCAGTATTGACCCCTATTGCGACATGGCGGCATGTGGTGACGAGTGCATCGGTCTTGTCGAGCCGTTCACGTCGTTGGTCGGTGTCGAGTGATATGAAGTTTTCGTCAATCACCAGCACCTGTGTGCCGTGGGTCTGCCGTGGCTGGATTATATTGTTGGCGTTCACACCCAAAGTGCTGGCAAGTTGGGCGATGCAGCCGTCGTAGTGCATAGGATTGTCGCCAGTGTAGCTGCACACCGAGAATCCGCTATATGGGTCGAGGTTGTCGTGGTTTCCGCGCAGTGTGGTGAAATCAATTACATTGCCCGGGAACAGTACACTCAACGGCCCTCGCTTAACGTTCGTCGTCGGGCCAGTATTCGTCATCGTTCCAGCGGTCTTCGTCCTGCATTCGTCCGCCCATGTCGGGTGTTTCATCGTCATTGTATAATACTTCGGCGGGTGCGGTGCCGAATATGAAATCATCTTCTTCTTTCACACGATGGCGTTCGTCGAGGTCGCGATGGGTGATTTTTGTTGGAATACGGTTGTTTTCATCGTTTATCTCGCGCCACAGCAAGTCTTTTAGTTCGAGCAACCCCATTCCAGCGACAGCCGATATGAAAACACATTTCACATCGTCGGGCAACTGGTTGTGGCGAATGTCTTCGAGCAACTCGTCGTCGAGCATGTCGCACTTGGTGATGGCAAGCACGCGCGGCTTGTCGGCGAGGTCGGGGTTAAAAGTCGCCAATTCGTTGCACAGCACGGCATATTCGTGCTTGATGTCGTCGCTGTCGGCAGGAATCATGAACAGCAGCACGGCATTACGCTCGATGTGCCGCAAGAAGCGCAGGCCCAGTCCGCGGCCTTCGCTTGCGCCCTCGATTATCCCAGGAATGTCGGCCATCACAAACGACCGTTGGTCGCGGTAGCTCACTATGCCGAGGTTGGGTTCGAGCGTGGTAAACGGATAATTGGCAATTTTGGGCTTGGCTGCCGAAACTGCCGATAGCAATGTCGATTTGCCGGCATTCGGGAAGCCCACAAGCCCCACGTCGGCGAGTAGTTTCAATTCAAGGATTATTGCTTTTTCGATGCCTGGTTCGCCCGGCTGGGCATAACGTGGAGTGCGATTTGTGGCACTCTTGAATTGCCAGTTGCCCAGACCTCCGCGTCCGCCCTTTAGCAACTTTATTTCTTCGCCATCTTCGGTAACATCGCACAGGAATTCGCCCGTGTCGGCATCATACACAGCAGTTCCGCAAGGTACTTCTACCACTTGGTCTTCGCCGTCGCGTCCGGTGCTACGGTTTGCTCCGCCAGCCTGCCCGTTTGTGGCAAATACGTGCCGGCGGTATTTCAGGTGCAACAGCGTCCACAGATTGCGGTTGCCACGCAATATTACGTGTCCGCCACGGCCTCCGTCGCCACCATCGGGGCCACCTTTAGGCACATACTTTGCCCGGTGGAAGTGCAGCGAACCAGCACCACCCTTGCCCGAGCGACAAAAGATTTTCACATAGTCGATAAAATTAGACCCTCCTGCCATATATCTTGCTATAATTTATGTGCAAAGATAGTGCAAGGCGAGCGCAAAGCAAAAAACAGCTTGCTGATTTTTTGCTCTGCCGAGCCGCCGCCTATTTTATTTAAAGTAGAGCAATGCGAGCGCAAAGCCAACAGCTTGCTGATTTTTTGCTTTGCCGCTTTTGGTGGCTATGTTGTCGCACACTGGTTTTACTTAAAAGATGTTGCAAATCGTGGTTGTGTGCCGATAAATTGTAACTTTGCTGTGAATAATAAAAATTACATATTTATGAAACTTTACAAATTAATGGCAATGGGCGTGGCCGGCATAATGGCGAGTTGTAGTTCGCCGGCGGCAGTGTCGCAAGACGGCGGCACCGTGGCGGCAGCTGTCGATACAGGCAAGGTGGTGATAGAAAATATCATGGCTCGTCGCAGTGTGAGGCAATACAAAGATTATCCAGTGGGGCGCGACACTGTGCAACTGCTGCTTGAATGCGGCATCAATGCTCCTAACGGAATGAATCGCCAGCCGTGGGCTGTGCGTGTGGTTGACAATCCCGAATACATCAACGGCGTTACCGAGGTGTTCAAGAAAATCAACCCCAAGATGGCTTCCGACCCCGGATTCAAGAATATGTTCCGCAATGCGCCGACAGTGATTTTCGTTGCCAACGACCCCACATCATCGTCGTCGCAAATCGACTGTGGGCTGCTTGGCGAGAACATAATGCTTGCCGCACAGGCGATGGGGCTTGGCACGTGCTGTCTTGGCAGTTCGGCAGCGTTTATTCAAAATGTACCCGAGGCAGCCGAGTATCTTGAAAAGCTCGACTTGCCCGATGGCTATGCGTTGCTTTACTGCATTGCCGTGGGGTATCCCGATGAATCGCCGGCGGCAAAAGAACGTGACGCGTCGAAAGTGAAATTCATCGACTGACTAAGAACCTCTGTGTAATGAATTAACTCCAAATCTAATGACCGATTTGTGATTAAAAAGGGGTTGCGCCCTGTAAGCCGCCGGCGGCATTGTAATGTCGCGGCACTTCGGCGCAGCCCCTTTTACGATTTTTTATTAGCAGGTGCTTAGTTGTGTGAAGAATAAGAGATGTTGGCTATTTCATTGTTCTCGTTATATTCTATCCCAAAACTAAAATTACGTAATACGTTGTTATGCGTAAGGTAATCGTTGAGGTCGTTTATGTCGACGGTATCGTCTGTTGGAAGGGATAATATGAAGCTTGCCGCTAATTGGTCTTCCGAGGCCGTTTCATCGGAATAAATCAAATATAGACTCGCTGTCATGTCCCCATATATGTGAATACTGCCGCTTTCGGGCAATGCAGTCGCATTGCGTGTTGCAGATAATGTTGCATTTAGTGAGGTTGGTAACCCTTCTTTGTCGATACTGTAAGCCAGTGATTGTGTCCATTTGCTGGAATCTACGGCTGCAGTGACGTTTTGCCCGTCTAAGCCTGTGTAACTTACTTGCACATCCATGTAGTCGAGCATCGCTTCGTCGATTTGGGCTTCGTAGGTTACCAGCACGCCTATCACCTCTTTATTTGGGGTTGGGTCGGGAGTTGGTTCATCGTCGTCGGAACAGGAGATAGTAACAAGTGGCAGCATGACCACGGCTGCGAGAATCGCAGCCTTGCCTAAGAAATTTTTTAACATAACTTTGAATAAATTAAAAAATAAAATGATAAAATGGCCGCCCTGCCGTTGATTCAAGCTAAAAGCAGGGCGGCTGTTGATGAGTATTGAAAATGTTTATTTGTTCAATTTCGCTTGTATGGCTGCGCTTTCGGCTTCGTAGCCAGGCTTGTTGAGCAGAGCAAACATGTTTTTCTTGTATGCTTCTACGCCGGGTTGGTTGAACGGGTTTACATCGAGAATGTAGCCGCTGATGCCGCATGCCTTCTCGAAGAAATAGATTAATTCGCCTAGATATTGCTCGGAAAGTTCGGGGATTGTAATCAAGATGTTAGGCACGTTGCCATCGACATGTGCAAGTTGAGTGCCAAGTTCGGCCATCTTGTTTACTTCATCTACACGGCGACCAGCTATGTAGTTTAGCCCGTCGAGGTTAGCTTCGTCCGATGGGATAACCTCGGTGTATTTGGCATCGCCTACCGAAATCACGGTTTCAAATATTGAGCGTTCGCCGTCTTGTATCCATTGGCCCATCGAGTGCAGGTCGGTGGTGTTGTCCACGGCGGCAGGGAAAATGCCTTTTCCGTCTTTGCCTTCGCTTTCGCCGTAAAGTTGTTTCCACCATTCGGCAAAGTAGTGCAACTTGGGGTTAAAGTTGACAAGTATTTCAATCTTCTTTCCGGCACGGTATAGGGCGTTGCGGGTCATTGCGTATGTTTCGGCGATGTTGCCAGTTGCGGCAGTAGCAGCTTCCATCGACTTGGCACCGGCAACCAGAGCCTTGATGTCATATCCGGCAACGGCTATAGGCAGCAATCCCACTGGAGTGAGTACCGAGAAGCGTCCACCCACGTTGTCGGCGATGACAAAGGTTTTGTAGCCCTCTTCGGTTGCGAGTTTGCGCAGTGCGCCCTTGTGAGCGTCGGTGATAGCCACAATATGTGTCGAGGCAAACGATTTGCCCTCTTGTGTTTCGAGCATCTCGCGGAGCATGCGGAATGCGATAGCCGGTTCGGTGGTTGTTCCCGATTTTGAAATCACGATGATGCCAAATTTCTTGCCTGCAAGCAGTCCTTTCAATTCGTGCAGATAGTCTTCGCCGATGTTTTGCCCGGCAAACAACACACGAGGCCCGTTGGCTGGCTTGTAGGCGGCAAACGAGTCGCTGAGCGCTTCAATCACGGCTTTTGCGCCAAGGTAGCTTCCGCCTATGCCTATTGCTACTACATATTCGCAGTCGGCAAAGTTCTTGGCCGTGGCGTTGATGTCGTCGAGCAAGGCTTCGGGAGTTTCGCTCGGCAGGTGGAGCCAGCCAAGGAAATCGTTACCAGCGCCAGTGCCATTGTGCAGCTTTTCCATAGCACTGCTGGCAGCGGCCTGCAAACTGTTGATGTCGTTCTCGGAAACAGCTCCGAGGACATTGCGGTTAATAACTTGAATCGTTTTCATCTCTATGTATTATTTAAAATTCAGAGCGATTTTTTTTGTTTGATATACTTTGTATTTACACTTCCATTGTGTACGTGCGTGCCGCATCAGTCGTTCTCGTGCCGTGGAAAAATTAGCACCAGCACGAAATAAAGCAGTATGGCTGCGGCAAGGCCTTTCACGCCTAACGTAGCAATGGAAGCTACCGTGCCGACTATGAGCAGATAGCGGTGGATATTTCCACGCAACCCGTAGTGCTTGAACTTGAGCGAGAACATGCGCAGTCGCGACACCATAGCATAGCTAAGCACGACTACGGCGGCAGCAATGATGTACTCGCCAGCCGGCATGGCGGGGCGGGAATAGAAATAGTCGCAGAATCCAATCCAGAATATTGCATTGGCTGGAATGGGCAGTCCTACGAACGACGATGCTTGTGTGGAATCGGTATTGAAGCGGGCAAGCCGCACAGCACCGAACACTGCTACTAACAATGCGCAGTAAGCTACCCATGACGATGGGTACAACTCGCGTGTCATGAAAAATAAAATCAGTGACGGGGCAAGCCCGAAGCTCACGCAGTCGGACAGCGAGTCTAATTCTTTACCGATGGGAGAAACGGCATTTAGCAGCCGAGCCACAAAACCATCGAAGAAATCAAACACGGCCGCCATCGCTATCATGATGAATGCCAATTGGTAGCACATCAGTCCTGTGTCGCCACCCTCTTGGCTGCCAAATGAGGCCAAAATACAAGCCACGCAGCCCGATAGCATGTTGAGGCAAGTTATGGCGTTGGGTATGTTATTCTTGATTGACTTAAGCAGGTTCATGAGATAGAAGTTTTTTCATTGTTGCCTTTTAGGCGGGCAACTTGCGTGATGCCTCCCACAGTCTTGTCGCCGAGCTTCACCATGATTTCGGCATTGAGTGGCAGGAATATGTCCACCCGCGAGCCAAATTTGATGAAGCCTATATGGTGGTCGAGCGTCACGTAGTCGCCAGGTTCGGCGTATGTTACTATGCGCCTCGCCACGGCTCCGGCAATCTGTCGCATCAGTATTTCATCACCGTTTTTGGCACGTATCACGATTGCCGACCGCTCATTCTCGTTGCTCGACTTGGGCAGGTAGGCCGCCATGAACCGGCCAGAGTGGTGCTTGACATATTCCACGCGGCCTTCGACCGATGGCCAGTTGGCATGCACGTTGAATATCGACATGAAGATTGACAGTTGTATGACGTTGCGGTGAAGGTATTCGTCCTCATACACCTCTTCAAGAGCCACTACAGTGCCGTCGGCCGAGGCCACGACAGCAGTGTCGGCGTCGCCCTTGAAGCGTCGTCGAGGACTGCGGAAAAAGTTTACTGCCAGCAAGTACATGATGGCAGAGATTGCAATGAATATCGATGGTATTATCTTGTATTCAATGAATACCCATGCCGAGATGTTTATTACTAACAAGATAAACAGCAATGCCAGCAGTATGTTAAGCCCCTCTCGGTGTATTTTGACTTTCATTTGTTCTTGCTCGATGTGCTAAGAAACCGTTAAGTTTGCAAATGACGGCAGCGATTGGCTCATTTGCAAGTACAAAGGTATTATATTTTTAAAAATAATGCAAATGCACTGCCGTTCTGTGTTGCAATTCATCAATCTTGTTGCTTGAGCAGCATTTCGGTGAGTATGCGCACGCCGTCGGTGGCTTTTTCCCTGATTACTGTCACGGGCAACATGCCAGTGTCGGCCGGGTGTGGGTCGATGTAGTAGATGGGTATGCCGCGCCGGACGTATGAAATAAGGCTTGCTGCGGGATATACCACCAGCGAGGTGCCGATTACGACAAATATGTCGGCCTCGCAAGCAAGTTGTGCGGCGGCATCGAAGTTGGGTACGGCCTCTTGGAAGAACACTATGTGTGGGCGCACAGGGTCGCCATATTTGTCGCGTGTGGCAAGCGAGGTTTCGAGGCTGCCTCCGGTGACTTCGCGCACGTCATAAATGCGTTCGGGGTGCTTCATCGAGCGCACTTTCATCAGCTCGCCGTGCAGGTGCAACACGTGTGAGCTGCCGGCACGCTCGTGAAGGTCATCGACATTCTGGGTGATGATTCGCACGTCGAATTGCCGTTCAAGTTCTTTCAGTCCACGATGCGCCGCATTGGGCTGGCATTCCACGAGTTGCTTGCGGCGGTCGTTGTAGAACTGGTGGATTAATGCTGGGTTTTGCCTGAACCCGGCGGCACTTGCCACTTGCATTACCGGGTATTTGTCCCATAGCCCGTCGGCATCGCGGAATGTCGATAGCCCGCTTTCGGCACTTATGCCGGCACCAGTCGAAACTACGATTTTTTTCATGTTGTCGAGTATTTGAGGTTATAACAATGAGTGATTCTTACCCACTAATATGTTCTTTAAATAGCAAATTTAATATTTTTTATTCTAAATATCACCTACATAATTGCATTTAACTCTACCTTTGCACTTGCCAAACAGCAACCGGTGGCCTGTCGTTGGCCGCATGATGTTGCAGTACACATATTTACGTTATCACAAACGATTGAAAATGGATAAATTAAGCTACGCCCTTGGCTTGAGCATGGGAAATAACTTCATGCGTTCGGGCATTGAAAAGTTGGATTACAGTGATTTTGCAGCTGGAGTGAAAGCCGCATACGAAAACGACTATTCGCAAATGACTACCGACGCTGCAAAACGTGTGGTGAATGAATTTTTTGCCAAGATGGAAGAACGCATCAAGGATGTGAACAAGCAGGCTGGCGAACAATATCTTGCCGAAAATGCCAAGCGGCCCGAGGTGCGCACGACGGCGAGCGGGTTGCAGTATGAAATTATCAAGGAAGGCGAAGGCGAGTCGCCTAAGCCCACCGATTCGGTGACTGTGCATTACACAGGCGCATTAATCGACGGTCGGGTGTTCGACAGTTCGGTTGAGCGTGGCGAACCTGCCACATTTGGTGTCACGCAGGTTATCCCGGGATGGGTCGAGGCTTTGCAGATGATGAAGCCGGGTGCCGAGTGGCGCATTTTCGTGCCGTCGAATCTCGCATACGGCCCGCAAGGAGCTGGCGGAATAATCGGGCCTAATATGACCTTGATATTTGACATACAGTTGATAAAAGTGAACTAATAACTTAATCAAATCAAAAAAATAAAGATGAAAAAGTTTTCTATTTTGGCGACAGCCGCCATTGTAGCCATGTCGGCAATGGTAAGCTGCAACGGTAACAGCATCGACAGTGGCAAACCGGCCAGCTCGCTCGACACTCTGAGCATGGCAATGGGTGAACTTTATGGTTATGGATGGTCGCAACAGGTGGCAAAAACCGATTCCACTTTTGACCGTGACGAGTTTATGCGTGGCTTTGAAATGGCGGTTAACGTTGACACTGCCAACGACAGCTACCGTCAGGGTTTGGTGCTTGGTGCCAACCTCATCGAGATGGTAAAAGGCCTTAAAGAGAACAACCAGGTGCAACTCAATACCTACTTGCTCGTATCGGAGTTCAAAAAGGCTTTCATGAGCGACTCTACTGTAAACGTGATGATGATGCAAGGCAATGTGAACATGCTCATGCAGAAGGAAATACGTGCCGTTAAGGAACGTGACCCACAAGCTATTTCCAATGCCGAGGCCGGAAAGAAATTTATCGAAGACCTTGTTAAGAACGACCCCAAGGTGGTTGTGACCGAGAGTGGACTTGCCTACAAGGTGGTAAAACCTGGCAATGGCAAGACGTTCACGGAAACCGACCGCATTTCTACCAAGTATAAGGGCAGCAAAATCGACGGCACAGTATTTGACCAGACAAAGGACAATGAAACTCGCCCGATGAGTCCGCGCAGCGTGGTTCCTGGTTTCAAGGAAGGTTTGTTGCTGATGAGCCCGGGTGCTTCTTACATTCTTTATATCCCAGGTGACCTTGCTTATGGCATCGACGGACGTTCACCCAAGATTGGTCCCAACGAGTTGCTTATATTCGAGGTTGAAACTGTAGGTATCGAACCCGAAAAGAAGAGATGATTGAACCGATGAATCTCGGTTGTGCTGCATAGTAGCCGGCAGGAGTGAAATACAGGCGGTTGCCGTGTGTGGGATGTGCATCCTGCAACGACAACCGCTTCTTTTTCTTCTGAAATTGCCCAAAAAGGCACAAATAATAGTTAAAATGCCACAAAAACAAATCATTGTGATATGAAGATGCGGCTTTTGTTGAAAAAATGCCATATCTTTGCAGTATGGTTTAATTACATGGACAATGGAGAAAATCGACAATCTTGACCGAAAAATATTGCAAATCATCATGAAGAATGCTCGCATTCCGTCGAAAGACGTTGCTGTGGAATGCGGCGTTTCGCGTGCGGCAATACACCAGCGCATACAGCGCATGATTGACATGAATGTGATTACGGGGTCGGGCTACAATGTTGACCCGCGTGTATTGGGCTACGCCACTTGCACCTACATAGGGGTCAAACTTGAGCGCGGGTCGATGTATCGTGACGTGGTGCCTGAGCTTGAAAAAATACGTGAAGTGGTGGAATGCCATTTCACCACTGGACCTTACACGATGCTGATTAAGCTATACGCCCGCGACAACCAGCACTTGATGGAATTGCTGAACGACAAAATACAGCACATAGCCGGTGTCACAGCCACCGAAACTTTAATATCGCTTGAAATGAGCATTAACCGTGAAATACCGGTGAATTTCGACGACGAAGAGAAAGAATAGCATACATGCACTCATGTATATGGTTATGGGGGAGGGCAATTTGCTCTCCTTTTTTGTTGCCATACGGGTTATGCAAGGCTTAAGCCGAGCCGCTGTATCATGTCGCGCACTTGCGGGTTGCGTTGAACCATGTCTTCGATGATTTCACGCGATGTCCAGAATTTCTTTGCAGGCCCTGTTTCCGACACTTTGACATCTATCGCCACCATGTCGTTGTCCAAGTGTTGGCGCAGAAATTCCACAATCTCGGTCTGCCGGGTTTTGATAAATTCCACTTGCCCCACATTTTCCACACGTATTTCATACAGGGTGTCGTTTATGCGCGTGGGCAACGCTGCTCGCATGGTGTTGACGATAACTTTCTCGCTGGGGTGCTTCTCGATATATTCGTTCCATGCTGCAAGCATCTGTTCGGGTGTGAATGCCGACAAGCGGCGGTGGCTTGGTGTGGCATTTGCAGTGGTGGCGGCAGGACTGGCCTGCTTGTGCGATTGTGCCGCCGTGTTGTTTATCATAATCCGTGGCATTCCGGTATGCGACTGGACTTGCGGCTTGCTTGGTCGTGGCGTGTAAGCCACCTTCGGGTCGGCTGTGGCTTGAACGGCTGGCTGTGGTGCAGCTGTCTTTGTGGGTGTTGGAGGCGTTGGAGTTGTGGCGGCATTATTGCGCGGTGCGGTATTGTTGCTGGTGGGTGGTGCTGCCTGCGATGGTTGCCGTGTGGCAGCCGGCGACGGTGATTGAGCGGGGTGTGGTTGGCCGCCGTTGCCTGTTGGCGGGTTGCCCGGCTGTTCGAGCAAGCGGCATATTTTTATCAATGTGAGCTCCACGAGGAATTGCTTGTTCGATGCCGTGCGGTAATTCAGGTCGCAGGTGTTGCACAGGTCCATTGCCATGTAGTAGAACTTGGGATGGAACTTTGCCGCTTCGCTTATGAATCGGGCTGCTACGTCGGCACCCATGTCGAGCAGTTTGTGGGTCTGTGGGTTTGAAGCCACCATCATGTCGCGAATGTGCTTGGCAAGGCCGTTGATGAAAAACAGCGAGTCAAAGCCCTTGTCGCGTATCTCCTTGTATATGAGCAGTGCTTGGGTGACGTTGCAGGTGCGGAACGCTTCCATCAGGCCGAAGTAGTAGTCGTGGTCAAGCACATTAAGGTTGGCGATGGTCGAGGCATAGGTGATGTTGCCGCCCGACGATGCCGCCACTTGGTCGAAGATTGACAGGGCGTCGCGCATCGCGCCGTCGGCTTTTTGCGCGATTACGTTCAGTGCGGCAGGTTCGGCGGTGATGCCCTCGTTGCCGGCTATGTATTTCAGTTGCTCCACTATGTCGGGGATAGTGATGCGCGTGAAGTCATAAATCTGGCATCGCGAGAGAATTGTCGGCAATATTTTATGCTTCTCGGTAGTGGCAAGTATGAAAATCACGTGCGATGGCGGCTCCTCAAGTGTCTTAAGGAAAGCGTTGAATGCGGCAGCCGACAGCATGTGTACTTCGTCGATGATGAACACACGGTATCGCCCGATTTGCGGCGGTATGCGCACTTGTTCTATGAGGTTGCGTATGTCGTCCACCGAGTTGTTTGAGGCGGCGTCTAATTCCACGATGTTGAGCGACCGTTGCTCATTGAATGCCACGCACGACTCGCATTCATTGCAGGCCTCGCCTTCGGCAGTGGGGTGCAGGCAGTTGATAGTCTTGGCAAAGATGCGGGCGCATGAGGTTTTTCCCACGCCGCGCGGGCCGCAGAAGAGATAGGCGTGGGCGAGGTGCCCCGAGTCGATTGCCGACTTCAGCGTGTGGGTGAGTGCTTGCTGCCCAACCACCGACTTGAATGTCGTGGGTCTGTACTTGCGTGCTGATACTATGTATTGTTCCATTGATTGCTAACGAAATAGTGCAATCACAAATTTAGGCAAAATCTGCGGAAAAACCACGCCAAAGGTGCATATTAAACAAAAATCGTTGACAATCAGCAATTACTGGAGGGGCATTGCGAGGGGGTATCAAGATTGCAAATATCTTCACATTGTTGTAGAGGGTGTATCAAAATGCAGATTTGCGCAATTTTGTAGGGACGCACGGCTCGTGCGTCCGCCGTGTAATTAGTTGCATATTGTGTTGATTTACAAATGATTAACAGAGCTTTACGGCACACGGACGCACGAGCCGTGCGTCCCTACGAACCAGATTGATGCTAATTTTGATACACCTCCGATGACAGCTCGAATATAACCGTAATGTGTACACAACGGTCTGCCAGTAATCGCGGGTTATTCTATATATTTTTTGATACTCCATTTACAACAAATCTTACCAGATAATAATAAAAAACGCAAGGCTAACCTCACGGTCAGCCATGCGCTTCTTTTAATAAGGACTTCTATTAGACTATATTGGTGTTATACCATTCAGGTCCTCCTATTATGTTTAACTCATTGTATGTGCCGGGCTTAGTCAGCGGCTGGCTTGATGGTTACAGTTGCATTTTCAGTAACCACTGCTATGCCTTTAACAGAAGCTGTAACACGTACTGTCACTGTTGCAGGGAGTTTGTAGCCGAAGCCGGTGCCTTTGTAGCTGAGCTTGCCATCTTCGGTCAACTCAAGGGCAGTACCCCAGTCGCCGAGCAACTCATACGTGTATGAGATTTCTTTCTCTTCTACGCCCCAAGCATTATCGCTTTGGAATGCTCCCTTTTCGACGAGTGTTACACCGCGACCACGTCCATCCTTGATGTTGATTGCCGACTTGATGTCAACAGCAGCAAACGTGTTGTCTTCAAACGTAGTTTCCAGCTTTTCGAACGTCATTACGAGCGGGTTGCAGAAGTTGATTGTGAACTTGTAGGTCACATTGCATTGTTCATTGTTTGCACGAGTGCTTACCATTTCTATTGCGTAAGAAGTGGTTACAGGCTTCTCTTCCGTAGTACCCTCGTTGATGACACCGTTGATTTGGCCATTGAATGTGATAGTTGCTTCATCCCACTTGTCACCGTCGATGAGCATAGCTTGGTCAACAGTAGTTTCGGTCGTGCCGGCAAACTTGAACGTGTACTTGTGGTTCTTCACAGGTTTTGTACCTTCGGCGAAAGCTTTCTTCAGTATTGCACCGAATGCGTAGCTATTGTTGCCACCGTCGCCGTAGATATCCCATTCAGTGCCCTCGATGAAGTCGCTGTAGCTCAATTCCTGTTCGTCGCAATTGTCGGTTACAGTGTAAGGAATTTCAAGGATTACAGCAGGATAAGCATTGGCAACCTTTGGCTGGTAGGTCAATGTAACCTTATTATAGTTCTTGTATTCGCTACCAGTCGAAACAGGTATGTTAGCGTTGAAACCGATAGTGATGAAGTTGGCCGTAGATACTTGGTCGGTCGGGAATGTTCCGTTGGTTGCAATGAATACACCAGGAACATAGTCTTCAGTTCCAGAGTTATCGTTCGTACCGATGACTTCAGGATTGTTATCGTATGCTGCTGCGAATTGAGCTGCCGACATGTCGAGTGCATCGTAGATTTCCTCGTTGATTTGCTCCCAAGTGAACGGAACGTAGTTGCTCTTACCATCGATTTCGCTATAGATGAGTTCGATAGGCTCGGCAGTAACGGTGATGTCGTTGATGCTGCTCGATACAATCTGCATAACGATATAGGCAGTAGCGATTACAGTGCCGTTAACCTCGGCTTCAACCTTGAACACTGGTTTGCGGCCAAGTGCCGAAGCACCAGCAGAAACAGATACCACGCCATTCTCGTCGAGGTCAACGAAGCTGTTTTGTACTGTGCCAGTTCCGTCCTTAACCTCGGTTTCGCTGAATTTGTAGGTGATGTCGAAGCCAGTTTCGTCAACGGCAACCATTTCGGGCAAGAGGTTGGTGGCGATAGTTTGTACACAGTCGTTGAGGTCAACAGTCGTGCCGCGTACCAAGTTCACCTGCGTTGCGGTTGCGTCGGTTATAACCTTGGGCTCCTCGGTGGGATAAGCCTCGGCCGTTTTTGTGGTTACTGCTTCTTCACCTTCGGTAGTGTAGATGGCATACTTCTTCATGTCGTATGCTTCGAGCTTGGCGTAGTCCGAAGTGATGACGCGGTTGTTTTCACCTGTTGCTTGCAATGCGAAAATCAGGTCTTCCTTGCTTGCGTCATACTCTTCCTCGCCGGGCAATTCGTTCACAGTAGCTACGGCTGTGATTACACCAGGATAATTAATATTGTCTATTTCATTTCTTACCCAAGTGAGCAAATTGTAGCCATCGCCCTTAGCTGCGCGAGTTTCTACCTGGCGGTTAACAAATTCCCATGCCTCGATGCCGCTCAGGTCGGCGTTGCTCGGGTTGAGGCGATAAACGAGGTTGAGTTCGTTGCTTGCCACAAGCAGGTCTTCGTCTTCCCATGTTGCGCTAACAGCCTTGTCTTCGTTGAAATACAAGCGATACTTGTAAACCACGCCCATGCCGTCGTTCATCACATCGGGAACGAATGCGAGGCCTACGAGCGGTTCGGTCAGCTTGATGGTCACAGTGGTAGTTCCGCCATTAACCTCGTCCTCTACGTTGTAAAGCGTAAGGGTTTGCGAATCGGTGTTGAGTACGGCTGTGATAGTACCTTCGGGCAGCCATGGCATATATTCAGTGCCATTGGTGCCATCTTGCACTGTGTAAGAAAGCCGTGTTTCGCCATCGTTGGTGTAAACGACTTTAGCCCAGCAGCCATCAGGGTCTGGCACGTAGTAAACAAGGTTGGCATCCTTGCCAGCTTCACCTTGCTCGCCTTGGTCACCCTTGTCGCCTTGGTCACCCTTGTCACCTTGTTCGCCCTTCTCGCCTTGTGCGGGAACGCCACTGTCAACGCCGTCGATGAACCAGTTGCCGTTGTCACCGATAGTGATTTCAGTGCCGTTCGTACCGTCATTGCCAGCAGGGCCTTGAGGACCTTCTGGGCCTTGAGGACCGGCAGGGCCAGTTTCACCTTGGTCGCCCTTGTCACCTTTTTCGCCTTGGGCTGCTTGGCCGGTATTCACACCGTCGATATACCAGTAACCGTCGATGATTTCGATGGACGGAACATAACCGTCGGCACCATCTTCACCATCTTGGCCGTCGGCACCGTCCTGGCCTGCAGCACCGCGCGATGGCATACCAGTGTCAACGCCGTTGATGAACCAGTTGCCGTTATCACCGATTTCCACAACCGAACCGTCCTTACCGGCTGCGCCGTCGGCTCCGTTGGTGATGTTGTAGGTGTTGCCATCCGATGTGGTGATGGTAACACCGCCGCTTGTTGACGTGATGCTCTCAATCAAGACGCCATTGGCGATTTGAGCCTGCAGGTCGGCAAGTGTGCCTTCCACTGCATCGACGCGCCTGCGCAAGTCGCTGTCGTCGTAGTCGTCACAAGCTACAAACGTACCTGCCAGCCCCAACATGAGGAAGCCAAACAGGGTCGCACTTAAAAACTTTTTAATCATAATAATAAAAACTTTAAATATTAAAAATGAAAAGAGTTGCCTTTTTCCACAACTTTATTTATCCATGTTTTCCACTAATTTTCTGCCGTTATTTAGTAGTTAACGGCGTTATTTAGAATGCAACCCTTTAAATATCAGTAACACAACATATTGCGTGTCCGCCTTATTTAGACTGGCATGGTGCATTTACCTCCATTTTACATGGTAAACCTACCGTCTCGGCAAAAAAACTATGCAAACCGCCATGCAACACCCAGCATGAAACGGCATGGGAAATGCCCATTAAATCACTGAATTAAAAAAAAATTGTCAAATATTTTTGCACGGAATAAAAACATCGCTTATATTTGCACCGATAAAAGTGCCGTTAACTACTAAGTAACGGCACTTTTTTTAACATCTTTTGCACAGCACAGACAGCCGCACCATGCAGCGAAAAATGCTGATTTCAAGCCATATAATGAGTGCTATGACATTGTTGTAGAGCCGTCATACCATGGCACGGCTGTCTCAATAAAATTTTAACATTAGTTTGTGATGGCTGCCAAGTTACGATTTGCCGCAATG
>CALUMJ010000011.1 GCA_944321715.1 uncultured Muribaculaceae bacterium | reverse complement strand
TTTGTTGTCCAGGAAGGACTCGAACCCTCACAGGCGGAACCAGAATCCGAAGTGCTACCATTACACCACTGGACAATTTTCGTTTTTGACGATGCAAAGGTACTGCTTTTTCTTGAAATTGCAATACTTCTAATCAAAAAAATTCACTGTTCATCGTCATTTATTACACTTTCGTTCTCACAGTTTAACTGTAAATCGCCTTGTGCTTCATCTATTAGCCTGCGGCAATGCCGATTGTATCTTCTCATAACTTTCGGCAAGCACTTTGTCAAGGTCATGTCCTTCGGCCGAAGGCATTATCGGCTCGTGAATTGTCAGTATTATTTTGCCGGGAGTTATATTATATGTAGTACGTGGCAATACTTTAAACGAACCGTCAATAGTTATTGGTACCACCGGCAAGTTAAAATCAAGCGCAAGCTTGAATGCGCCGCGTTTAAACTCTTTCATGTGCCCATTCCACGACCTGTTCCCTTCGGGGAAAACCACAAGCGACATGCCATCGCGCAATTTTTCTTTTGCCTCGTCCATCGTAGCTTTTATAGCCGATGGCGACGAGCGGTCAACCATTATATGCCCGCTGCTCTTGCATGCGAGCCCGACAAAAGGCACATTTTCCAAACTTTTCTTCATCATCCACCGAAAATTATGCCCAAGATAACCGTATATTGAGAATATGTCGTATGCACCTTGGTGATTTGCTACGAAAACATACGAAGTACGCTTGTCGATAAGATGACGGTTACGCACTTCTACCCTTACAAACATCAGCCAGCACCAGCACTTCGACCACCACTTTGGAGGATAGTAACCCGCCCATTTCCCCATGCCCAGAAGGCTGAAGAACATGGTAATCAATGCTGTAAGTATTGTAAGAACCAATAAAATGGGACATGCAATCACCCATTGGTAAAGTCTTAAAACATATTTCATAATATCTCGATTTTTCGTCCGACTGCACAACCTCGCATCCCTTGTGCTAATGCAAAAGTAATAACGATAGATAAAAAAAACAACATTGTCGTCAAAACAATGTTGCTTTTTTGCGGTCGATACATATTTCCGAAGTTTTATTTTGCCTTTGCTTCCACTTCGGGTGCAATGAGTTTGTAGCCCTTGCCGTGAATATTGATAATCTCAATCGACGGGTCATCTTTGAGGTGCTTACGCAGCTTAGTAATGTACACGTCCATGCTTCGGGCATTGAAATAGTTGTCGTCAATCCATATCGTCTTCAACGCAAAATTGCGCTCAAGTATTTCATTGACATGTGCACACAACAAGCTCAACAGTTCCGACTCCTTAGTAGTCAACTTTGTAACCTTGTCGTCCACCATAAGCACTTGCTTTTGAGTGTCGAACGTGAATTTGCCTATCTTGTACATCGTTATTTCTTTACCTTTCTTACCTTTTACACGACGCAAAATGGCTTCAATTCTGAACACTAATTCTTCCATGCTGAACGGCTTGGTAATATAATCGTCGGCACCAATCTTAAACCCTTCAAACACATCTTCCTTGAGCGACTTTGCGGTCAAGAAAATAATAGGTACCTCGCTATTGACTGTGCGGATTTCTTGTGCCAAAGCAAAACCATCCTTCTTGGGCATCATCACATCAAGCACGCACAAGTCATATTTTCCTTTCAGGAAAGCCTTGTAGCCACTCTCGCCATCGGCATAAAGGTCGGCATTGAACCCTTTTGCTTGTAGATATTCTCTCAAAAGCATGCCGAGGTTTTCATCATCCTCGCACAGCAGGATACGCAATCTTTCTTCCATAATCATATATTTTATTTTAGTAATGGTAATGTTATAATAAACCGAGAACCGACTCCAAGCTCGCTCTCCACGCTGATGTTGCCCTTAAACTCCGTCACCATCTTGTGCACATAGGCAAGTCCAAGGCCGAAACCTTTTACATCGTGGCGGTTACCTGTCGATACGCGGTAGAATTTTTCAAATATCTTTTTTTGGTCTTCTTTCTTTATGCCTATGCCATTGTCCGAGATTACAATCTCGATATGGTCGCCCACATCGCGCGTAGTCACACCCAATTCAAGTGCTACATCCTCGCGCCGATACTTGAGTGCATTGTCAAGGAGATTGAACACCACATTGGTGAAGTGCATCTCATCGACATTCACTATTGCATCTTCGGCCCCAAGGTCCGACGTGATTTTGCCACCATATTTCTCCACTTTAATTTTATAAGTGTTCACGATGTTGGCAATAGTGGCGTTTGCATCAATCTCTTGCAACTTTAGTGTCGCCTTCTGACGGTCAAACATCGACATCTGCAACACTTTCTCCACCTGGAAGCGCAACCGTTTAGTTTCGTCGTTGATTACCGTCGATATGTGCTGCATCATCATGCTGCTCTTGCGCACGCTGTCGTCGTTCAGCATCTGCGCCGCAAGCGATATTGTCGATATTGGTGTCTTGAACTCATGCGTCATATTGTTGATGAAGTCGTTTTTCATCTCAGTGAGTTTCTTCTGCCTGAATGCCAATATAATAGTGTACAGGAACACCGCAAGCAGTATGAACGAGAACGCAAACGAAGGTATCAAGAATTTTATCGATGAGAATATATAGTCATTCTTGGCGGGGAAAGTCACCTTCAGGTAGTTAATCTTGTTGGCAGGGTCATTAGGGAAAACTGCCTGCGAGTACACATTGCCGTTTTTGTCGGGGTCGTACCCTGCCGACTTGTAAACAATGTTGCCAGAGCGATTGACAATGGCAAAATCAAATGGCAAGTCAAGCCCGTTGCTTTCAAGCTCCACGGCCAAGTATTTCCTCACAACTGCCGAGTCGGCGCGCTCCTCGATTGGTCGGTTTGACGATTGCGCCAACATGTTCAGTATCACTTCGTTCAAGATGCCTTGCTGGTACAAGTATTGACCTTTAAGCACACGCTGCATGTTGCTATAGCTGTCGCTGAGGTCCTTTATGTTGTCTCCTCCCTCTTGGTTTATCGCATTTAATGTCCCTTTGATGCGGTAGCCCGACGAGCCGTCGGGCGACTTAAGCGAATATTCGAAACTTTTCGACTGTCCTTGCCTGAAATTGGTGTAAAAATCCGACAGTCGTTCCAAGTCATCTTCCAAATAACGCTTGGTTTCATCCTGCTCCAGCGTGTTTGACACGCCATACAAGCTGCGCTTTACGACCTCCGAAAATTGCTCATTGCGCATCTTTATCATGTTTTCCATATACATGATTTGCACATATAGCAATCCCATGAACGTGCATGCCATCACGATGGTCAGTAGCCATATAGTTGATTTTTTCATCTTTCCGTTCCTTTTATACTAATGTAGTGCCACATTTTTCAATTAACACTACGGCACAAAATTAACAAATAAATGTGAACCACAAAAATTATACGCCCTTTTTCTCCTCAATTAAAATTATTTAAGAACTGCAAAACACTCAAGGTATCATTAATTTCACAAGATAAAACACAAATGAAAAATATCCTCCGACGACACCGGCAATAACGCCGCCTACAAAGACAATGCAAGGTGGGCGAAAAAAACAAATACTCTTGATTTTTTATTCTGGCTGGAATGCCTTTTGCTTTTTTACGGCATATTGGCTGATTTTTTTCGTGGATATTGTGTAATTTTGTAGCAATTGAAATGCTTCTTAAAGACGAAATGAGAAAAGTATTATATGTAGTTGCAAGCCTGTGGGCCATGATTTCGCTCCAAAGCTGTTTCACTGGAGTGGAAAGCACTAAAGCCATCACACAGAAAGACGTGGAACGTGCATACGCCAACGATTACGACAATTCGGGGCAATCAATCGAAATTGCCATCGATACATTTCCCAACTGGAAGATGGGAAAGCGTTTTTTCGTCACCGACAACAACATAAAGTACATATTCTCGCCATCGCAACAATTCTCGATTGACACGCTCAACCTGCAAAACAAAATAATTGCCTACGACGGCTATACCAAAAGCCTGTCAATCGACGGCCGGCAAGTGGTGAACTTGTATTTCAAAGACGGAGAACTGATGCTGCAATACAACACCAACCGCACCATGGACGACCTCGCTGGAACAAATGCCAACCGATTTGAAGTGCCGTTCCTCGTTGACCTCGACGAAGTGGAACAGTTGCGCAAGCTATTGACAGGAATGTCGCTATACATAAAAACGCCTATATGGTATGATGCCGACGGCAACATGGTGAGCGGACGCAAATATGTCAACATTTCCATCACCGATGTGCTACCCGGCGACAAAGTGTTCCCTTTCTTGGTACAGTTCAACGACAATGGACGGACGGCCTACGTGTTCATGTCATATCGCGACAATTACCTGCACCGCAGCTTCGACGATTTGTTCTCGACCAGCGACTTACGTGAACGATACCCAACAATCAGCGATGAAAACTGGCAGCGCATAATCAATGGGCAAGTAGCCTCTTACATGACCAAGGAAGAATGCCGCCTGTCAATTGGCGCACCTAACAACCTTGAGCGCGTACCCACCTACAATGGCATACGCGAATATTGGTATTACACCAATGGCACATACTTGATTTTTGATGAAGAAGGATTATTAACCTCATTCCGAAGATAAACAGACTAATGGAAATTCTCGAAAACTACCCATTAAAAGATATTACCACCATGCACCTCGATGTGAGGTGCAAATACTTTGCCGAATACGCCACTGAAGAAGAGTTGATTGAACTGCTCCTCTCTCCGCAGTATGGGCTAAACCGCTCTATGCACATCGGCGGCGGCAGCAACCTTGTGTTTACTCGTGACTATGACGGAATGCTCCTACACTCACGCATACGCTATATTTCAAAAATCGCCGCCAGCACCCAAACGGTAAGATTAGAGGTCGGTGCCGGGGTAGCTTGGGATGATTTTGTAAAACACTGCATCGAGCATGGTTATTATGGTGCCGAAAACTTGTCGGGCATACCCGGAGAGGTGGGAGCAAGCGCAGTGCAGAACATCGGGAGCTATGGAGCCGAAGTGTGCGACATAATCAGCCGCGTGAACTGCATCGACACCGTCACAATGGAGGCGTGCCACTTCATGCATGATGAATGTCAATATGCCTACCGTGATAGCATTTTCAAGCACCAGCACTCACAACGCTACATCGTAACTTCGGTAGAATATACACTGTCGTTAAAGCCGCAATTCACCCTCACCTACGGCCCGCTCAAAGCACTTGCCGAAAAGCCCGCCTTATCAATGAGTGACGTGAGGGAAACCATTTTGTCCGTGCGCAACAGCAAGCTCCCCGACCCTCGTGAAATAGGCAGCGTGGGCAGTTTTTTCAAAAATCCTGTAATCTCCACTCAGCAATTCGGCAAGTTGGTGGCAACATATCCTGCAATTCCACACTACCCCATCGACGACAACATGGTTAAAGTTCCCGCTGGGTGGCTCATAGAAAATGCAGGTCTGAAAGGACATAGCATAGGTGGCGCATACGTTTACGAAAAGCAATGCCTCGTCATTGCAAACAATGGCAATGCCACACCCGACGATGTAGTGTCGCTCTGCAAACATATAACCCAAACAGTAAATGACAAATTCGGCATCGAGCTACACCCCGAGGCCAATATAATATAACCGACATGGAAATAGAGTTTTTAGGAACAGGCACATCCACAGGCATTCCTCAAATCGGGTGTAATTGCAAAGTGTGCACTTCTACCGACCCGCACGACAAACGACTGCGCACCTCGGCAGTCGTGCATGCCGACGACGGGAAAGAAATACTCATCGACTGTGGCCCCGACTTCCGCCAACAAATACTACAAGCCCGTTTCCGCAATCCATGCGCATTGCTTGTGACGCACAGCCATTACGACCACGTCGGCGGCATCGACGACCTGCGCCCGTTCTGTGCACATGGCAAATTCCCTATATACGCACGGCAGGACGTATTGGACGACATACGTACACGGCTACCGTACTGCTTCACACAACATCCCTACCCTGGAGTGCCATCATTCGACATGCATCCAATAGATAACGAGCCATTCCACATTGGAGATACTCGCATCGAACCGTTGGATATATGGCATTACAAGTTGCTCATATCTGGATTTCTTATAAACGACCGAGTCGCATACATTACTGATGCCAAACATATCGGCGACGATGTAATTGAGCGTCTTAAAGGAATACCGACATTGATAATAAACGCCCTGCGCATCAACGAGCATCTATCTCACATGACGCTTGCGCAAGCCCTTGATACAATAGACCGCATTGCACCATCGCAAGCCTACCTTATACACATGAGCCACGACATGGGTCTTGAACGTGAAGCGGCCAAATTACTACCACCAATAGTACATTTCGCCCATGACCGACAAGTCATAGTAGTATAAAAAAGCCCCTCCTTACAACAGGAGAGGCCTCCGCAATGGAGTGTTAAATCACATAACAGCACCACTACATTTGAGAATCGAGAATAAATCTGTTTATGACAGAAACACTAACTAAATTTAAAACGTTATTATATTAATTTACCATTTAAAGCACACAATAAGTCCTGAACGATGCCACACATCCACAGTGTTATCGTTTCAGGATTTTTATCGTCTTGCCATCTACGCACACCATGTATAAACCAGCAGGGAAACCGCTAAGGTCTATTGAATTGCTACCTGTGGCAAATGCTGCCTCATGAAGCAATACGCCACCTTGGTTATACACCTGTGCCAGTCCACTATTAGGTGCATTGAAATTAACACAACCAGTAGAAGCATCAAAATATATGCGCATATCATCGTTGTTTGCGACAATCGCCACCGACGACGTGTTACCATTGGCATATCTGTCGAGAAACGCATCAAGTACCGACTGGTCGATAGTAACATTTTCATCAAGCACAGGGTTGCTGCCTTCGTTTGTGACATGTGCATCTATCACACGGCACACTTCTGTGCTATTTTCACCAAGCCAACCATTGTCCTGGTTTACCCCAGTGTATATTTTCACAAAATTGACACCCGGCATTTTCACCGCATTGCCATCAACGTCAATGGCCCAGTCTATGTCGATTTTTGCGTTTGCGTTCCAATTGCCATTATCGAGATTGGGAGCATTGTCGGCATAACCATAATCAAACTGGCTCAACACATAATACGTACCATTGCCACTCTCGTCAACTCCATTATCAGGCAATCTGCTACCACGAAATTCGAGGGTTTCACAATCCGACAACCACTGAGGCCAATAACTTTGTACATGAAACTGGTTCTTGTAAACATGTCCCTCATTTCCATAGTTATCAGTCCAGCGTATATCAGCATCAGGGGCATCGGGGCGATAATAAGTGCAAACATAGCCCATCAAAGAGTTTACATATTCACTGCCCTTGATTTCAAACCACTCATTGTCATCGGGATTGCCATTACCATTAATATCGTATGCAACAAGCACCACTCCGGGTTCGCTGCCTCCCGATGTGGCATTCCCTTCAATATAAATATCACGCACCCCGTCAACATTTACTATCGTATGGTCAAATCCCACTACCACATAACCGCCATACACTCCAAGCGAAACCATGCTTCCGTCGGGAACCATGTATTGATAGGCCTTTTCTGCCATCGCCTTGGCATCATCACCTTCTTCCCATTCTGGCAATGTATTCACGAATTGTCCTGGTGCAGGAACATATTCAAGCACCTTGTTATGCACAGGGCTTGCAGCATTGGCTGCAATGTGTACCATTGCAATGGCCGCTAATGATAAATAAGTTCTATTCATGTCCTTTCTATTTGTTATATATCTATCATTCATTGACATGTCCATTACTCATATTCGACACGTCCTCGAAAAGCAAAATGCGCTGGAACTTGCCCAGCCGTTTGCTTCCATTTCAAGTTGCCATACTTGTCAAAACAATACAGTGTACCCGAAACAACATACGACTTGGCATCGCACACATAAAAATCTTTTGAAACTGGGTCAACGGCAATTCCGTATGGCAATTTTATTTCCTCATCGGTTCCATCCTTTATAATATTATGGTCAATGACTTCCATCGCATCCATATCAACTTTAGCGTATGATATATCGTTGCTTCCTGTGATATAACTCCATTCGCTGCTCACGACATAAAGAGTATCACCATCAGCCCACATATCCGAAACTGGAACGTCCATCGTTTTCAACACTTCTTTCCGCTGAGGGTCGATTACATACAAGTTCGACAAATTGCCGTAGTAATCACCGCGTGAACCAAGCCATAACCGACCTTGGCTGTCACAATCCAAGCGGTGGAAATTGGCTGCTTGCTCGATGGTTATCACATCAATAACTTCAAACGTATTCAAGTCGATGACCGAAATTCTATTGTCATAGTCTGGCAAGTGGTAACCTCCAGAATTAGCCACATACAACCGTTCTCCGACAACAGCCATTTCCTCGGGTTGGTAACCTACCTCGACCGTATCGACCACCGACAACGACAACGTATCGACCTTGAACACTGCGCCCAACGGTGCTGTAGGGTCTATTTGTGCTGGCCCCACATAACTGCTCACATACACATATCCTCCATGTCCTTTCACATAACGACAGTTGGGTATATCTACCTGTGCAATGCGCTTGGCACTGTCGGGAGTTAGCACTTCCATCTTATGCGAACAATTAACGACTGCATACATCTTGTTGCCATAAATTTGCAAATCGTTACCCACATCGCCAAGCTCCATTACAACTGTAGGATTGCGCTCGGCATATATATTGCGATAGTAAACGCCCTCGATTGCATCGAAGTAGTCAAGGCTTGCCTTGTTGCTACCCATGTTCCCTTCGTTTAGCAAGTAGAAGCCATAAACATCGGTAAACACAGGTTCTGTAACTTGTGTCTGTTCAATGTCAATCAGCACTTCGTCACGCTCGCACGAGGCTAATACCACACTTGCGGCAACTGGCAACAATATTACAACAATTGCCTTTATCGAAGATATGTATTCGTGAATCAAACTCATATCGTTATCTTTGCTGTTATGCGAAAATTCCTTCCTGGCATAGGGTAATTATGTATTACCTCATAATCCTGATTAAACACATTGTTCAACTCGCCCATTATGCGCAAGCGCACCTGCCCCACACCGAATTCCTTTGACAAAGACAGGTCGTGAGTGTACCACGGTGGTTCAAAGTTGTAACGATTGTTCTCTTGTTCATTGTAGCGTTCGCCTGTATAAATAAAGGCGTAATTAAAATCCCAACCACGGTAGTTTGCATTATACGACACCGACACACTATGACGCGGTATGTAAGGAATTTGGTCGCCATAGAAAGAATCAGATGGATCGGTATAATCACGAGCGCGTTGGAAAGTATATTGAGTGTGCAGTTTCATACCTACCTTGCCTATGTGGGCCGCGACATCACACGATGCTTCGAGCCCAGCAATGCGCACTTTCCCGAGGTTTATCATCGTCCAGCGAAATTGTTTTCCTGTTGGATATGCTATAATTTTGTTAGTCACATAATTATAGTAAGCATCAGCTTTTATGCCTACATAATCAAAAAACGAGTGACCTATATTGCGGTTTATCGAAAAACCAATATCGTACTGGTAGGTATATTCAGGTTCAAGATTTGCATTACCTATCTCGGTATAATACAAGTCATTAAAAGTGGGCATACGGAAAATCTTTTTGAAAAAGCCATACAATTCAAGCCAATCGTTGTCAAATGGGCGGTAATTCAAAAACACAGCCGGCGACAATTCGTGCTTGTTTGAACCTGCCGTATATATTTTACGTGAACGTGTCGACTCTTGGATAAACGTGCCGAGCAAACTGGCTTGGGCATTAAAGCTGCCAAAGCTCACTGCCGTGGCAATGGCCCCAAGCTCGGTCCAACGTGTTGGATATGCAAAATCAACAAGGTCGGCATCCATCGCATTCCACTGCAAATCGGCCGATGCCGACACGCTCCACCAGTCATTGATAGCAAACATATTGGCAACCGATACATATACTTCCTTTTGATAATAATGGTTGTCGAGATAAAGCTCTTTTTCATCATCTCGTAAATAACGAGAATAATCCCAAGCAAACTTTCCGCTAACTTTCAAGGAATAAACAGCCGAAAATTTTTTCTCGAAAGCCCCCTGTCCAAAAGCACTTTTATCCCATTGACGCTCCCCTCGACGAAACACATTATTGACTATTGCACCCGGTATGCCACGTTCCGATGTGTAAAAATATCCATTCACATTCCAACGTCCGTCACGCATCCTTCCATACACCCCCAATTCGGCACGAACAGCCTCCACATCGCCATTGTGGCGAGTAGCAGTCGTGTCGTATGCCACATCTCCATTTAGCTGCAAGCGGCGATAGTGGAATTTATATTTACCATTGGCGTATGTATATTCGGCATTAGCCGACATTGTGACATTGTTGCTCAAGCGTTGATTCCACACTACCGACGGATTAGCAAGCCCGAAACTACCAGTTTTCATCTGCACCGTCAATTGATAATTTTTACCGGGTGCAAAAGTCGGACGTTTAGTGTAGATATATATTGCGCTCGACGATGCAAAATCCTTGGCACTCTGGAATATATTGCTCTTCTGTCCGTTGTAGAGCGATATTTCTTCTATGTTGTCGAGCGAATAACGTCCTAAGTCAACCTGCCCATTCTGCGCATTGCCAAGTTGAATGCCGTTATAGAACACCCCCACGTGGTTAGTACCCATGCTGCGTATGTTCACAGTCTTTATTCCACCTATCCCGCCATAGTCTTTCAATTGCACTCCCGAAAAATAGCGCAAAGCATCGGCAACAGTCTGGCTATTCAGCCGCGAAAGTTGCATTCCACTCAGCGTCTGCGGTTTAATGATTTCGGTGTGTTTCTTGCCGACGACACTAACCTCCTGAATCGACATCACCGAATCAAGAAACACTTCGTCATCACTGATTCCCAACGGTTGTGCACAAACATTGGCGGCATTTAGCAACACCCATGCCACACACAAAAAAAATTTTTTCTGCATTGTGTACTATTTATGTCCGATTATCGCCATAAGCTTAACTCGCGGACAGTTAAACATACTTTCACCGTTCAATCCGTATTCCGGCTTCTCCCCTGTTTCACAAGTACAGCCTTCCCAAACGCTTTCACATGGTTCAGTGACTGTACTCCAGGCATTTGTGGAGTTACGGCAGCGAGTACTGCCCAGGATTTTCACCTGGTTCCAGACGTTGACAGAACAACGCCCTCATTGAACGACATGGCAAATATACGAATAAATTCGGTCACCGCAAAAACCGCACCTTCATCCCCCCACAAAAGTACATTTCCACATGTCCTCACACGCAAATTAGGCAAAACTTGCCATATATTGTTACATTTGGCATAAACTACACTCGGAGCCATATACAAAATTTAGCTACCTTTGCACAAAATTCTTTTTTATGTCAAAAAAGATTGTACTTGCAATATTATTACTGTTTTTTAATTTGGTGGCGATTGCCCAAATCGTCGACAACAAAGCCGTCAGCAGTTTCAATGCCGATAGCATACGCGCGCAATTCGACAACGGCCCGTATTTTACGCTCTTCCGTGACAATTATTTTACAGTCGGCACGACAATAGGCAGCAAGCCTACACGTACAAACTCGGATGTCAAATTCCAAATAAGTATAGCCCAACGGCTCACAAAAAGCACGTTGCCATTTAACACTTACTTATTCCTGACATATTCGCAGAAATGCATGTGGAATGTATTTGAAGAGTCACTACCAATGCGCGACCTCAATTTCAACCCTGGGATAGGTATTGCCAAGTTGCTTATCGTCAAAGATAAACTCATCGGCAAAACCATGCTTATGCTCGAACACGAATCCAATGGCCGCGACGGGGAAGACTCTCGTAGCTGGAATAAAATTTCATTTGCCGCCAACATATATATCGACCCGCAATTCATGATACATGGCAAATACTGGATTCCCATCATCGACGGAGAAAACAACAAGGACATATTGAAATATAGTGGTATATACCAAACTGGCATACAAGTCACTTCACGTGACCGCCGTTTCGGAATGGCAATCACTGCAATCAAACGGCAAGGTTGGAACTTCAATTTCAACCTCATAGTGGAACTAAACTACCGCCTTTTCAAAAAAGACAATCAATACTTGTTCTTACAGTATTACAATGGATATGGCGAGAACCTGCTCGATTACAATAAATTCCATTCCCGACTAAGAGCAGGAATTGTCATCAAACCTGAGTTTTTCAGCGATTACTAATCATGATTGTCTATCTCGACAATATTATATTCAATTTGCAACGCACAGGCGACGCAAGCTCTTCATGGGCTGCACTAATCCGTGGGTTATTACCTCGGCACGACGTTAAATTACGATTTGTAGAATATCCCAAAGCCATCAATAATTGCGAGCGTTTCCGGCTCGACCTTGTAAGGCACGGACACTTGTATATAATGCGTAATAAATGGCTGACACGCCACCTTGCCGTCCGCATTGATGGTTACAAAACTCCTTTCATTTTCCATTCGTCTGGATTAAGAGTATGCGACAACCCTTTTGCCATAAACATAGCCTCTATCGACGACAATTTCAGACCTTCTTTTGGCAAACTGCGGACGTTAGAACACTTTGATGGCATAATATGCACTTCACACACTGTCTTGCAACTTCTTCCTGCCGAACTAAAAGCCAAGTCGGTAGTTATTTCAACAAAAAAGAGCAATGAAAACACTGCCCTCTTGACTGTAAAATTTTATAGGAAAACACTAACAACTTACTTTGATACATTTGACAAGTAAGCCACCAATTTTTTCACAGCTCGTCCTCGATGACTTATGCTATTCTTTTGTTCAGGCGACATTTCGGCAAACGTCATTCCGCAATGCTCTGGCTCAAAGATGCTGTCGTATCCAAATCCGCCGACTCCGCGCCTCTGAGTTAAAATCTCGCCCTGTACTTCCCCTTCAAAAATCATTTCTGTATCGCCTAAGCTCAAAGCTATGACCGTTACGAAACGTGCATTGCGATTTTCTTTACCCGCCATCAGCTGCAGCACTTTGTCGATATTGCGCTCGCTATCACAATCATCTCCCGCAAACCTTGCTGAATACACCCCTGGCGCACCACCGAGTGCATCTATCATAAGCCCAGTATCGTCGGCGAAACAATTATAGCCATAATGCGACTTTACGTAACGCGCTTTTATTTCGGCATTACCAACTATTGTAGTAGCATTTTCTTCAATATCCTCGTTGCATCCAATATCGGAGAGCCCCAATATTGTAATATTGTAGCCCGACAACATCTCTTGCAGTTCGCGCAATTTGTTCTTATTGTGTGTGGCAAAAACTATTTCCATAAACTAATATCGTATCAAAACCGTATTCCCAATGTCCACACAATCTGATTGTCATAATTATTCACCTTTGCCGTCGGGGCCAAATCGCGGCTACCATCGGTATAAACCACTGGCGAAAATGCGTGATACTCGCTTTGACGGTCACGATAGACAAATGCAAAATCGGTATAAAACCGTTTATATCTGTAGCCAATACCAAACGTTATTTGCTGCGTGTTGTTTTCAACCTCATAACTTGTCGGCAACATTGTTGTGTAAATATTTTCCCAACCATCACTTACAGCATCAGTCGATGCCGATGTTTGATAAGAATAACCTGCGCGCACGCTGAAATTATTTGTCAATTTATATTCAGCCCCGACCTTAAATATATGCGATGGCTTGTAATAATGCTCCACGTCGCTATTTACATCGGTATATTCGCCATAATCATCGCCAGCATACATCGTTTGGTTTCCAATATATTCATAATCGAAACTCAATATACCACTCCGACCTATTACAGCGGCAGCTCCAGCCGTGAAACACCACGGTGTGCGCATATTGTAATAGAATTCATCTATATACCCATCATTCAAATAAGAAATATCATTAATTGGCAACAATCCATTAGCGTTATAATTAAACCTCACATCGGCTATATACTCGTTTGTTAGCGAATAATATGTGGGTGTATGAAATGCAAAGCCCAGACGAAACTCGTTTATGGGCTTAAGTATAAAGCCCATCTTGAAATTCACCCCCGTACCTGTCGTGCGGCTGTAATTATGTACTTCATAATCGGCAGTTCCATTCCCTAATTGTTCATAATCAGTACCCGAACTGGAATCGTGATAAAGTCCGATAACCGAGGCATTCTGCAAATTTTCACCATAATAAGTGTCGATATTATGCTCAATAGAGCTAATACCAACGCTTATGCCCCAATACAGCACATTCGACAAATTTCCACCGAAATTAAATGTAAAATCATCGATTCCGCCAGATTCTATGGTTTCAAACGTCGCACTACCAGTCGTTCCGTCACCCATGAGGCCTTGATAACGCCCGTCAACCATATTAATCAAGTAAGAATTATAAGCCAAGATTTCCATCCATCCGGCATTCCCATCAAGATATGGGTCAAACCTGTCACTGAAAGCCAAGTCTTCAACAGGAGTTCCATTATTATTCGACACACCTGCCATATAGTTGGAAAATGAATTATTTATATTGCCCACCATGCCACGGTAATGCCTGTTAAACGAAGCGGTTCTATTATATGTGAACCCCCAATTTATATTCGGCATGACATCTGAATCCAACCGTAATGCACCGACATATCCAGCATTGTTGCAATAAAACTTGAAGCGGTCGGTATCAACTTTCGATGTGCTGCTCTCCGTGGTACTACTGCCAATATTAAAGTCAAAAGTGATACCGACATCAGAACTGCGGTAAATCCCTATTCCGCCAGGATTGAGATTTATTGCCGACAAATCACCGCCAAGAGCAGTGAAAGCTCCTGCCATTGACATATATCTGGCAGTTCCTCGCATATCGCGCTGCGAATATTGGTACAGGTCAAATGCCGATTGCGCCATCACAGCCGTTGTCATAGGCAATAATAGCATTGAAACAATGATGTATTTTCGCATAATGGTTTGAATCTTTTTTATAGTTGGATTTTTGTTTGATATTAAATATCGCTGCTATTCGATTTTGGCCAGTAGCCCTATCTTGATACAGCTTATTTTATGTTTTGTGCCGCCCTAAATGGAAGGCGGCACAACTTTCGTTTCAAAATTTCATCATCACATCATCTGCGGCCACGACCACCTCCACGAGATACGCCTCCGCTACTACGCGAAACGCCACTACTGCGTGTTGATGAACGATAGCTGCTGCTTCCGCGGCTGTAGCTCGACGTGCTTCTCGATTGGCGATAAGCCGGCTGGCTACTTCGGTTATAATTTGTCGTTCCGCGGTTATAGCTCGATGCACCACTTCGGGCAGAACGATAATACGACGTGCCGCGGCTTGTTGAACGATACCCGCTTGACCGCTGCTGCGACGAGTAAGCTGAACGGCCACCAAATGTCGAATGTCGGTTAAGCTGATTGGTGCGTTGCTGGCGCACGGCTGTAGTTGCAGCACCTCGGTTAACTGTCGATGCACCACGCCTTACCGACGTTCCTGTTGTAACACGGTTTATTCGGTTAGTTGTCGTTCCTCTACCAGTCAGATTAGTATTAGTCACACGGTTGCCTCCACTTATTGCCGATGTCTGCCTTCGTCCACTTAAATTACTGCTCGACACCACAGTCTTGTTGATACGCGTCTTATATCTGTTAAGCGCTGATGCGCTGCCTGTCGAAGCCACGTTTCTTCTTCCACCTGTTACATTTGTCGTTTGGCGACGTGTCGAGTTACCATTAGTCGTGAAACTGCTCACACCTCTACGTCCGCTCGTGCGTCCACCAACTGCTGTTGTCGGGCGACTATTAGAGCCACGCGTACCACTTACATATCCACTGTGGCCATTGTTGGCATACAGCCTCCTGCCTCCGCCCGAGTATGTCCTGTATGGACGATGGTGCGACGGAGCCGGCCTCCACCAGTCATGATAATGATGGTGATGATGCGCATAATAAGGCACACCCCAACCCCAACTCCAGTACCACGGACGATAGCTGTAATACCAATAGGGACGATAATACCAAGGGTCGTAATACCACGTATCATAATACCATGGGTCAACCCACGTACTATACCACACCGAACTTCCAAACGACACTGTTGCCCCCCATGGACTGACATACGTCGTCGTGGGCGTACCAACGATGATATTGACGTCTGGACGTGTGTAAACATACAAATCGACAAGCTCTTCGTCATCCGACTCAGCTATTACATCTGGGTCATGGAAACGCCTGATGCGCTCGGTGTATTGGAACGTGTCGCCATTGCTGGAAATATCTACCGTGTCGGCAGCTACCGTGTCGGCCATCTCCGACTGTGCCGCATAATAGTCGCCCTGTCGGTTATATTCGTCCACATCTCGCTCGTCCACAACATTACCTTTCCAACCAGCGGTCTGGTCGGCCGTGAAATAATTAGCAACGAGGTCATTGTCGCTCACATCCACAACTTGTGCTTCGTGTGCCTTTTCTTCTTTGACAGTTGCAACATCATCATTCGAACTGTCATAATAAATATCGTCGTAATCTTGTGCGGCTGCATTAAATGCGACCACACACGACACGCTTGCTGATAATATTAATAATCTCATTTTCATAACAGCATCTCCTTCCTTCACTTTATATCTTAGATGTGTGTTGTGGCAATAAGTTTAATTGCAAGTATAAAATTAGTATTTTGATTTGGCATAACAATAAAAAATACTACTTTTGTAGAAATTTTGGCATATCTTAACAAGCAATCACAATACCTTTCGAGTAAGGATATGCCGCATTCGGGTAATGAACAATACACAATGATTTAATATTCTTTTGTTATGTTTTCTAAACCTACACGTATCTTATCATGCACATTGGTGGCGGTAGCATTGTGCTCCACGGCGTGCGATGACGCTTATGACCTGACCAAAGACATCAATGGCGACATCCAAATCGGGCAACAATTCAGAGTTCCCGTAGGACACACCGACACTATCTACGTCAACCGCATTATCGAAGAGTCTGAAACCGTTACTGAAAACAACGGAATTTACGAAGTGACATCAAGCGGCAACACCGACACAAGGATTTCTCCGCTCGATGATGTTACAATCCACAATTTCACGCCAGCACTTGCCAATATCGACATCATTATTCCGCAATCCAGCTCGACAGCAGGCGGTTCGGTTATCGAATTAGGCACAATTAGCACATCGGGCGTTTACGACATCGACGAAATTTTGCCACAAGAGGTTGATGCCCTTTACAGTGCCGATTTCAAGAATGGCAACGTCGCTACCACTCTTAGCATTGCTGTCAATTCATTGCCATCGGGAGTCGAAACCGTCACATTCAACAACCTCACAATGACGTTCCCCGATTTCGTAACGCTTGGCAATGGCAGCAATATTTTCTCGGTACCCAATGTGACACTCAATGCTGCTACTCCAATTGCGACATACGACGTTCCTGTTGCATCATTCAACATCCCATCTGAGCAACAAGACAATTATATAATCACACGCACAAATGGCCGTAAATACCTCGTATTCAACGATGCTATTACTGTAACTGCCGATGCTTCCTTAACAATAAATGGCAATGTATCGCAACAAGAAATGAATGTGCAATTTGAATACTACATGACCGATGAAACTGTGTATATCAATGGCATTGCCGGCATCTTAAACACCGATGCCAATATAAGTTCTGACATTGCAATAGACAACATTCCAGACTTCCTTAGCACTGGCAGCACATCGTTCTCTCCACAAGAAGTGTATTTATACCTCGACCTGCTAAACTCCGCCAATATCCCTGGAACTTTTGCACTCAACCTAACATCAATAAAGAATGCTGAACGTTCTGACTGTTCGGTCGATATTGATGTACAACCCGATGCCATGAACAATATCCTCGTGAGCAACATCGATGCTCATGTTGACGGATACACCACTACTGTCGAACCTTCGCTCGTCAACTTGTTCCAATTCGTGCCAGAACTCATCGAAATATCTTCCGACAACCTGACACTTGCAAGCACCGATGCCTCGCAAAAAATCGAATTGGGTGTCGAATATCCTGTTTCGGCCGAATACCGAGCAGTCATTCCTTTCAAATTCAACAATCTACACATAGAGTACACCGACTCTATCGACGACCTGCTTTCCGACCTTGAAGATGTTGCCGACAAGACCAACAGCATTATCGTTCGTGCAACAGGTATCACCGACATTCCTACAGACCTAGAAGCATCAGTAGTCCTATATGACATTAATGGCAACGAGCTTACTGGCATAGATGTTGACCTGAGTAAATTCAAATTCACCGCAGCGGCAGATGGGCAAAAATCAACCAACGACCTCGAAATCACGCTCACCGAACAAGAAGGGTCGGACGACCTCGAACGGCTCGAAAAAATTGTTTACACAGTATTTGCGACATCGACAAATGACATAACACTGCGTCCACAACAATTTCTTTACATAGAAGACATTTTTGTCGAATTGCCCGAAGGCATTACACTGACATTATAACACACAAAACGTAATAGAATCCAATGAAATCAATCAAGAACTACATACTGGCAGCGGTATCAATGATAGCCGCAGCCACAACTTGCGCGCAAACGCAGCATTCACTTTATTTCCTTGAAGGAAACAACCAACGACACAAACTCAACCCTGCTTTTACCTCGGAAAGTGGGTTTGTGACCTTCCCTGTATTAGGTAACATAAACATGACCCTGAACTCAAATGTCGGACTGGGAACTTTCCTTTATCCGCAAGGCGACGAAATGCTCACTTTCATGCACCCTTCCATTTCGACCGACGAGGCTTTATCGAAATTCAAATCAACCAACGTAGCCGAGTTTGACCTCGACCTTGACATAATCACAGTCGGCTTCAATGCATGGGGAGGCACCAATACTGTTGGTTTGGCTGTTCGTAGCCAAAGCGGTGCATACCTGCCATATGATATTTTCCGTTTTCTCAAAGAGGGGCAGACACAACAAGAACAGGAATATAACATCGATGAACTCAATGCTCAGACACAAAACTATGTAGAATTAGCTTTTGGCCATGCACGTAAAATCACCGACCGCCTATCGGTTGGAGCCAAAGTAAAACTCCTTTTTGGTGGATTATACGCAAAAGCCAATGCAGAAAATCTCAGAATCTATATGTCGGACAATGAGTGGCGCATTACCGAACGCAGCAAACTAATCGGCTCTAAAGGGTTTAATTTTGAATATGATGAAGATGGCAATATCGACGGACTCGATATGAGTGGATTTGGCGTGGCTGGATATGGTCTGGGATTTGACCTCGGTGCAGTGTACCGCATAAACGAAGAAGCAACCGTTTCGCTTGCCATCACCGACATTGGGTTCATATCGTGGAAAGATTGTTCAGTTGCCGAAAACCGCAACCAGGAGTTTGTATATAACGGGTTCGACAACATAGGTGTTGAAGACAACCCCGATGGAAGCAACGACTTTGACGACGCTGCCGACGACATCAAAGACAGCCTACAAGACTTGGTTAATTTCAAGGATAGCGGAACACAAGGCCACACTTCATCGCTCTATACCACCATACGTGCCGCTGGCGAATATGGCATACTTCGTAACAAGATTTCATTCGGCTTGCTTGCTTCGGTGCGACTTGGAGCCCCTCGCGTATGGACCGAGGCTATGGTAACCGCCAATTTCCGCCCATTATCATGGTTCAACGCTGCCATTAACGGTTCGCTGTCAAACGTTAGGCACTCAATGGGATTGACACTCAACTTCCACCCCAAAGCTGTGAATTTCTTCATTGGTACAGACTACATACTTGCCAAGTACAGCAAGCAGGTTATACCTGTAAATGCTGCCAAGTTTAACTTTGCCATGGGCCTTAGCTTCAATATTTAATGGAATTACTCGCAGCTCCATTGCAAGGCTTTACCGATTATGTGTGGCGTAATGCCCATTCAACGGTATTTGCTGGAAATGTATCATGTTATTACGCCCCCTTTCTCCGCATCGAGAAAGGGGCGTTTCGCAACAAAGACTTGCGCGACATTGCCCCAGAGAACAACACTGCCGGCACATTCGTGCCACAAGTCATTGCTTGCCCTGCAGAGCAATTTGCACTGCTTATCGACAAAACCGCATCTATGGGATACCGCAGCATCGACATCAACATGGGCTGCCCTTTCCCTCCGCTTGTCAAGCGACACTGCGGAGCCGGAATACTATCCTACCCCAATGAAGTAAGTAAATTACTTGACATTGCAAAAAAATTCAACGGTATTGACTTCTCTATAAAAATGCGTCTGGGCGTAGCTTGCCCCGATGAATGGGAAACTTTGATGCCTATAATCGCAGGATTTGACCCAATCCATGTGACATTACACCCACGCACCGCCATGCAGCAATATAGCGGGAATATAGACCTGGAACAATTCAGCAACTTTTATGCCGCCGCATCTTTCCCTGTCGTGTATAACGGCGACATCACCACCAATGCCGACATTGGCAATATTGCCGCAAAATATCCCCAGCTGCGAGCTATCATGGCCGGACGCGGCCTATTGGCAAATCCTGCACTTAACACCGACAATCTGCAATACACCGACGAAATATGCTTATTGGAAAACTTGCACAACCTGCTGTTAGAGCAATACAGAATGCATCTATGCGGTGATGCTCACTTACTCGCCAAGATGAAGTCGCTATGGGAATATTTTCTCGCAGGACGTGGCAGCCGCAAATGCCGCAAGAAAATCATGAAAAGCTCTACAATCGAGAAATATCGCCTCGCCGTAGAAGAGTTCTGGCAATCACTTGCCGATATTGGCAGTGGTATTATTCCCGGGCAGCAACCTTTGGCATAACACAATAAACGCCACAGTAGCCAGCAAACTCAAAATTGCCAACAATGGGAAACTGCCATCAGCAGGCACTCCACAACTATTAAGCCATAATGCTGCAGCAATATCATGCTGCGACATATAACCAAGCACGACTGCAAGCGTGTTATTTAGGGCATGGGCTATTATTGGGAGCCACAGCGACCCTCCTTTCCATACCAAATAGCCGAAAAATGCACCCAGCAACATACGAGGGAAAAAGCCATAGAACTGAAAATGTAAAATACTGAAGATAATCGCTGTTACCCACACCGCCAAATGACCGTTTATTCCACGCAACATGAATATGCGTTGTTGCGCCCCTCTGAAAAAAAGTTCTTCACCTAAGCCAGTAAGCACACCAGCCACAAGCACCGTCCATACAAGGGTTCCAAATGAATCGACTTTCAGCAACTCATCGGTGACCGTTCTGGCTGCTGCTTCGGTATTTCGCAACCAATCTTCCAATGCCGAGTCTGGTAAGTCGATTGACTCGTTAAGGGATACTAAGTAATTGAGCATAGGCATGGACAACAGCACAACTCCAATCACAAATGCTACTTGCTTCCACGACATTTTGTTAGTGAGTCCCAGAAACGCCACGGGTCGCTTGGTTATGAAATACGCAACCATAAATGCCGGCAACATAAACACACACACATTCTGCACTGCCGATGACACCAATATTAGCGTCACACGGTCACTGACAATGCTTCCAAGCCACAGTGAAATAGTGGTAACAAATACCAAGCACACAATGAATGCTCCCCACAAGAGCGTGATACGTTTGGGATATGATGTAAATTCCTTTCGATATTCTATTTTCTCCATAACCATGAGACTTTACACAAAAGTAGTTAAATTACACGAAACCTATATCAACAATAAGAAATTAATAGTTATCTTAGCTGTGTCGATAAAAAACACACAATTATGAAAAGAACAATGAGAACTTTAGTTTTTGCCTTGTTTGCTTTAGCAATAACATTACCTGTCGCCGCTCAAGAAATGCGACAAGTGACCGGAATCCCCAAAAACGAAACAAAGGCAGAGCGTAAAGCACGTGAAAAAAAGATTGAAGAGCTTCGCGACTCCATCGCATTTGTCGAAGCCAAAATGGCCATAGACTCAAGCTATTTCGTAGTGACAGCCGACCGTATCATGCTTGACAACCGAGTGAATGTAATGGCTCCAGAATCGAGTACCAACTTCATTTTGATACAGGGCGACAATGCCATCGTACAACTCGCTCTTGCCAAAGCGCACCCAGGACTCAACGGGCTCGGCGGAATAACTGTCAATGGCACTATCGGAAGCCGTAGCTTAAAGACCACCAAGAAAGGCGATATTTATTACACATTCAATGTGACTGGAACTGGAATTTCGGCACAAATCACCATTACTGTTTACAAGAATAGCAACCAAGCAATGGTGTATGTCAGCCCAAACTTCAATTCCAACACACTCACTGTATATGGGCCGCTAATCCCTTACGACCATTACGGCACTCGCGACAACAAGGTGTTCAAAGGCCGTTCAATTCCATAAAGATTTCTAATAACATAAAGACGCGTACCACATCGCGTCTTTTTTTCTACTCTTTAATATCAACGCAATGAGTCGAGGAACTCTCGGCGCAAAGCCGAATCCTCGGCAAACGCACCTGTGTAGTCCATCGTCACTGTCGTGCTGTCTTGCTTCTCTACGCCACGCATCTTCATACACAAGTGGCCGGCTTCACACAGCACTATCACGCCCTTGCTCGACAACGTGCGGGAAAGTAATGCACAAATCTCACCTGTAAGACGTTCCTGTACTTGCAACCTATGAGCATATACATCCACCACACGAGCAAGTTTGCTAAGCCCGACAATGTAGCCATCTGGAATATAGCCTATAGAAATACGTCCATAAAATGGGAGTATGTGATGTTCGCAAAGTGAATAAAATTCAATATCCTTGACTGTCACCACCTGCGAACCCGAATGTTCAAAAATGGCAGAACCTATTATGCGTTCTGGGTTCTCGCTATATCCGCGCGTAATGTCCATTATTGCCTTGGCTGCCCTCATAGGTGTCTTCAGCAATCCCTCGCGGTCAGGGTCTTCACCCACAAGTTCCAGTATCCGGCGGTAACATGCCGCCAACTCTTCTAATTTCTTTTCGTCGTATTTTTGCAATATCATTGCACTTCGGTATTAATTACGTCAATGACTATAATCATCTCGTTGGCATAACCAGGAAACATCTCTTTTAACTCGGCAAGGCGTGTCGATGCTTCGTCACGTGTACGGAAGTCGCCCACTTTCAATCGCCACGAAGGTGCATCGTATGTCACATACGTTGCCATGTCGGGGAAAGCTTCCCTTATGCTACGTTCCTTCGATAGAGCCTCAGCCTTGGCGGTACGTTGGTTGCGGTCCGAAAATACTTGTACTCGGTATCCAACTACATTTTTTTCCGCCTGCTGCTTGTTATGCGTAGCCACATTTGTACTATCTCCATTGGCTGGACTAAGCCGTGCATTAAGTGCAGCTGGCTGGTGAATAGTCACACGCCCGCCCGTAGCCTGTTGCATGTGGTCGGCTATTGTCGTTTGCGCACTTGCAACCAGCACGCAGCATGTAGCAATAATCGGTGCAAGCAAAAAACGTCTAATCATAATCAACTTTCTCTATATAATGCATATAAGGGCGAGGAATGCCGCCGTTTAACCACATGCGGCACATCCTCTCCCTTTTTACGTGGCAGAAATAATCAATTAAAATGCTTTTACAATGCCCATGAACGATTCTGCTTCGAGGGCTGCTCCACCGATAAGACCTCCGTCAACGTCGGGCTTAGCGAAAAGTTCTTTTGCATTGCTTGGCTTGCAGCTTCCACCATAAAGGATGGTAGTGTCATCAGCAACTTGCTTGCCGTATTTCTTCTCTATAAGGCCACGAATAAAGGCATGTATTTCCTCGGCTTGGTCGGCAGTAGCAGTCTTGCCAGTTCCGATAGCCCATACCGGCTCGTATGCCAAGATTATATTGCCGAATTCTTCGGCTGTCAGACCGAATACCGATGCCAATTGAGCTTCAACAACCTCATTTTGCTTGTTGGCCTCGCGTTCCTCAAGCACTTCACCGATGCAGAATATAACCTTAAGTCCGTTTTCAAGAGCCAACTTCACCTTTTCGGCAAGAATCTCAACTGTTTCGTGGTAGTAAGCACGACGTTCCGAGTGGCCAAGTATTACATATTGTGCACCTGTCGATGCAACCATGGCAGCTGACACCTCGCCAGTATATGCGCCTTTAACCTTGTCGGCACAGTTCTCGGCACTAAGACCCAATTTGCTGCTATCGATAACAGCAGCGACAGCGGTAAGGTGCGTGAATGGAACACCGATGATTACATCGCAATTGGGAGTGAAACCCTTCAGTGCTTCGTTGACTTCGGTAGCAAGTTTTACGCCTTCAGGAACGGTAGTATTCATCTTCCAGTTCCCAGCTACAATGTTCTTTCTCATAATTTCCTTTATTTTTAGAAAGTGTATGTTGTTGATTATGTTTGTTTCATTATGGCTCATCTGCGCCATTCATATCCGACTGCAAATTTACTTGTTTTTTCCGACTTTTCCTTACTCGGTTCAAGCTAAATTTCACTACTATGTGTGTACGGTTGATTACAAGAACCAGCAACATCGCCGCAAGATACATGGCAGTGATAAAATATAAGTAATGGTGCGACGACCAGCCGAGCATATCATCGAAATCTTCGGCCGAAGCCAGTCGGTCGAGCCGTATTGATTGCAACGTGCGTTTCCACACGATTTTACCATCGTTCAACATCACCGCCGCGGGGTTGCCGCGAGCTATCATTTTCAATTCGCTATCATCCATCACATACATGGGATAAGATGCCATCGACAAATCGTTCCATTCGGCAATCTCTTGCCGGCCATTCGATGTCAACCCCACAACATCTATACCCCGAGCAGTACAAAAATCGTATGTTTCATTGATATGGTAAGTAAATGGTATCACAACGTCGCTTAGCGACGGAAACAACAGCAACAGTTGCTCCCCTTTTCCGTCTATAACACCATCTACAACTCTGTAATCGGTATCGAACACTGTTATGGGGCGAAATGTTTCAGCATTTATACTGTCTTTATTACTGGTAGTCACTGGCACCCTATCGACAAACGTCCATGTATCGTCTGGCAGGCTGTCGAGTTCAAATTCATGTTGCACCCCATCTTTTTCATATACAAACATATACTCCTCGGCTTCACCGCTATTGTCATCAGCAATCAATGTACCCACTGGGAATGGTCTGAAATCAAGCAACGGTTGGGTGAAATAACCCTCCCAAGCCACAACAAGCAAATAGGCGAATGTCAGCAACGCAACTATCCATTGCACAGCATATCCATATATATTCTTTAACCTGCTGTTATACAATACCAAATAAACCGCAGCAAGTGTCAACGGCACATTTTTCCAAAAGGTTTCCCAATTGCTCAATGTGACAGCATCGCCGAAACAGCCGCAGTCGCTTATTCCATCGGTCACTGCAATATATAATGTTAATGGCAACATCACTGCCATCATTGCAAGCATGGCACACGGCGTGAACCTGCGATATATGCCTAACAGCAAGAACACCCCTAAGGCAAATTCGACAGATGGAACCGCAAAAGCCATAAAAAGGAGCAATCCATCATAATCTTCAAGCCCGAAAATGTCGATATATTCTCCAAATTTATAAACGCTACCCCACGGGTCGATGCCCTTAGTAAAACCCGAGAAAATGAATACGCCACCTATAACAAGGCGTAGCACCGCCACAACTATCGGCCCCCATTTGTGGCCATATAGGTTAAAACGCGTATTGCCTTCAATTGCTGCCATATTCGAGCTTTATCAGTGCAAATATTGAATAGTTCACCATGTCCATGTAATTGGCATCTATCCCTTCCGAAACCACGGTTGCACCATGATGATTCTCTATTTGCTTTGTCCGCTGTATTTTCGTGAGGATAAGGTCGGTATATGAATTGATGCGCATGTCACGCCACGCCTCATCGTAGTCGGCGTTTTTTTTGAGCATTAATTCTTTGGTCTTATCCATAAATTTGTCATACAATTTCACAGCCTCTTCATTGCTAATATCTACAGTGCTGGCATACCCCTTGTCGAGCTGAATCAGTCCTATAATACCATAATTGACTATGCCCACAAATTCGGGATAAACCCCTTCCCCCACCTGTGAAACCTTTTTAATCTCAAGGTTACGAATCCGCTTCGCCTTTATGAAAATCTGGTCGGTTATCGACTCCGGACGCATTATTCGCCACGAAGCACCATAATCGTGCAATTTCTTGACAAACAAATCCCTACAAATTCCTATGACATGTTCAAACTGCTCCTTGGTATCGTTCATACGTAACAAATGTAATATATCAGGTAAGTGCCACAAATTTACAAAAATATTCCCTAAAGCCAAACTTCACTTTTATCATCGCCCATAATTCACTACTTTTGCAAAATATTTATAGGAACACAACAACCGATTATGACCGATATATGTTGCATAGGGCACATAACGCTCGACAAGATTATCACACCCACTCACACCGCATATCTCAATGGCGGCACATCTTATTACATATCACATGCCATATCAAAACTGCCACAACGGGTAAGCTACAAATTAATTACTTCACTCGCCGACAGTGAAATGAGTGCCGTGGACGAAATGCGGCAAAAAGGCATCGACGTGGAAGTAATCCCAAGCCGCGAAACTGTGTACTTCGAAAACAAATATGGAGAAAATATGAACAACCGCACCCAACGCGTGCTGGCAAAAGCCGACCCATTCACTATCGACAAGTTGCAAGGAGTGCAAGCTCGTTTTATCCATCTTGGAAGCCTGCTTGCCGATGACTTCTCGCTCGATGTCATCAAATACCTGCATGACCGTGGAACGCTGTCGATTGACGCACAAGGTTTCCTGCGATACGTCGATGGCGTGAACGTGTACCCGTGCGATTGGGATTGGAAAATCGAGGCACTAAAATATACCGACATACTGAAAGTCAACGAGTTTGAGATAGAATCACTCACAGGACATTCCGACCCTCACCGAGCAGCAGACCAGCTTGCAAAATGGGGGGTTAAAGAAGTAATGATGACTTTTGGCAACTATGGCTCTATAATATATGCCGATGGCAACTACTATGAAATTCCGGCATACAACCCCGTGGCTCTCGTCGATGCCACTGGCTGTGGCGACACATACGCCGCCGGGTACTTATATATGCGAAGCCTTGGTGCAGGATACGACGAAGCAGGACGGTTTGCCGCCGCAATGTCAACACTCAAGCTCGAAAAAACCGGCCCATTTGACCGCTCTATCGACGACATACAGGCAATAATGAACAACAAATGAGAATTATTCATACAAACACAACCACTTATGAAAATCAACATTATAGCAATGGCTGCAATTATGCTTGCAGCACTGACGGCATGCAACGATGACGACGCCCCTGTAATAGCACGTTACCTCGACATCGAACGGCAATTGCCAGTTTATTATGTATTGAACGACAACAACACGCTAATCGACACCGACGTTATCACAGACGACGAAGCCGTGGTACTGAACTCGGTCGATGAAGTGCGCAATTACGTTGGCGACGAATTCCTGCAAGCCTATCCTTCCTATGGCGAAGTAGATTTTACGCAATACTCGCTTATAGTGAAAACCTCGCCACGGTTTGCCTACGTTATCGACACCAGCGAAAGTGAGTTTACAATCATATACAACCCCTATCGCGAAGGGTGGCAATTTACCGAAGAAATTTACGTCAACGACACGCTCGAAAACGACTGGTATGTGGAACGCGTGGCTTTAGTGGTGGAAAAAATCGACAGTGACTCGCAAATCTCAATTTCCTACCGGACAAAAACGCACGCCAACGAATCCTAATCGCCATTGGCGACAACAAACAAAAAAATGGGAATCATGAGTGCATGAATGCACACGCATGGTTCCCATTGATGTCTTAGCACATGACGGTCATACGATGGCATACGGGCCACGCTGCATGACAGCCATAATGAGCCACACTACCAAAAACGACAGAATGCTGAAAACCACCACATTCAATGCAATGTTACTCAACTTGCTTATTCCGGCTGCACTGTCAGTGGTGTCTTCTGGCACTTCTCCCATTCGATTGACGGCACTTGTGAAAACAAACGCCGATATTATCCCTATTACCATAGAGATAACAATCCACAGCCACAGTTGGTTCATAATGCACTGTAAATTAACGGTTAGACAATATGTGCAAGTTATCTCAGCCCTGGCAACTCTATGCCAGTTTATTCTCCATCCATGATTTCGGTCTGGCTCCGCATTTCACGGTATTCGTTCCATTGCGGGTCATGCTCGGCGTATATGGTCAACGGCAACATCTCAAATGCTTCAAGAGCATGGTTGAAACGATACTGAAACGACCGCAAACTGCTGACGTAGAACACCCAGTTGCGCTCTCCCCCGCCAGTATAAATGCCTGTCATCACAGCCACCGCATCACGTTCAAACTCCTTCCGCAGTGCCATGTCAACTTGCTCCATTAGCCGCGCGGTGGCATCATCGGGCATTCCTCCCGTTCCTTCCGAGGCATATTTCCAAGTCACCTCAACGCGGTCGTTAAATCGCCCCGACTCTATCACTGCATCAACTCCGGCTCGCCCTGTTACCATCACCAACGTTCCATCGTCGCCTTCGGCTGGTGCAGTCCACCATTCGTCGCCTATTTTTAATTTTGTCATTTGTCGTTTATTATTTCAGTGCAATATACAACATTTATTCCATATTCTAAAATATAATGGCAATATTTTTGCCATTTTGCTCGCAAAAAACAAACTAAAGCAAAATATAGCTGACATAATTCAGAAATATGCAATTATTATTGTACTTTTGCACTATGCAAATATTGTTGAACCAATTAACTAAATATATTGCAAAGCAATGGAAAAAGTAGATCACATCTTAGCCGAGAAATTGTTGAACATAAGTGCAATAATCCTGCAACCCGACAACCCATTCACTTGGGCTTCGGGGTGGAATTCACCTATATATACCGATAATCGCAAAACTCTCTCATATCCCGACATTCGCAACTTCATAAAAGTAGAACTTTGCCGTATTATACTCGAAAAGTTTAGCAATGTTGACGTAATTGCTGGCGTCGCTACTGGTGCTATTGCACAAGGAGCTTTAGTCGCCGACACACTTGGATTACCTTATGTCTATGTCCGTTCAAGCCCCAAAGACCATGGACTCGAAAATCTCATCGAGGGCAACCTCAAAGCCGGACAACGCGTCGTGGTGATTGAAGACCTCATTTCGACGGGCGGTAGCAGCCTGAAAGCTTGTGAAGCCATTCGCAATGTAGGCTGTGAAGTCGTGGGTATGGCAGCAATATTTACATACGAGTTCCCTGTGTCGGTCAAGAAATTCCGCGAGGCTGGAATAGAATTGCACACCATAAGCAATTATAACGCAATGGTTGAAGTGGCATTGAAGACCAATTACATCAAAGAAAGCGATGTGGACACTCTAAAAGAATGGCGACGTGACCCTGCCAACTGGACTGCGTCAAAATCGGCTGAAGAAACTTCTGTAGAATAATTTCTTACCACAATAAGAATGGACACATACAAGAGTAACGAAGAAACCGTGTATTGCAACATCGACACGGTTTTTGCTAAGTTGTCTAATCCCGAATGCTTCCGCTCACTTGTAAACAATGAAAACATTCCTGCCGATATGAAACAACGCATGTCGGAAGTGGAATTTACAAGCGACTCTATTGCATTCAACACTGCACCTGTGGGCAAAGTTGTCTTGCAAATAGTTGAAAAAGTCCAACCATCCAAAATTGTAATGGCAGCCACATCATTTCCTCTGCCATTCCAAGCCGAGATAAATCTCGAAAAAGCTGCAGAGAACGAAACAAAGCTGCTTGTCGAATTTAAAATCGAGCTCAATATTATGCTGCGGGCTATGGCAGCAAAACCATTGGGCGATGGGGTGAAAAAGATGGCACAGATGCTTGCCATGCTGCCATACGACCGCCTATAACAACAGCCAAAAACACATAAAAAGCCCTGAGTGTTTCCACATTCAGGGCTTATAATTTGAGTTTATTGGGATTATTCGGCGTTATCGGTCTGAGACGTAGAATCCACTTTATTCTTGCGATGCTTCAAGACTTCTGCGTCTATATAGAACACAGTTTCCTCCGACAGGTTATTGATATGGTCGCCAGCACGTTCCAACTTGCGGAATACGGCTGCCAATTCCAAGCACAATTTGATACTGTCGGGATGTTGCTTGGCATACTCGGCCAAAACATCGATTGCCTCGCGGTTAAGCACATCGAGCATATCATCATCTTCAAAAACCGACTTTGCCATAACTATGTCTTGACTCTGCAAGGCATCGTAAGTCGTGCGCAACATCTTCAAGACAGCGTCAAATGTTTCTTGCAACTTAAGTTGCGCAAAGAGTTGTTTATGCGCATCGCTCAATTCAGTGCGCACCACAAGCCGTGCGATGCTATCGGCATAATCGCCGATACGTTCCAGATTATTGTTTATCTTCAACATCGCCAGCGAAAAGCGCAAATCCACTGCCACCGGGTTATATAGGGCTATGAAATCTTCTATGTCGCTGTCGATTTTCAACTCAAATGCATTTACACGGCGTTCGCGCGCCACGACACGGTCCACAAGGTAATAATCAACGTTAAGCACAGCCTTGCATGCGTCACTGAGTTGTTGGTAAACGAGCTTCCACATGTCATTTACCTCGTCGCGTATAGCCTGAAGTTCGTTTTCTACGAATTTTACCATTGTTTGATAGTTTTATAATTAACCGAAACGGCCAGTGATATAATTCTGCGTGGCCTCTTTCGACGGGTGAGTAAAAATTTTCTTAGTATTGTCATATTCCACCATCTCTCCCAAGTAGAAGAATGCCGTCTTGTTGCTCACACGTGCGGCCTGTTGCATACTATGCGTGACGATGATTACTGTCGTTTGTTCGCTCAGCTCGCATATCAACTCCTCTATCTTGGCTGTCGAGATTGGGTCGAGTGCCGATGCTGGTTCGTCCATGAGCAGCACCGACGGTTCCACTGCCATGGCACGGGCTATGCACAACCGTTGTTGTTGCCCTCCCGACAGGGCATAGGCCGATTCCTTAAGTTTATCTTTGACTTCGTTCCACAATGCAGCACCTTTCAATGCCGTTTCTACACGTTCGGCAATGAAATCCTTGTCCTTGATTCCATTTACACGCAAGCCGTATGCCACATTCTCAAAAATGCTCTTCGGGAACGGATTGGGGCGTTGGAATACCATCCCGACATTCCTGCGCAAACGGTCCACATCGACCGACTTGTCGTAAATATTCTGCCCGTCGATAATAATTTCTCCCGTAAGCCGGGTACCAGGAATAAGGTCGTTCATACGGTTGAACAATCGTAAAAACGTGGATTTGCCACACCCCGACGGACCAATGAAGGCTACGACTTGGTTGTTGGGGATAGTAATGTTGATACCTTTCAGCGCATGAAAATCGCCGTAGTAGAAGTCAACGTTTTTAGCTTCAATTTTATCCATATATGGGTATTATTTCGTTTTCAATTTGTTTTCAAAATGCTTGCGTATGCCATTGGCAAGCAGATTCATTATCAACACTATCACTATCAGCACGAAAGCTGTGCCGTATGCAATCGGCAATTGAGCCTCAATGTCGGTACCGCTTGTCGCAACCACATAAAGATGGTAAGGTAACGCCATGCACTGGTCGAAAATACTCTCTGGCAACCGTGGCAGAAAGTAAGCAGCACAGGTGAAAAGAATTGGTGCTGTTTCGCCAGACACACGTCCAAGCGACAATATAAGCCCGGTAATCACACGCGGCATTGCCATCGGCAGCAATACGTGCCATATAGTCTGCGCTTTTGTCGCGCCCAACGCCAAACTGCCCTCGCGGTAACTGTTCGGTATGTCCTTGAACGCCTCTTCGGTAGTACGTATCACAATAGGCAATGCAAGTAATCCCAACGTAAGCGACCCAGCAACGATGCTATCGCCAAAACCAAGATAATTTACAAAGAAAGCCATACCAAAAAGACCAAACACTATCGACGGTATGCCAGCAAGGTTATTGGTCATTGTACGGATAAATGCGACTACTTTGCCTTTAGGCGCATATTCGTTCATGTATATGCCGCTCATCACACCAACCGGAAATGCAAACACAGCACTGCCTATCATGAGCCAAAATGTTCCCACAATGGCTGGCATAATCCCGCCGGCCGTCATGCCATCGGTTGGCGGCATTGTAAGAAAATCCCAATTGATTACACCGATTCCCTTAATAATAATGAATCCAAGAATCAAGAAAAGAATTACCACAATGCAACAACTTAATGCTCTGAATATACCGAAAGCAATGCTTTGCATGCCATGCTTACGGCGGTTATATGACTGATTAATTTCTATTGCCATGATGCACAAATTTTATCTTTTTAGACGATTGCGTGCCGACACGACCTCGACACACGAGTTAATTATAAGCGTGATGAAGAAAAGTATCACGCCAAGCAAAAAGAGCGACTGATAATGCGCACCTCCGGCAGGAGCTTCGCCAAGCTCGGCAGCTATGGTTGCCGGAATGGTTCGCAACGGTTCAAGTATGCTCGTCGGTATAACTGCGGCATTACCTGTAACCATAAGCACAGCCATGGTTTCACCTATTGCGCGTCCGATACCAAGCACTACGCCCGATGTAATGCCCGAGATTGAATATGGCACCACCACCTTGTATATGGTTTGCCATTGCGTGGCTCCGAGTGCAAGGCTCGCCTCGCGCATCGAACGGGGACAATTACGCATGGCATCCTCGGCGACAGTAATAATAGTTGGTAATGCCATAATGGCAAGCACTATACTACCGGCAAGCCCCGACTCGCCAACAGGTAAATTAAATGTCCGTTGCAATAGAGGCACTATCACTGCCAATCCGAAGAATCCATACACTACCGACGGGATTCCGTTAAGCAACTCTATGACCGGTTTGAGCATCTTGCTTACCCGAGGATTGGCCACTTCGGCAAGATATATCGACACAGCCAAGCCAAAAGGCAACGCAAACAAGATGGCAAAAAAGCTAACCCAGATAGTTCCGCTAATTAGTGGCAGAATACCGAAAATTGGTGATGGTGTAGCTGTCGGATACCATTCTACTCCCAATAGTACATCGCCAACTGGAATAGTATTGTCATTGATATAGTTAAGCTCGGTGCGTCCTTCGACGAGGCTTTCAGGTACAAAGGCCACCATGCCCGCATCGCTGCTCACCTGCTCCACTATCTTGTCACCGGCAAACTGGTATTCATCGCCCAACTCGGCTTCGGTGTAAATTTTGTCCAAATCTTCGAGCCTGAACACCTTGATTGGCACATCGCCACCACCGACCTCTTCCCAGTTGACAATTTCCTCGTCAAATATATTCTTAATTTCAAGGGCACTGAGATTTTTGACCTCGTTTTTCTTGTTTAGCGCAAGTACATATCCCTCCTCAATCACTGGCTGGCTGAACAAGCCCACAGCTTCGGCAAAAAGGAATGCGATGATTAACACGATTACAATACTCGTGACAAAGCCGCTGACTGTGAAAATACGCTTGGCTATTATGTCAATCCACTTTTTCATATTCTATTTTGATTTATTTCGGAATAAAGCCTATTTTCAGTGTTTCGGCTTGCCCCTCAGGCGATTCGATATATTCGATAAACGGTGCTACGGTTGCTTCGTTAGCCTTGTCGTAATAGTAATACAGGGGACGCACTACTGGGTATTCTTTCGACACTGCACTTTTCACCGACGGATACACGTAATTCTTCCCACCGTCGTATGAAACAGCGAGAGCCTTAATCATCGGATTGAGATAAGCAAGCCCTACATAACCTATCGCACCCCGTGTCTGGCTGACCGATTGTATGATAGCTCCAGTTGCTGGCATCGACAACACTCCACTCATGTAATTCTTGTTATGCAATACACTTTCTTTGAAAAATTCGTATGTTCCCGATGATGTTTCGCGAGAATACACTATTATTTTTGCATCTTCCCCTCCCACTTCTTTCCAATTCGTGATTTTTCCGCGGAATATAGCTTCGAGTTGTTCACGAGTAAGCTGCTTGACCGGATTATCCGGATTGACAATTACTGCAAGTGCGTCATAGGCCACCACCACCTCGCAAGGTTCATGGTTAGACTGCTTGAGCTTCATTTTTTCACTAAACTTAATGCGGCGCGATGCCATGGCTATATCGGTTGTGCCGTCGAGCAATGCCGAAATTCCCACACCGCTGCCACCTCCTGTTACAGTAATCGTGGCTTCCGGGTGGTTATTCATATAAATCTCCGACAACGTTTGCGTCAATGGCAGCACTGTGTCGCTTCCCTTTATGCGCTGCGCTTGCAAAGTATGCAAGCCGCACAATAGAGCGACCGACAAGATTACAATTTTATTCATTTCGCGTAACGTAAGTTGTGGTTTCATTTTTCTCGTTGCAAAGTTACACCATCACTACCATTTAGATATAACAAAGATGTTACATGTGTGAAACATCGGCGTAACAACCCACAACTACCTTCATCTCAAACGGCTCCCAACAATATTTTTTCATGTCATTATATAAAGCACAGGAGCCTCCTCCGTAATAAACGAAGGCGGCTCCTGATAAATATGTGTGGCGTGTTAAACGGTTACAAAAGGTATTGCGAACTGATTGAACGATTTTCGTGTACACGGCTGATTGTGTCGGCAAATAAGCCTGCTATGCTCAAAATCGTCACTTTCGGACAATTGCCCTTAAATGGAATGCTATTTGAAAATATCATTTCACACAATGCACTATCAGTTACACGCTGCGATGCAGGGTCGCTCATGATGGCATGCGATGCCAATGCGCGAACCGAGCGCGCCCCGTTTTCCCTCATCAAATTGGCTGCACGGCATATCGTACCAGCTGTGTCAACCATGTCATCGACCAATATTACATCTTTGTCTTTAACGTCACCTATTATAGTCATGTTTTCCACAACATTGGCCTTGATGCGTTGCTTGTGGCATAACACCAACGGAGCGTTGAGATACTTGGCATAATTGTTGGCTCTCTTGGCTCCACCCACATCGGGCGATGCGATGACCATATTCTCAAGCTTGAGCGACTGAATGTAAGGGATAAAGCACGACGACGCATACAAGTGGTCAACAGGCACATTAAAGAAGCCTTGAATCTGGTCTGCATGCAAATCCATAGTAATAAGGCGGTTAATCCCAGCAGTGCTGAGCAAGTCGGCAACGAGTTTCGACGCAATCGACACGCGAGGTTTATCCTTACGGTCCTGACGTGCCCAACCAAAGTAAGGCACTACTGCAATAATCGACTTGGCCGAAGCTCGCTTGGCAGCATCTACCATCAAGAGCAGCTCCATCAAATTGTCGCTATTTGGAAATGTCGATTGAATGAGGTAAACCTCGCAACCACGGATTGACTCTTCAAACGACACTTCAAACTCACCGTCGGCAAAGTGTTGGATATTCATTTGGCCTAACTCGACGCCCAAGTTTTGGCAGATTTCCTTAGCAAGGTACATTGAATTTGTACCCGAGAAAACCTTGAATGGAGTTAAAGAATTCATAATTATGTTTAATATAGGGCTTGTGAAAAACTGGTGCAAAGTTAATATTTATTTAGAAGCTGTCCTGCATTTCCTCAAAATTTTTCAATGCAGGAAATCATTATGCCCATTACGCGGCTGTTACATGCGCCATTTGCAAGTATTTTATGGCTTGGCTTCGACTGTTGTGTCACTTGGCAGCAACTTCCATATAACAGCTCCATTGGCTGGTATTTCAACAGGAAGCGGCGACCCTATGGCAAAGCGGAAATCCCTCTTGCGCCCGGCAAGCAGTTCGCAGCCATTATACTCGCCTTGTTTCAACCTCAACGACGAGAACGCCAACGGCGGCACGTCGATGTTTATGTTACATGGAACATTATCAAAATTGACTGCTATGAACAGCACCTCATCGCCATAAGTACGCAAGTAGGTGTAATGCCTGTGAGGATTAAGATTGCCGTAATTGACATACATCAAGTCGAAGAACTGCCCATCGCTGATAGCTTTTTCTCGATTACACAACGATAGAATGCGGGCATATACACTGCGCAACTTTATTTCAAACTGCGACAAATGTTCTTCATTGCACTTTCCGTGATTGTACCAGCGGCGTACAGTGGGAATACTCCAGTAATCAAATATCGACGTGCGCCCGTCACGGCCACTGAACCCTTCAGCGTCAATAGCACGCTCGCCAAGTTCCTGTCCTGCATATATCATCATGGCACCACGGTTAATCGTGGCGCACACCACCAACGAAGGCACAACCAACGCAGCATTGCCCGCATACTCCCACGAAGCAAAACGTTGTTCGTCGTGGTTTTCAAGGAAATTCAGCATGTGGTCGCTTATCCCGTCAACCGTCTGCCAACAATTCGTGAGAGCAGCTGCCGATACATTGTTACACTGTATGTTGCGTAATGTGTCGTAGAGCGTCACTTTGTCATACAAGTAGTCAAACTTGCCATTATATATATAATCGCGATACAGCCCAACATCATAAATCTCTGCTATGAATAATGTGTTGGGATACTTGTCTTTGACTTGCGGAATTGCCCATTTCCAAAATTGCACAGGCACCATGTGCACCATGTCGCAACGGAATGCATCAACACCTTTCGATGCCCAGTAACGCAAGAAATGGAGCATTTTGAACCACGTGTCGGGTATAGGGTCGAAATGCTCGGTATTATCGCCATAGTCGCGCCCATAATTAATCTTGATGGTTTCATACCAGTCATTCTTGCTCGGAAATGCCGTGAAGCAATCATTGCCGGTGGCCCTGGCAGGAAATTCTATATACGTGTCCTTGCCCTCGCCCAAGAACACATCACGCGGCATAAACTGCTGACGCGGTATGTAATAAAAATTATTGTTGGGAGCGAAGTGCTTGGTTCTGTCATCGTCTGCGCCCAAATCTTCGATGCCGGCAGGCTTCACGTCGCTATGGTATTGCCGCGATACATGATTAGGCACAAAGTCGATGACCACCTTGAGCCCTGCATTATGAGTACGGCGCACCAATGCCTCAAATTCAGCCATACGGTTTGGCACATCTACCGCCAAGTCGGGGTCGATGTCATAATAATCCTTTATGGCGTATGGCGAACCAGCCAAACCCTTAACTATATGTGGATTATCTCGGGCTATGCCATATTGCGAATAGTCGGTAGCCGTGGCATGTTCAATGATACCGGTGTACCACACGTGAGTAACGCCAAGTGCCCGGATTGAGTCAAGCACACGACCGTTGATGTCATTCAATTTGCCCACGCCATTCTGCTCGATTGTTCCATAATGCACACACGTCGAACATTGGTTGGTAAACAGGCGAGGCAACAACTGGTATATTACAGGCTTCATATTTGGATATTATGCTTTATTATTTTGAGTTGGTAATTCTTTCTCCATATTTCTTGAATACGTCCATCGCTTCGTCATATCCCGACTGAATCAAGACTTTCTGACGTTTAATGTCAAACATGTTCATCATGCCTATGCCTCGCAGCTGTATCACGATGTCGCACAACTCTACATCGTCGTTGGCATTGCTGCGCCATGTTATGTCGTATGCGCGGGCGGCAATGTCGAGCAACGAGTTCTTATATTTCTTGCCTGGCAGTGGACTCACGTTCACTCCGACAAGCACATCGCATTTGTCACGAATTGCCCATGCTGGCAAGTTGCGCAACAACCCACCATCGACATACGTCACTCCATCTATCTTTACAGGCTTGAATACCACAGGCACACTGCACGACGCTACCACACAATCACCTATCTGCCCCGATGAAAATGCGACAGGGCAACAGTTGTCAAAATCAGTCGCACACACGATTGTTTCTATCGGCAATTCCTGTAGTTGGGCGTATGGTATATGTTTCTTCAAGAATTCCTTGAGCTTGGTCAATTTAAAAAAACCATTCTGCGGGATAGCCATCTCGGCAAAATCGCTCATCGTGGCTTTATTAAATTCCTTTGCGATTGCGGCAGGTTTCATGCCCGATGCATACAGCACGGCGGCAATACTGCCTGCACTCACTCCAGCTATCACGTCGGGATAAATGCCAAGTTCCTCCATAGCTCGCAACACCCCCACGTGGGCAAAGCCACGTGCGCCGCCACCACTTAGTGCCAGCCCAATGCGTTTATTCCGTAATCGCTCAATCTTGCAGTCCATATTCCCAAGAAAACACGAATGCACAAATATAGCTAAAGTCGGGCGCAATGCAAAAAATTGGCTCATTAATTTTTTCAATTTATTCACTATAGAATATCCATGAAATGGTTAATACGTCCAGCGAAAATCCCCAAAATTAGGTATTGCCCCATAATGACTCGACCCGTACTTTTGCCTAAACATTTTCATCATATATGCAGGTGCTGAAAGATGACATACACAGCCGCATTTTGGCAGCGGCTAAGCAACAATTCGGGCTAAAAGGTTACTCAAAAACCTCCATGCGCGAAATTGCCGAACTTGCTAACGTAGGTGTCGGTAACATTTACAATTACTTCACGAGCAAAGACGAATTGCTACACGAAGTGGTTCGCCCTGTATTGCTCGCACTGGAAGTCATGTTGCAGGAGCATCATGGCATACGAGGCGAAGACATAATGGCAATGCGTTCAGACAAATATTTACAAACCTGCATCGACGAGTATGCTTCGCTCATACACACTCACCGCGATTTGATGAAAATATTGTTGCTGCGCGCACAAGGCTCGTCGTTGGAACATTTCCGAGAAAACTACACTATCCGTTCCACAAAATTAGTTAAAGCATGGTTCGCCTCTATGCAGAAAAAACATCCTAACATAAATACAGCCGTTTCCGACTTCATTATCCATCTACACACTGTGTGGATGTTTACCATGTTTGAAGAATTACTCATGCACTCTATTCCTCGACATGAAGTTGAAACCATTCTACATGACTACATACTATTTGAAATACAAGGCTGGAGAGCCATCATAAAAATATGAGATACAGACTATACACATACACACGCCGCCCAATCGCGGCTACATACAAGGAGGGAATCTTAAACGAGGTCCCTCCTTTTTTATGAACAATTCTGAATATCGTTCACTATTAAATGATAAACAAAATGGAACAAACACATGTATTTAAAAACATCGTAGCGGAAACGTTACTCATTCCGTTATACATGAGAGCTAAAGAAAGCCGTCGAGAAAGCCCAATCTTGAACGACAAGACTGCCGAACGTTTAGCCGACAGTCTTGCGTATGACTATTCCAGATTCGAAGGTGCAAAATTGAGCGAAGTGGGTTGCGTGGTGCGCGGCTGGTATTTCGACCGTGCCGTGCAGCGGTTTATCGCATCACATCCCTGTTCTGTAGTTGTAAACGTCGGATGCGGCTTGGACACCCGTTTCCAACGCATTCGGAACAACGACAATGCCATTTTCTATGATTTGGATTTGCCCGAAGTCATCAACCTTCGCCGCGAATTGATTCCCGAACAATCTCACAATCATTATATAGCTGCTTCATTGTTGGAAACAAGTTGGATGGACGACTTGCGCCAGAAACATCCCGATGCCGATTTCATCTTTGTTGTGGAAGGCGTGCTAATGTATTTTTATGAGAATCAGGTAAAAGAATTCCTGCACAATGTAGCTTGTCGTTTCGGTAATGGCGAATTATGGTTCGACGTGTGCGGCACGATGATGAGCCGGCATGGCGTGAAACCCGATTCGCTTCGCAACCATGCCGCCCAAATCCGTTCGGGATTAAGCGACGGTCATTTGGTGGAACAGTGGGAACCTGCCTTGCAACTCATCGAACAAGCCAACTACATGAAATTCTTCCGCCATCGATGGGGATTTTTCTTCGGGCAAATCCTTGGCCGCATTCCATGGCTATGTTACAAATTCAGCTCCCTGCTCGGTTACAGAATCTTATCAAAATAATATTTTAAATGGACAAAACTAAAAAGAAAGAAGGTTTGTCGCGGCTGTTTGAAATAGCCGGGCAAAAGAAAGGATTACTCATATTGGCTGCCTTATTGTCAGCTGGCAGCGCAGTATGCATGCTTGTGCCATATTGGGCGGTTTATGAAATTTTGAAAAGATTGCTCTGTCTTGGAGGCAATCCGATTACAGCTGACGGCGCAAGTATGGTCAACTGGGGTTGGATTGCATTTGGTGGACTTGCGGGTGGATTGATTTTGCTCTATGCCGCCTTGATGTGTTCACACGTCGCCGCATTTCGCATTTTGTACGGTCTGCGTGTCCGTCTGGCCGAACACATCGGCCGGCTCCCATTGGGCTACTTGAACAACTCTTCCACCGGTGCCATCAAAAAAACGATGGACCAAAACATCGAGAAAATCGAAGGTTTTATTGCCCATACCATCCCCGACTTGGTGAATGTTGCAGCCACTGTAGTGTTAATGCTTGTCATATTCTTCTCATTGGATGCGTGGCTTACAGTCGTGTGCTTGGCAGTAGTCGTTCTCAGCTTGTTCCTTCAATTCTCCAATTTCATGGGGGAAAAGGCAAAAAAGTTCATGAGCATCTATTACGATGCACAGGAAAAGATGAGTGCTTCGGCCGTTCAGTATGTACGAGGAATGCCTGTCGTTAAGATTTTCGGACAAAGTGTCCGTTCGTTCCGCCAATTTAATGCCGAGATTCAGGCTTATAAGACCTTTGCCTTAAAGTGTTGCGACACTTACCAAAATGGAATGATTGCCTTTACTGTTTTACTTAATTCAATTGTCACATTCATCCTTCCTATGGGCTTGTTGCTACTACAGGCCAATCCACATTCTTTATCTTTGGCCGTTGTGTGGCTGTTTTTTATCATCATGGGACCTGGTATGGCTTCGCCAGTCTATAAATTGACATTTTTGGGCGGAAATACACGTGATATTAACGAAGGCGTAACGCGCATCGACAGCATACTTGAACGGAGACCGATACCCGAACCAGCGAATCCGCAAGAGCCAACGAAATATGACGTTGCTTTCAATCATGTTTCATTTTCTTACGAAAATACCGAGCAGAAAACGCACACCGAGGCTTTGCACGATGTCTGTTTCATTGCTCCACAAGGTAAAATAACGGCACTTGTAGGACCTTCGGGTAGCGGCAAGTCAACCATTGCCAGTCTTATTCCTCGTTTTTGGGATATAGAACAAGGACAGATATTAATAGGTGGCGTGGATATTCGCCAAATCACCACAAATAAACTGATGGATATGGTAGCATTCGTTTTTCAAGACACATTCCTATTCTACGACACAATTTACGAAAATATAGCAGTCGGCTCACCTACGGCTACAAAAGAAAAAGTTATAGCAGCAGCCCAATCGGCTCAATGCCATGACTTCATCGAACATTTGCCCAATGGTTACGAAACAAAAATCGGTGACAAAGGCGTGTTTCTTTCAGGAGGCGAAGCACAACGGATATGTGTGGCTCGCGCCATTCTGAAAAATGCGCCTATATTGGTCTTAGACGAAGCCACGGCTTTTGCCGACCCCGAAAATGAACATAAGATGCAAATGGCTTTACAATCACTTATAAAAGGGAAAACCGTCATTGTCATAGCACACCGTCTATCCTCTATCATTTCGGCTCATCAAATCATAGTGATGAACGAAGGGCAAGTTGTGCAATATGGAAACCACAATGATTTAACCAAGGTCGATGGATTATACAAAAATATGTGGAACGCCTACACAAGTGCATTTCACTGGAAGTTGAACAAAATTTAAATGGAGATTATATTTATGAACGCAATCAAAAACATCGCAATTGGCCACACCGAACGACTTTACAAGCCTGTGGGCTACACCATACTTGCCAACTTGGTCAATATCGTACCATTCGGTCTATCAATCGAAGCTATTAACATAATTTTCAGTGCATTCAGCGAAAATGGACAACCACTCGACATTACTCGACTTTGGTGCATATTCGGCATTATGGCTGCGTATATGCTTGTCATGGCTCTGGCAGAACGAGCCGCATACCGCGCCAACTTCAGGGGGTGCATACGAAATGAGTGCTACTGGGAGGCTATCGCTGGCCGAACATCTGCGAAAACTTTCGTTGGGCTTCCTGTCAAAGCGTGACCCAGGCGATTTGTCTTCGATGCTTGTCACCGACTTCATGATGGCCGAAACCGGAATTTCTCACCACTTACCACAACTGATGGGTGCTGTGGTTATGCCTGTGCTGGCTTTTGCTTCACTGGTTTGGATAGATTGGAGAATGGCGATCAGCATGTTTGCTGCCCTACCTCTTGCCATGCTCGTATTGTGGGTAAGTACAAGCGTTCAACGAAAGCTAAGTGGCAAGCAAATACAAGCGAAAATAAATGCCGGTAGCCGATTGGAGGAATACCTGCAAGGCATACGAGTGATGAAAGCCTACAACCTGTTGGGCGACCGATTCGTCAGGCTACGCGACGCATTTGCACAGCTGCGCCGCACTTGTATCTGGCAGGAAGCCCTACTTGGCCCGTTCGTATTGTTTAGCATCACATTAGTACGCGCTGGACTGACAATGATGGTTTTATGTGGCACTTATCTATTGTTGGGCGGAAAACTGTCGTTGCTTGTATTTGTGCTGTTTCTCATTGTAGGTTCTCGTGTGTTCGACCCATTGACTTCAGCCTTAACCAATTTTACCGAATTTCGTTATTTTTCAATTGCCGGAGAACGCATTCTCTCATTGATGAACGAACCAAAAATGAAAGGCGAACGGCAATCACCAATGGCTGGCAACATACGGTCTGAACATGTTTCATTCGCCTATCACGACAAGGAAGTGTTGCACGATATAACAATTACCCTACCCAAAGACTCATTGACGGCTCTTGTAGGTCTTTCGGGTAGCGGGAAAAGCACTATAATGAAACTTTGTGCCCGTTTCTACGACCCACAGAAAGGCCGAGTGCTTTTCAATGGCATTCCAATGAATGAAATAAATCCCGAGAGCCTAATGAGCCGCATTTCTATGGTTTTCCAAGATGTGTATCTATTTCAAGATACGATACGCAACAATATTCGTTTCGGCAAAACCAATGCTACAGAAGATGAAATTATTGCCGCAGCCAAGAAAGCCTGTTGCCACGATTTCATTATGCGGTTGCCCAAGGGATACGACACTATGGTCGGAGAAGGTGGTTGCACGCTGTCGGGCGGAGAAAAACAGCGCATATCCATAGCCCGAGCCATTCTGAAAGATGCACAAATAATCCTGCTTGACGAAGCCACCGCCTCGTTAGACCCCGAGAACGAGGTAGAAGTGCAGAAAGCTATCGACTCGCTAATAAAAGGGCGCACGGTCATTGCCATTGCACATAGGCTCAAAACCATAATGAATGCCGACAAGATAATAGTTATGGATAGCGGGCATATAAAAGAAGAAGGCACTCATGATGAACTCATGCGACAAGAAGGCCTTTACTTCCATTTGTGGAACACTCAAGAAAGCATATCAGGCTGGAAATTATAAAATATCATATACATAGGCAGACTGCTTTTTCGATTATAAAACAGTCTGCCTATCATATACACATGCCTATATCGGCAGTTTATATCCTTGCTACTTCATAATTCCTATTGCCAAGGCCTATACGCTCGGCATATTCAACAACGTGCGCACCATTGCGACTTTCTATACGTTCTATCAGAGGACTATTGTTGTTGCCATCTGTCGGAGTCACGGCATATACCAAGTCGAGGCAGGCTTGGTCAAGTGCCACAGGGTCGGTCGATGCAAGAATGCCAATGTCCTGCATTTCGGGTACAGCAGGACTTGAATCGCAGTCGCAGTCAATCGACAGGTTGTTCATCACATCAATATAAAGGATGCGGTCGCCAAAATAGTCGGCCACACTTTGTGCAGCTGCGGCCATCGACTCGGTGAAATCATTCTGCGAGGCCATTGTGTTCCACAGGCGCGACACGTCTTGTGTACGCCCAGCCGAGTGTATATTGGTTTTGCCACGTCGCGAAGCGATACCTATCGACTGGTTTAATACTCCGCCAAACCCTGCAATAGCATGTCCTTTGAAATGGGCAAGATTAATCAAAAAATCGTAATTAGCCAAGTGGCTACCAACAAGATTATATGCAATGTGCGTCGTGTCTTGCACGGCAAGTTGCATCTCTCCATCCTCGTCCATCAAGTCAACGTTTGCGATGTCGAGAAAGCCATGGTCACGAATTGCTTGCCAATGATGTGCCGAGTCGGAGCGGCCACCCTGATAGGCAGTGTTGCATTCTACTATTGTTCCATTTACCTCGTGGACAAGGTCGGCTATCAACGAAGGTTGCAGATAATGGTGGCCGCCAGGCTCCCCGGTGCTGATTTTGACAGCTACTCGCCCTGTTGCTTCCCGGCTGACAGCTCGATAAATTGCAAGCAGCCCAGCTGCCGACAAATCGGTTATCATCCACACCAACGACGGCTGGCTTGTTGGCTCATCTCCTCCTGGCTCTGGAACCGGGGTCGGTTCGGGTCTTCCGTCACAAGCCGTTAAAAACGTCGGAAGGACTACTGATGATGCAAGAGAAACTGCCGCCCATTTCAACCATTCACGTCTGTTCAATTTTTTCATCGCATTTTCTTCCTGTGGAATTTATACCTCAACCACACTACCCCATTCAGCATCGTTTCAACCGACATCAACTCCAGACTTTGCCCTCGTGCAGGAAAGGGGTCATCTCCTGTATATTCAAATACAGATGGAGATGATGCCGAGCCGTCAATACCAGGATAAACGACAAGACTTAACTCATCAATCAATCCTGCTTGCAGAAAAGCCCCGTCGATAATGCCACCACCTTGCAATGAAACAGTTTTCACTCCAAATGTTTCTGACAATGTGTGCATTGCCAATGGCAAATCACACCCATCATTGCCAGCAAAAAGATATGAAATGCCCCGTTGCCGCAAATGTTCCAAATATGCAGCCGGAACATTTTCTGGCAAAATAGTTACAATATCATCGCCCCTCACATCTGATGCATCATAAAGAATGTCGGCATCGGGGTCGGCTACGATAAACAACCGCTTGGACGAACGAGGCGCAACGTATGACTTCTGCTGCGACACTTTTTCCTCGACATCGGCATGAAACTTCTTGGGGAAGAAACCTTCGGTTAAAGTGTTTTTGCCAAACATCCACGCATCGGTGTTCAATTTGCGACCGATTACACCATATATGCCCAATAATTCACTCTCGCTTTTTCCATCGAAAGGAAGTGTCCATCGGTCGGTCAACAATCGACCATCCACCGATGCCATTATATGACAAATAATCTTAGGACTCATATTATTTAATATCATAGCCATTTACCGAAAAATTCTGCCAACTTAGTCATCGTTTGGTCAACATACTCGGGTACCCAATAAGTCTGTATGTGCGTGGCACCCGGTATGAGATATAATTCTTTATCTTGTGTGCCGGTAGCCTTGCTATAACATTGCTCTGTCATGTAGAACGTGTCGGCATTGCTACCTGCCATCATCAGCAACGGCTGGTTGATGAGGTACATACCCTCGCTGGCATCAAACGCCATCAAATCGACAAGGCTACTTTTGGTGTAACGGAAAGTGGAACCCGGATGAGCATGAGTCTGAAGATAATATTCATAACCATCGCGATACAAGTCAAACGGTAGTTGTTTTGCCTGCTCGGGTGTCACACCGCTCATGTCGCCCACATATTCAGGAGATTCGCCATTAGCTTCCTTTTGACGAGCTGCGCAAGCGTCGGCCAATCGTTGTTGCACATCGCCGATTTGCGAGTCAAGAAAGCCATTGCGGCGCACTAATCCAGTATTGAACATGCTCAATGTAGCCACAGCCTTAAAGCGTTTATCAGTCTGCGCGGCTTTTAACGTATAACCCCCACCGCCACATATACCAAGTATTCCGATGCGTGCTGCATCTACTCCAGGATATTGGGCTAGAATGTCACAAGCTCGATGGATGTCTTCAATGCGGTTGGCTGGCTTGTCCACATTTCGTGGCTCACCTTCACTGCCACCTTGGTAAGCCGCATCAAAAGCAAGACAAATATACCCCAGTTCAGCCATGCGCTGGCTGTATAGCCCAGCCACTTGTTCTTTGCAACCTCCATTGGGGTGCGCAACTACGAGGGCAGGATAAGTCTTTGACTCGTCATAACCAGCAGGGGTGTAAACATTTGCGACAATCTTTAATCCATTCAAATCATAAGTAATACGATTAATGTTCACTTTGCCCACCTCATTCTTAGTAATCGCACCTTGATAAACAAGCCCAAAAGGATTATCATTAGGACTCTGAATAGTGGCAAAGTTCTCTATCGTGAATGCACTCTGTGCATTTGCAACCGCCATACCAGCCCAAAACAAAGCAACTGTTCCACACAATATGGCTCTACATATTTTCTTCATTTTATTAGTCATATCACATACATTCCTTCAAAATTTCAAACAATTCATCGCGCGTAAATTGCTTACAGCAACCCGGCATCAGGAAACAAGTATCGGCAGCGGCTCGCAATACATTTTCATCAGTTATGCCCATTTCACTCCAGTGCGATGGCAAACCTATCTCGTGAATGAAATCGGCAAGTGCATCTATGCCAAGTGTGGCCGTTGCTTCTTCGGTATCGGCTTTAATACCCCACACCTGTTCGGCCATGCGTGCCAGCTTCGATTTTCCTTCATTCACTAAATGGCGGTAAAGTACCGGGTGAATGACGGCAAGCCCTTGACCATGATTGCAATCGGTGTACGCACCCACGGCATGTTCCAGCATGTGGCACTGGAAATCGGTCTGTTTGCCCAATTTCAGCAATCCATTCTCGGCCAATGCCGATGCCCACATCAATTCACCTCGGGCAAAATCGTCGTCGGGGTTGGCAATCAACGCACGAAGGTTCTTAACTACATTGCGCATCACCGACTCATTTATTTCGTCCGACAGATTAGTGCATTGAGGCTTCCCCATATATGTTTCCATGCAGTGGCTCAATGTGTCGAACGCACCGCTTATGACCTGCTTCATCGGCAAGGTCTTGGTCAAGTCACTATCAAGTATGGCAAACGAATTATAAGCCCCAACAAGTGGTTGCTTCAACTTCTTTTCCTCATGCGTAATCACTGCGCCATTGTTCTGCTCTGCTCCAGTGCCAGACGCTGTGACAACAGCTCCCATTGGTACAAATTCTGTAGGGTACTTATGAGTAGTGTACTGCATCTCCCAAATATCCTCGTTTAACAATGCTTGAGCCGACACTATCTTACAGCAGTCTATGACCGACCCTCCGCCCACGGCAAGGATAAAATCAATCCCCAACTGGCGAACCAACTGTGCGCCCTCCTGCACCTTGGCGTATGTCGGATTAGGCATGATTCCGCCAAAATCCACTACATTCTTGCCACACTCTTGCAGCCAGCCGAGAATTTTATCATACAAACCAGTGCGTTTCAACGAACCGCCACCGTATGCCAGCAATACATTTTTGCCCACACGAGCCATTTCTTCCTTTATCGCACTCTCGGCGCGCCCTTTGCCAAAATGTTGGTGAACAGGGTATTTGTAAACAAATTTATCCATGTTTTTTCAATCTATAACCTTTATTTCTTTGAGCCATTCGGCTATTCCATCTGTATCGCGGTTTACCGCCCCATAGCCTTTCAGATGGTTGGCAGTGGGTGTGAGTTCAACAATGCGTGCCAATGTTTCATCGCGGTAAGTGGCCGCATACGTACAAAATGGCACAACTGTCTTGCCCTCAAAGTCATAGCTTTCTATGAAAGTATTGATAATCATCGGGGCAGTCCACCACCACACTGGGCAACCTATGAACACAGTGTCATAGCTATCCCAATCAGCCACCTTGTTTTTAATATCAGGACGTGCATCACGTTCTTTCTCGGCTTTTGCCACTTCAGTACAAGGTGTGTATTCCGTCGGGTAAGGTTTCACAGGCTCAATACGGAAAAGCATGCCACCAGTCTGTTCGGCAATATATTTTGCCACATATTCGGTGTTACCACTCCAACTGAAGTAGGCAACAAGAATCTTACTTCCATTGCTATTATTTTGGGCATAACTGTTTATTCCGAAAAACGCAAGTACAGTAAGTAATAATAATTTAAGTTTCATTGCTTTTTACTATTTTTATTGTTGAGTACCATAACTGTTATATTCATCATCGCTCACTGGTTCGAGCCATGTGACACCGCCTTTGTCAATCTGTGTGCCTATGGCTATATGTGTGAACTCACTATCGGGAGCAGCCCCATGCCAATGCACCACATTGGGAGCTATCTTTACCACTTCGCCTGGAAGCAACAGTTGTATAGGCTTCCCCTTTTCTTGATAATATCCCTTGCCCGACGTGCAAAGCAATATTTGCCCTCCTTTATGGCTGTGCCAACTATTGCGGCAACCAGGAGCAAAAGTCACATTTGCCACTGTACAGCCAAAACCGTCTTGTGGTGCGACAAAACCTTGAAGCCATGCATCACCAGTAAAATTGGGATTTTCGGGCATTAGCGTCCCCCGTGCAAATTGCCCATCGCTCTTCAGCCCATCAACAACCTCGGTCATCTGGCGCAGCTGGTTTTCGGTCACGCCTTGGCGCAGACAAATGGCAGAGTGCGAGCGAAGCATAGGCTCGACCCCACCCATTGCTGCAAGGATTGACACGGTGGCGAGTTCGCGCTCTTGCCACGTCAACACATCGCGTTCAAAAATGTCACAGAAAAGGTGTTCTTTCAGAAACCGCTCAATAATCGGAGCAAATGTAGCATACCCGGCCTTAGGCGATTCTTTTGGTACTCCGCTCAACTGTTCGAGGAGTTCCGCACCTCGGGTATATTTATCGCAGGTGTCGGCAACAAGCGTTGCTTCACGACCGACAACATCGGTAATACCTTGCGCCCGGCGCTCGTCAAGTACCTCCATGAATGTCTGCAAGGCTCTAAGGCTTCGAGGGAAACCACAATAAGCATAGGCGTGAACCAACACTTCTTTTATTTCGTTCACTGTCATCCCACTGTTCAATCCACATGCAATGGCTGTCTTCAAGTTATATAAGTCGCCACGGCCTGTACATGCAGCAATGGCTACAATATCTTGTTGACGGACACTCAATGTGTCGGACTGTTGCGCCCTCAATGTTCCGCATATAGCAGAGAGCAAAAATACCACGGATAAAATCGTTGATTTCATATACCTATCTGTTATTCCATTTTATTTGAAGCAAAATTATAGCGGACATCATAGATAGTCCATACACAAATTACTGATTGATGCACCAATATTAACTATGCCCTTAACTATTGCCGCTTCTTTACAAGTGAGCCGCCAAACACGTTGCTCATGTGCATAGTGTCGAGTGCCGAATCTATGTTGTCGATTTCCTCGGCCGACAACACAATGTCGGCAGCTCCTATGTTCTCTTTCAACCGTGACAATTTGCGGGTTCCCGGAATTGGAACTATCCACTGATGCTTGCACATCATCCATGCAAGCGAGATTTGTGCCGCAGTGGCGTGCTTCTGCTCGGCAAGCTGGTCAATGAGAGCAAACAATTCCTTATTCTGCTCAAAACTTTCCTTTTTAAATTGAGGCATTGAAGCCCGATAATCTGTCGCCACATCAAACCGGTCTTGTGCAGTATAGCACCTTGTGAGCAACCCATTGGCAAGTGGTGAGAATGCCACAAAACCTATACCCAATTCCTCAAGTACAGGAAACAGCGACTCATTCCACCGAGCCATCATGGAATAACGGCTTTGGATTGCTGTTACCGGACACACCTTGTGCGCCCTACGCAAATATTCCTCATTTGGTTCCGAAACGCCCCAATGAAGAATTTTACCTTCCTTTATCAAGTCGGCCATTACCGAAGCCACTGTTTCTGGTTCCACAAGCGGGTCCATGCGATGCTGGTAATAAAGGTCGATATGGTCGGTCTGCAATCTCTTCAGTGATGATTCGACCGACTGGCGTATTACTTCCGGTCGTGAATCGGTAATGACTGCTTGCGTTCCAGGTGCCGAAAGGTCTTCAAACGAAATGCCAAACTTAGTGGCTATGACAATGCCGTTCCTGAAAGGCTTGAGAGCATGGCCCAGCAACTCCTCATTATCGTGAGGATTGGTAACCGTACTGTATGCCTCGGCAGTATCAAAAAATGTATAACCCATGTCAACCGCATCGGCAAGCAATTCAGTCATTTCACGTTTGTCGGCAGGTGCGCCATAGCATGACTCATACCCATGCAACCCAATCCGACAGCAGACACTTTAAGTCCGCTTCCTAATGTTCTGTAATTCATGTTTCAACTCATTTTTGATAGTATGGCAAAATTACATTTGCACACAAGAAAACCTTTTACAAAGATTGCGGTAGTGAATGCCCTTATTTCGGTTTTTGCTCAAAAGCCGTCCCGAGAATAGCAATATTTGAAGAATATGAGATGCGCCTCGGCAATACGAAAAAAATCGTCAAGCCGTTTTTTTTCATATTGCTCTCGACTTTCGCTATATTTTGAGAATATAGGATGCGCCTCGGCAATACGAAAAAATCGTCAAGCCGTTTTTTTTCATATTGCTCTCGACTTTCGCTATATTTGTATCGGGAATAAAAATCATAATATGGCAGAAACAGAGAATATTATATGTAAAGACACGCTCGACGGCCTCGGTTCCGACACTTATAGCAACTACCTGGCACATGCCCTATGTCTGGCAGGTACATGCACCCTGCTATATAACGGAGAGGAACGTGAACTGCAAACAGGCGACCTAATGATAGTACGCAAAGGGAAGTTGGTGGAGCGAATACGTCCAGCCGACGATTTCCGCGTTAAAGTGATATACGTGACTGCTGGATTTATCGAGCTAAGCACCCCTCTCAGTAATTATGGCATGAAAGGACAATTAGCACTATTTCTCAACCCAATCATGAAACTCAATGACGAGTAACTAAAACTGTGCCGCAAAGATTTTGAAATGGTTGAATTCAGATTGGGGCAAAACGACCATCATTTCCGCAAAGACCTGCTCATTGCCTCCATCCAAATGTTGATTATCGACTTTTTCGATTTCCATTCCCACATTTATGGAGAAGACAATATTCCGCTGCAAAGTGCAACCATTATGAACCGATTTCTCAACATGCTGGAAAACGGAACTTACCGCGAACACCGCGAAGTGAATTACTATGCCGACAAACTGTGTGTGACTCCTAAATACCTGTCGGAAATTTCGAGGAAAATAAGCGGCTACGCAGCCAACTACTGGATTAACCGTTATACAATTCTCGATATTTCACGACTCCTTCGCGACAAATCACTGACATTTGTCCGCATTTCCGACATGTTTGGCTTTTCGTCACCTGCCTACTTTAGTCGCTATGTGCAGCAGCATTTAGGGATAAGCCCAACTGAATACCGGGGTTGACATTTTCATATACTCAGGAATCAACAAACTGCAAAAATGTAAACTGTCACAGCAATTATTGTAACATAACACATCTCAATTATAACGAAATTTGTAAACAAAAAAACTTACGACTATGGGCGTGAAAACAAATTTAATAATTGCAACATTGCTGTTGGTACTGGTTGCATGCGACAACACTAACAATGATAATAAATATTCAAACATGAACCAAAAAGAAAATGTAAAGGATGTGCCTGGCCGCCGAAATTTCGGTGCACAACATCCAGTCATGACACCACAACCGTGTATCATGATTGCCACCTATGACGAGAACCAAGTTCCCGACGTGATGATGGCGGCATGGGGAGGTCAATGCGACTACGACAAAATCACTTTCGATTTAGGCGCACACAAGACCACCGACAACATTAGACTGAAAAAAGCTTTTACTGTCAGCTTTGCTACTGAAAACGACATGGCCCAATCTGACTATTTCGGACTGGTTAGTGGTAATAATGTTCCCGATAAAGTGAAACGTGCCGGCTTCACCGTTACACCAAGCCCCAATGTCGATGCTCCAATCATCAATGAATACAAACTCACATTGGAATGCCGTGTAGTCGAAATGGAAAACTACGACGGAGGCGGAGCACGAGTAGTTGGCGAAGTCGTGAACTGGAGTGCCGACGAAAGCATATTGAATGCCGAGGGTAAAGTTGACCTTGCAAAGCTCAAACCCATAATTTTCGACTCGTCGGCTCTCATCTATCGCACTGTCGGCGACAGCGTGGGCCAAGCATGGCATTCGGGGGAAAAATTTCAATAATTCAAAACAAAATATACTATGCAAACCATCAAATTAAGCAATGGCGTGGAAATGCCACTTTTGGGCTACGGAGTGTTCAAAGTAGCTCCCGATGAGTGCGAAAGATGCGTGAGCGATGCTTTGCGGGTAGGCTACCGACTTATCGACACAGCACAAGCCTATTTCAACGAAGAGGGTGTAGGAGATGCTATCAGCAAAAGTGATGTTCCACGTCAAGACATATTCCTTGTAACCAAAATATGGATATCGAATGCTGGCGAGGAGAAAGCCGCCGCAAGCATCGACGAGAGCTTGCGCAAATTGAAAACTGAATATATCGACTTGTTGCTTATACATCAAGCCTACGGTGACGTATTCGGCACATGGCGAGCAATGGAAAAAGCATATCGTGATGGAAAAGTACGAGCCATAGGTGTAAGCAATTTTCAAGCAGGACGTTTCTTCGACTTCGCCCACTATGTTGACATCAAGCC
>CALUMJ010000010.1 GCA_944321715.1 uncultured Muribaculaceae bacterium | reverse complement strand
TGGGCGGCATCCCCGAGGATGCATTCACTACCCTGCAGTTTTAACGCTGGCTCTACACCTCCATCACCCGCGCCCGCGCCCGCGTCTATCTCATCAACTCCCCCCTCCCCGCAAAGTAATAGCAAAGGAAAAAATTAGTAAATTTTTTATATCACCGATTTTGTTTTTGGTCGGAAGTGAACGCCCATTCTGCGAGCGGCACAACTGCCGTATTTATTGAGCTAATTCGGCAGATGCCACCGCCGGGTTAGGCTCGAACATCTTTGTGCAGAAATACATGATAGGACTCCCCACTGAAGAAGCAATCAAGAAATTCATTTCGATTACAGGCTATTAGAAACAGAAGTGCCATTGGGGGTGTATCGAAATTGCAGTGTCTAAGATAATCAGCAGTTATAGGTAACTTACTGTGTTGAGCCGTCATATCATAGTGGTTTGTTACTGTCTGAATTATAGTATATTGCGGCGGTTGTCGTGCAGTCGTCAAGCCGCCATGACATGACGGCTCTGCAATAAAGTAAATGTATTTGCATTATGATGATACAACCCCCATCACGTTTATTGCCGCCAATAGAAATAGGTTTAGAATAAATAGAAATATTACGTTGTTTGTCCTTGAATAAAATCAAGACTTATAAAACGACAACAAAGAAGAATGATTGGATATCATGGAAATCTTTGCCGATGAGCGACAGATTCAATAATATAGCTACGATTCTTCCCTATTTTTTCTTCATATAATCAATATATTTATTCTCTATTTTTTTCATCTCTTCATCTGTGATAGGTTTGCCAACTTTGCCAGCTTTTTTGCTCTTAAAATACCTAATAGAGTCATATTTAAACTCCCCATTTTTGTAATATAATTTTTTTATTTTCTCTGAACAGGAATCCACAATTTTCTTTGTAAGTTCCTTCCAACTTATTCCTTTGTAAGGAGGTAATTCTTTGATGAAGAAAACTAATATGGCTATGCCACGACGAACTTCTGTTTTACTATTTTCTTCATATTTGTCATTTATTTCCTTTGTTTCTTTTTGTATAAAGCCTTCGATTGTTTCTCTGTAATTTTCCTTGTAAAATTGTGAACTTTTTCTAACTAAGACATAAAAAATTTTTGGGTCGTCTATCTCTGTTATATGAACATAATCATCTTTAACTATATCTTCAACCTCCTTTAGAATCATTTCTTCTTGAAGTACAATAATAATATCCGGTTTCCCATTATCAAACTTCTTGAGATTATTCTTGAATCCTTCTTTATCTTTTTGAGATTCTAATTGTAATTCTTCAGAATCTAATCTCCCATATCTATAATGGGTATAATGTTGAATATAATTAGCAAATATAATCCGGTCAAAATACTCACTCTTGTCAAGAGATTTGCCAAATAAAGACGTTAAGGCATCCTTTATGCATACGAAAACTTGCGAACGTTTGACTTTTTCCCGGTTGTCTATATGGTCAAATACGGCTATTTTAGTCTCACAATGCAGAAAGCGGAAACCGTTCGTTAAACAGTCTTCTCGCTTCCCGTTCCTACATTTATATTTGTGATATTTGGACTTTTCATCTACAAGTGAAAGTGGGCACATTGGCATAGTTTTATTGCCTTCATCCACCCACGCATTGCATTTTTCGTTTTTTTCATACTCCTTTTTATTCCACACCGTGCATGTCTTGTCGCATTTTTCAAGGCATTCATGGGGCGATGTCTTATCACAATGCCAGTATTCCGGGTCACACCAATGTTGTGCCCCTACTGCAAATATTGTATTTCCATCAATACCGGTTTTATAATCGCTACCTATCCAGGGGTCAAAAAATTTCATAACTCATATTATTTAATAGTTTCGCAATATTATTAATTTTTGAAAAATTCCACAAGAAATTCCACATACTATATGTTGTTTGAGCAATGGCAATAAGATGATATTTTTCGAGAGTTGGCTGATTACTACATTTGCATCGTATCCAAAAGATGGATACATAAATTAATTTATAAATAAATAATATTTTAATCACATGAACAAATCAATAATTGGCTCTGCAGCTACAATTGGCACAGGAGCCGCAATCAGCGCAGGCGGCCAAGCAGCCGCAATGGGTATTGCAACAACATTCGGAACGGCATCTACTGGAACTGCTATTTCAACATTATCCGGAGCTGCTGCAACTAATGCAGCTACGGCATGGTTAGGTGGCGGTGCATTGGCCGCAGGTGGTGGAGGAATGGCGGCAGGAACTGCGATATTAAGCGCAATCCCCTTTGTAGGAATAGGAATTGCCTCTGCAGGAATTGGATATGGAATTTATAAGCTTTATAAAAAGAGGAAACATGAATAGGAATGACAATCATATCAGTATTCTATTTTTAATTTATAGTTTATGTTATAATTCATTATTATGGGCGGTCTTGTGGTAATCAACACGACCACGAGAGTTGGCAATACTTGTCTGCTACGTATGTAGCAGGCAAGTGGATTAAGTTCCATAAGAATAAATAAGGGAAGATAAAATAAGAAGCATTGGTCAACTGCCAAGGTAATTTTATTGGTTGCTCCAATGGTAGTTAACCAGTCTGTTAAGTTAATATTTTTCAACAATGGAAATAAATATCGAATTAACAGCAATTGTTATAGGATGTAACAAGCTGTGGTATCAATTTAAAAGTAAGCAGGTCCCGGAGAATGTTTTTGCGGTTCCTGTGGTAGTAATGAACTACTGTGATTATCCACCGGAAATGTTGGACGCTAATGGATATCTTAAAATTGGAGCAGAGGTGCATTTGGTAGAAAAGCCCCATTCAAGTGGAAAATGCTACTACTATCCGGCACATGATTGGTACACCCCAAATCCAAAGGCAAGGGAACGTAAAACATTATTGAGTGGTTTGAATTTGTTGAAAAGCGATAACGTACAATCAATAAATATGAATACCCAAGAGGAATTTGATGCATTGAGGGCGGAATTCTGTGAAAATATGGATAAGTATGATAAAAATGTATGCAGTGAAGTGTTAGGAGTATTAGCTAAAGGAAATAGAGGAGAATCTTGCGCATTTTTACGTAAACTTCTACATAAACCTGTTTTTCCGGAAGAGAATGGCTTTATTGAATACAAATCCAGTTTTATTCATCCGGCTAATCTTTCGAATGCGAATGACAAGACTTATCAATTACGTGAAATCATCAAGACTCTTACTGGATTTGCAAACAGCGAAATGCATAAAGGCACAGTGATTGTAGGTATAAAAGACAACCAAAAAATATGCGGTGTGGAAAATGAGTTTGTAGAATTTAACGAACAATTTAACCGTGAAAAGTTTACAGCCATGTTTCTAAATTTATATAGCCAACTTACGACAACCAACTTAATGCTTCAAACGCAGATTGAGTGGTTTGAGATGGATAGTCACCTTATTGCTAAAATAGAGGTTGATTATACGGGTGATATAGTATTGATGAATGGATGTAATCTATATGTAAGAAAAGAAAGCGGTACACACCAGCTTAAAGGAGATGATATGCTGGCTTTCATACGGCAAGGCTGGTGTAAAGAGAATGTAGATAAAGAATGTGCTTAATTATTAACTCTAAAAACAAAGTTATGAAAAAAAACGAGTATTTGAACTGCAGTGATGAAGACCAAGCGATTATTGACATGATGTTTGGTAATTGTGATTCTGATGAAGAACTGGATGAAGCTATAGGTGACATGATGAACAGCTTCGATTAATCTTGCAATACGGTCGCTTTCAAATAAGAATCTTTATCGAAAACGACCGTATTTCTTAGTTAATTTGTTATTAGAATGAACGATTTATTAGATATCTATAATATCATAAATATCATCTTGGCTCTATCGGTTGAAATGTGACACCTATGTTATACCCGACGAATATAAAAAGGCTGAAGCTCAATGAACTTCAGCCTTTTTGTACCCAGAGCCGGGATCGAACCGGCATGGAAGTGAATCCACTGGTGTTTGAGACCAGCGCGTCTACCAATTCCGCCATCTGGGCTTAATTGCGGTGCAAAGTTACGACTTTTTTTTGTATGTCAAAATTTTTTGGGGGATTTTTTTTCGATATTTCATGCAGTTTTTCATTTGATGCGATTGGATGGAGTGGTTTGCAGCCATTGCAATTTTGCGGAGGTGGTGCATTGTAGTGCAGTTTTGTTGCTGTGGGCGTGATGGTTATGGTGCGTAAATATTGGAGCCTGCAGGCATTTTGCTGTCAAGCTGTGTGTGCTTGGGCATAATGCGGGCAGGCTCGGTCGGTGTGACTCCAGGTGGTTACGATGCCGGGAGTGTGTTGTTATTGCCTTGACTGGTCTTTGGCGTAAAGGTCGTCGATGATGCCGTCGGCAAGGCCGATAACAGGCACATAGATGTATTGTGCATGAATGATGTCGGCGATGGTGAGGAATATTTCGCCGGCAGGAACGATAACGTCGGCGCGGTCGGGCTTGAGGTTGAACTGGTCCATTCGTTCCTCGACCGAGAGTGCCTTTAGGCTGCCATGCAACTTGCGTAGCGAGTCGATGGGCATGCGCTTTTGCTCGCAGTCTTTTTCGTCATCGTCGAGCAGACGGTAGAGCTTGTTGATGTTGCCGCCCGAGCCGATGATGTTTGTTCCCGGGTATTGCTGGGCTATTTGCGCCATGTCGGAGCGAAGGCGTTGCCACTCGTTTTCGACGACAGCCTCGTTGAGGATGCGCACGGTGCCTATGTTGTAGGAACGGCTGCTCACCAGCTGTCCTTGCGAGAGCAGGTTGACCTCGGTGCTGCCGCCGCCCACATCGACATACATGTAGTTGCCGTTGCGGTCTTCCATGCATTCGATGTGGTTGTTATACACCATCTTGGCTTCTTCTTGCCCGGTTATGATTTCGATGTCCAGTCCTATATTTTTTTTGATGTTCTTGATGATTTCGAGTCCGTTTTGCGCATCGCGCATTGCCGAAGTGGCACAGGCGCGGTAGGCCGACACGTCGTAGATTTTCATCAGGTGGTTATAGACTTTCATCAGGCGCATCATGTTTTTTTCGCGTTTCTCGGATATGCGTCCGAGCTTGAACACATCGAAACCGAGCCTCAAAGGCACACGCAGGAGTATCTCCTTGGTCGATTTCACTTTGTCGCCTTCTCGCTTGATGCTTTTTACAAGCAGCCGCGCGGCATTCGAGCCTATGTCGATTGCCGCGTATGTGGTGCTTTTCATTTTTTTCTCGTCGTTTGCCATAGCAAGTGGTTAAATCTTATGAAATGAGAGTTGGTTAATAATGAGTCGTTGTTGGTTGCCTCTTTGCCGTTTGCCGCGATGTGGCGGTTGTGCGACAACAGGCAGTAACGCCGCAGGAATGACGAAGCAAGTAGCCGGTCACACATTGCCGTTGCCCGTGTCGCCGGGGATGGTTTGCCCGGCTTGAGGCTCTTGGTAACGCTCGTTTTCGGCAAGGTATTCCTTGTAGAGTTCCTCTTGCGAGCGGAATGGCGTGTCGCCCTCCTTGAAGCGGAAGTTGTTTTCGCCACGGCCATCGACGATGCGGCCTTGCATGTTGTCGCGCAGGCCATAGTCAACGATGCGTTTCATTTCGGCCTTGATTTCGGGGTCGTAAATTGGTGTCACCACTTCCACGCGGTTGTCGAGGTTGCGCGTCATCCAGTCGGCCGAGCCGATGAACACGCGTTCCTCGTTTCCGGCCGTGAAGATGAATATGCGCGAATGTTCAAGGAAGCGGTCGATGATGCCGGTGATGCGTATGCGCCCGTTGTCGGGTACTACCAGCGAGCAGTTGCCTCGCACCAGCAGGTCGATTTGCACCCCGGCTTCGGCGGCTTCGTAGATTTTTTCCACCATCAGGCGGTCGGTAATGTGGTTGATTTTGATTTTTATGCTTGTGGGTAGCCCCTCGCGGCTTCGGCGGATGGTGTCGTTGATGAGCGTGACGAAGCGGTTGCGCATCACATTTGGCGACACGAGCAATTCCTTGAAAGTGGCTGGGTTGTAGGGGCGTTCGATGAAGCCAAACACGGCATCGACATCTTTCACTATGCGGCGCGAGGCGGTCATGAGCATGCAGTCGGTGTAGGTGCGGGCGTTCCCCTCGTGGAAGTTGCCCGTGCCGATGCAGGCTATGTTAGGCCCTTTCGACATGGCGATGTGCATGATTTTGGAATGCACCTTTAGTCCTTCGACACCGAAAATCACGTTTATGCCGGCCTCTTGCATACGCTTGGACCAGTAAATGTTGGAGGCTTCGTCGAAGCGTGCAAGCAGCTCGATTGAGACTGTCACTTTCTTGCCGTTGCGAGCCGCCCCGATGAGGGCTTTGACAACTTTCGATTCTTTAGCGAGGCGGTAAAGGGTGATTTTGATGCTGCGCACGAGCGGACTCATTGCTGCCTCTTGCAGGACGCGAATGAACGAGTCGAAGCTGTGGTAAGGCACGTGTATGAACCGGTCGCGTTGCTGGATTTTTTCCAGCAAGCTTTCGGGGCCGTCAAGTTCTTTTTTCAATATTGGGTACCATGCAGGGTATTTCAAGTCGGTACGCCCGAAGTCGGGGAACTTCATGAAATCCTTGTGGTTGTGGTATCGCCCGCTTGCCAGCACGGTGTCGAGTTGGTCGAGGTCGAGCTTCTTCAGTATGCCATTGAGCAGGTCTTTCGGCATATTTGCATCATAAAGCACGCGCAGCGGTTGGCCGCGTTTGCGGCTTTTGACGCCTTTCGATATTTTTTGCAACGTGCCTGTGCGCAGGTCGTTGTCGATTTCCATTTCGGCATCGCGTGTGAACTTGAACGAGTATGCTTCGAAATCGCTCAGCCCGAGGCCCTCGAACACCAGCGGCAAGCAGCACCGCACCACGTCGTCGAGGTACATCACATATTTCTTGCCGTCGCAGTCGGGCAGCCTGACGAAACGTCCGGCAACGGCGACAGGCAGTTCTAAATAGGCGTGTCCCGAGTGCCGGCGCTTGTTGCCTGAGTAGTGGAATTTGACGCCGAGGTATATGCTTTCGTCGGTTTCGTTGTCAAGCATCTTCACTGCGTCCAACCACACCGGCATGATGAATCCGTTGAGGTGGTCGCGGTAATATTGGCGGATGAATTGCAATTGCTCGTCGGTCACTTCGGTGTCGTTGATGAGGTATATACCCTCTTGTCGCAGCTCTTGTGTGACGATTTTCACCGAGTGTTCATATTCGACGCTGTATTGCGAGTTTAACTTGTTGATTTGCTTGATGATTTTGGTAGCTTTTTCACTTTCTTGGGTTGCCGATTTGTTGTTGCACTCGGCAATTCGGCTTTGTGTAGCCACCCTGACGCGGAAAAATTCGTCGAGGTTGTTGGAATATATCCCGAGGAAAGCGAAACGTTCGAGCAGAGGGATATGCTTACGTGTGGCTTCCTGTAATATTCGGCGGTTGAAGTACATCCAACTCACGTCCCTTTCTAAGTAGGGCATTTCTTGTTTTTTCTTTTTCACCATTATGGCATTATGATTGGTTTATCCATGCAAAGTAAGCAAATAATTGTAACAAAACTGTTTCACACCTGCAAAAAAAGCATAATTGGCTCGACCTATGCGAGTTTGGCTGGCATCGGGGTGTAAGACAAAAGCCAAGGAAAGCTATTTGCTTCCTTGGCTTTTGATGTGTGTTCTTGAAGCTATCGCGCTTGTGCTTACTTGCGTATGCCGAGTTCTTTCTTGGCGATGATTGCGCGGTAGCGGTTGATGTCTTTGCGCATCAGGTAGTCGAGCATACGACGACGCTTACCTACGAGTTTCTTCAATGCGCGTTCAGTAGTATAATCTTTGTGATTTGACTTGAGGTGCTCAGTCAAATGGGCGATACGGATTGAGAATAATGCAATCTGAGCCTCGGGCGACCCAGTGTCAGTATTGCTGGCTCCGTATGTGCCAAAGATTTCTCGTTTCTTTTCAGGATTCAAATACATTTTCCTTTAATGTGTTATAGTTAGTATAAAAAATCGGTTTGCAAAGGTAGTGTATTTCTGCGTAATACGCAAGAACTGTCTCAAAATAAGTGCCGAAATTTTAGAAACAGTTTCTTATTTTGCGATTACTTTGAACGCCTGAGTGCCAGCCGGTGTGGCTACCGACACGATATAAGCACCGCTGCACGGAAGCTCGATTGCCGCCTCGCTTGTACTTGGCGTGTAACTTTCGATTATGGCTCCGGCAATTGTCGTCACAGTGATGCGTGATTGCTGTTGCAGCTGCGACAGCCGTAGGGTGCGGCCGTGCATGGTATAGTGGCACTTATCGGCCTGGTCGGTAATGGTGGCTTGGTCGATGCCGGTGGTGGTGTCCATGTATTTGTTGAAAAACTCGGTGTATGTCACATACCAGTCGTCGGGAACGGTGTGCATCAGCTCGGGGTTGAACGAGATTTGCTTGTCGGTGGCGGCCACTTGCGTCAGGTTGTTGTAGGGCGCGATGTTGGTGTGTGGCGGGCATACGTTGTCTTGCATTCCGATGGTGGTGATTACCGGGCAAGTGATGCGTGGGGCGAGGTTTTTGGTGTCGAAATATGAAAGCATGGCATACATTTCATCGTCGCTCAGCCCCAATGCTTCCTGTTGTGCAAACGCCACCGATGCCGGCCATTGCCCCACCTGGAAGTAGTCGGGGAAGTCGCCCATGAACTGTATTGACGGTGCGATGGCTTGTAGGCGGTCGTCGAGAGCCGCTGCGGCTATGGTCAGTGCACCGCCTTGGCTGCTGCCTTCGGCGAAGATGTTGCGGGTATCGGTTTTGGAGCGCGAGGCTATGAAGTCGATGGCGCGCACGGCGTCGGCGTATGCTCCGCGGTAGTAGTAATTGTCCTTGTCGCCGAATCCGTATGCAAACCAGTCGCCGTAGGCGTTCTCGTAAGGTGGGCGGTTGTTAATCAGCTGGCCGCGTGTCGAGAAAGTCAGTTCCACCCAGCCGGGGTTATCGCTGCCGTTCATGCACCACGGCTCGGTGGTTGGGTCGCTGTCATAGCCTTGGAAATGGATTAGGGCAGGGTAGATGCCTTCGCCCACAGGTTCGGCGTAGTAGCCTCGCACGGTGATGTCGTTGCCTGTGCCGTCGGCCACCGATTTCATTTCCACGAGGTAAACTTTGCGGTCGGCCGAGCTGTGTTCGGGCAGCTCGGTGAGGGTGTATTGCGGGTCAACCTCGTCGAGAGCGGCGAGCAGGTCGCTCCAGAATGTGTCGAAGTCGCTCTGTGCGTCGGGTTCCGACACGATTTGCGTTGGTGCGTAGCCTATGTTGAAGCTGCGGGCCAGCTCGTCGTTGACGCTGATGGTGCATTGGTAGAAGCCCGGTTTGTCGATTGGCAGCTCGAATGCCACTGTTTGCGAGCCATTGGCGGCAATGGTCGCGCTTTTGGCGTCGTTAAGCACGGGCTCGGCCTTGTCGGTGAGCACTGCGATGGTGGCATTTGCGGTGGTGGCATTTGCGGTGGGGTTGGAGATGTTGACTTGCACCGACGGCGTTTCGCCTTCGTTCCACACCCAGTCGTCGCCGGTTACTGGCACTTCGAGTGCCAGCGGCACGATAGTGGCAGGGTCGATGATGTCGATGGCCGTGAGCGTGTAGTTGCAGCCCGACACAATCATTTCATAATTGTTCAGCTCGTCGAGGATAGCCTGTGTGATGGTAAATTGGAAGTAATTGCCGCTGATTTGTACGATTTCGGTACCTGGCATGTCAACCCAGCCTTCGGTGCCGCCGTGGTTGCTGCTGATGCGGCCTTGCGCGCCGGCTTTAACGTCGGTCACGCGCATACGCAGCAAGTCGCCTACCCGGGCGGCGTGGAAGCTCGACGATGGCACCACCTGCCATGCCGACCAGTCGGAGGGCATTACCGTGTTGCCAATCCACACCGAGTTGTCATAGTTATTGTCGGTCGTGACGTCTATCAAGTCAACCGATGTTACGGTGTAGTATGCCCCGCGCACCAGCATGCCGTTTTCTTGCACGGTTTCGAGCATGTCGGCAGTTAGGGTATATGTCGCCGATGTCGATTCGGTGTTGAGTGCGATGTTGCCTGCACCGGGAATCGATTGCCATTGGCCGTCGTTGAGTTGCACTTGGGCGTATCCTTCGGTTGACACCTCGGCGATTGTGATTACGATTTGGTCGGCGATGCCGGCTTGGGCAAATTTGTCGGCTGGGATTTCCACCCATTGGTCTCAATTGCCGATTGTCACGCTGCCGTTCCACAGGTTGGTGGTTTGTGCCTGTGCCGCAACTGCCAGCATAGCCACAATAGAAGTGAAGTAATGATTTGTTTCATTTTGTTGGTTGTTATTTTTAGGTTATATGTCGTTCAAGTTGGCAGTGCAAAATTAGTAAGTGTTACAATATCAAAATAATACAATCTTGCCCATTTGTGGCACTATTTTGAGGACGTTTGCATGATGCAAGATGACGGCGCGGAAAAGTGTTCGACAATTTGCGAATGTCGGTAATGGTCGCTATCTTTGCGCATATTAATTTGGGTGGGCAATGTTTATTGAATTTGACAAGGATTATTTGCGCGAACTATATACCGATGGCAAAGCCAATGACAAGAAACACCGTTATCCACCGGGAGTTGTACGCGGCTATCAAAAGGTCGTTTTCCTGTTGGCTTCGGCGAATGTGGTCACGGACTTGTTTCGTAACAATGCCTTGAACTATGAGGTATTGCAAGGCGACAAAAAAGGAATTTCATCGGTGCGCATTGACCGGCGTTACCGGCTTGAATTTACAGTGAGGGAGGTACAAGGCGAGCAAATAGTCACAGTGTGTCGATTATTGGATATAAGCAATCATTACAAATAAAATTTTTTGATATGGAAATAGATAAGAAAATATATGCACCATATGAGTTGAGGCCATCTGTGCCGATTCATCCAGGGGAAATACTTCGCGACGAGTTGGTGGCTCGTGGCATATCGCAGCGAAAGTTTGCTGCGTTAATCGGCGTTTCTTTTTCGGTGCTTAACGAAGTTGTCAACGGCAAACGCCCGATAAATACCGAGTATGCGCTTAAAATAGAAGCAGCTACGGGGATACCGGCTTATATATGGGTGAATATGCAATCGGCCTACAACATGCAGACAGCACAGCAGAACAGCAAACTTGCTGCCGTGCTTGAAAATATACGCAAAGCTGCTGCCATGCTTTAAGAAATTTGTTTCGCCATCTTTCGATAAGATAGGCTGCGGCTCGGAAAAAACAAATTTGCGCAAGTGCAATTTGTTTCTTCGCTCGCCTTGCACTATCTTTGCACCCGAAATTCAGGGAAGTGTATGCAAAATATCAGGAACATTGCTATCATCGCGCACGTTGACCATGGCAAGACTACATTGGTTGACAAAATGTTGCTTGCCGGAAATCTGTTCCGCGACAATCAGAACACCGGGGAACTTATCCTCGACAACAACGACTTGGAACGTGAGCGAGGTATTACAATCTTGTCGAAAAACGTTTCAATAAACTATAACGGTTACAAAATCAACATCATCGACACTCCGGGACACTCCGACTTCGGCGGCGAGGTGGAGCGTGTACTCAACATGGCCGACGGTTGCCTGCTACTTGTTGATGCTTTTGAAGGGCCTATGCCGCAGACGCGTTTCGTGCTGCAAAAGGCTTTGGAAATCGGATTGAAGCCGATTGTTGTAATAAATAAGGTGGACAAGCCCAATTGCCGGCCTATCGAGGTGCAGGACATGGTGTTTGACCTGATGTGCAACCTCAATGCCACCGACGACCAGCTTGATTTCCCGACAATCTTCGGCTCGGCCAAGAATGGGTGGATGAGCGACGACTGGACAAAGCCTACCGACAACATCAATGCCGTGCTTGATGCCATCATCAAGTATATCCCGGCACCGCAAGTGATTGAAGGCGACGCACAGATGCTTATTACTTCGCTCGACTTCTCGTCATACGTCGGACGTATCGCAATCGGGCGTGTGCACCGTGGCGAGTTGCGTGAGGGCATGGATATTGCCTTGTGCCGCAAGGATGGCTCGGTGAGCAAGCAGCGCATCAAGGAGCTTCATGTGTTTGAAGGCATGGGGCGTAAGCGTGTAAAGTCGGTGATGTCGGGCGACATTTGCGCTATTGTGGGGCTTGAAGGGTTTGAGATTGGCGACACGATTGCCGACGTTAACAACCCTGAGCCGCTTCCGCGCATCGCCATCGACGAGCCTACGATGTCGATGACGTTCACCATCAACGATTCGCCTTTCTTTGGCAAGGACGGCAAGTATGTGACCTCGCGCCACATTGCCGAACGCCTCACCAAGGAGCTTGACCGCAACTTAGCACTGCGTGTGGCTCGCACCGAGAGCGACGACGCTTGGACTGTGTATGGCCGTGGCGTGTTGCACTTGGCGGTGCTGATTGAAACCATGCGCCGCGAGGGTTATGAGCTGCAAGTGGGTCAGCCGCAGGTGATAGTGAAGGAAATCGACGGTAATAAGTGTGAGCCGGTGGAATTGTTGTCAATCAACGTGCCTGAAGAGTATTCGAGCAAAATAATCGACATGGTGACGCGCCGCAAGGGCGAAATGGTGTCGATGGCGACGCAAAACGACCGCATACAGATGGAATTCAACATTCCCTCGCGCGGAATCATCGGGTTGCGCACCAATGTGCTGACGGCATCGGCTGGTGAGGCTATCATGTCGCACCGTTTCCTTGAATATCAGCCGTGGAAAGGCGACATCGAACGCCGCACCAACGGGTCGCTCATCGCCATGGAGAGTGGCACGGCATACGCCTACGCCATCGACAAGCTGCAAGACCGTGGGCGTTTCTTCATCTTCCCGCAAGAAGAGGTGTATGCCGGGCAGGTGGTCGGCGAGAATGCCAAGGAGAACGATATAGTGGTTAACGTCACCAAGTCGAAGAAGCTCACCAACATGCGAGCTTCGGGTGCCGACGACAAGGCCCGCATCGTGCCACCGGTGGTGTTCAGCCTCGAAGAAGCGCTTGAGTATATCAAGGCCGACGAATATGTCGAGGTTACGCCGCATCATATCCGTTTGCGCAAAATTATCCTCGACGAGAACGAGCGCAAGCGCGCCAACCGCAACTGACACTTTGTTTCATAATTTTATATTTTGGCCCGGAGCTGTGATATTCATCGCCCCGGGTGTTTTTTTTCAATTGACAATTGACGATTGGCAATTGGCAATTGCACTGCGCTAATCGAAAACTATGTCACTTTATGACGCCTTTTTCGATTAGCGGTTTGCCGGGGTCGGAAGAAAAGGCTAAATTTGTAATCGAAAACTATGTCACTTTATGACACCTTTTTCGATTAGCATGGAACGAATAGAACGGAGAAAATATATTGATGAACTCGTGTCGTTGCAGCGTAATGGCATGATAAAGGTAATAACAGGAATGAGGCGGTGCGGCAGGAGCGAGCTTCGTTGCTGAAGGTTGATGATTCGTTCAAGAAACTCATCATTGTTGGCGAGGAGTGTCCGGTCATGAGAGATGACGCAGGAATTACCACTATGAGAGCATATATGACTTCCTTTTGAAGGACAATTCGCTGGAATTGTAGGCGTGCGTTGGGCATTGCAAAGCTGATTTCAGTCAGTGAACAGGTATCTTGTGTCATATTCGACATCATGCTCTTTGAAGATGTTTTTTAGTTCGTCTGCCAATGACGCTTTGCGGTGGTGTTCCTTTTGCCCTTTGATGTAATTGATTATTCGTGTCCTGTCGCCATACGACACCGATAGGGCACAGTACGACTTTCCCCAACCATCGAACAATGGAAATTTGCTGTGGTTGTCGGCAACAAAACGATGTGCGGCGGTTTTCATGTCGCGTATAAGGTCGGGCATATATTCAGTGACTGGCACTTGCACGAGAATGCGTATGTGGTCGGGCGTTCCGCCTATTCGATAGAGAAAGCAGGAGCGATTTTTGAGGAATCCCCAAATATAGGAGTAAAGTGCCTTTTCGTGTTCCTCGCAGATTGCCGGGAGGCTGCGTTTGGTGCGGAATACTATGTGGTATAAGATTTTGGAGTAGCTCATTGCGCTTGGTATTTGTTTGCAAATTTAGTAAAATGTTTCAAGCGGTGCTGATATGCCTATGTAAAACTTAGGCAATCTCATTTAATCCACTATATAGTGCGGCGAAGCCGTACCACTTGCATTAACCGGCGGTGACAAGCCCCAACGGGGCGCAGGAACCGTCGGAAAGGGTGTACCAGCGAAACGGCCTCGAAGAGGTCGAACGAAGCTCCATTGCGAACCGGCACAGATATGGCAACATGAGTTTTGTGGTGGCACGTTGGACCTCCTTGAGGCCCATTACAGTGGGGCGTTCTTTCCGACGGTTCCTGCGCCCCGTTGGGGCTTGTCACCGCCGGTTACATGAGAGTTGGACGGCTTCGCCGCCCTTGCACTGTGGCGGTAACGAGGGTGTATCAAAATAGCGATGCCTGAAACAATCAGCAATTACAGACAGGCAATTATGTAGAGCCGTGGCGCGCCGCGGCTCGTCTGTGTAGATTGCATCCAATTGTGTGACAAACACTTACAATGTGGTAATAAACGAGCCGTGCGGCGCGCTACGGCTCTACGATGTTACAAATATGCAATTTTGATACACCCCCTTGTCACCGGCGGTTACGTGAAAGTTGGACGGCTTCGCCGACCCACATAGCTCGTTAAGGCGGAGTTGCAGGAACTCTCGCCGACCTAAGCATTCCTGTCGATTTGTTCACGTTTTTGCGGAGAATCATTTAATATAATGATAGTCGTGGCTGCGTGTTGGGAGGGGGCTTTGGAGGGGGTGGCAGCAAGTGCATTCCAAATAACGACTTTATGGGCGTTTGAAATTATGCGTGTGTGTTTTCTGGTAGGTTATGTGTTTTTTTAATTTTTCCAACTTGGGGGTGGGTAAATTGCAGCAGTTCAGATTTTTGTGCGATATGCGTTATCGGGTTTTATGTATAGAAATGGTAATTGGGGTGTACTGCTAATTAGTAGTTAACGGCGTTATTTAGAGGCTGGTGGTTTAAGTGGCTGTAACATGGGAGTGTGGTGGTGGACGGTTTTTGCCGCAGGGTGTTGTTGCTGCGCGGCGGATAGACAGAATGCCGTCAAATGGTAAAATGCCAATGCGCCGCCGTGATGCGGCGAAAGAAAAAATGGGGTTGTAAATGTCGGTATGACACTATTTTAGCAAAGAATGCGTAAAATATTTTGCACGGAATAAAAACTATGCTTATATTTGCATCAACAAAATGCCGTTAGATATTATGTGATGGCGGGATTTTGAAAGAAAATGAGGAGCGGTTCAGGCTTGTTTTTGGACTTATAACGGAAGGAAAATGGCAGGTGCCGCTTTGGGTATTTCAACATGAAAACTTGCTGGTTTTCTTTCTGAAAAGTTAAGGGGCTGACAAACAGTCATGCCGAGTATGCGTTTATTGCTTGATTGAACGAAAACAGGAATATAGAAACTACTAAAGAACATAAACAACATGAATAATTCAAACCATTGTGCTGTTTCTGATGCCTCTTGCGTGCCGGCGTTGCCGCAGAGGGTGTGAAGTGCCGCTAATGGGACTTTTGCGGCTTCTGCGCTTCTTGGGGCTTATGCTTTCACGGAGGGTGATGGATGGCAGAATGGTATGAAATAAAAAACAAACTAATAAACAACCACTAAAAACAAACAATTATGAAGAAAAGTTTACTTTTATCGGCTGCTGCATTGTGCACTTTGGGCATGATGGCTGCTGACATGCCAAATGATGCTGCTAACTTGGCGCCTCAATATTGGCGTTTCGACCAAATGGCTGAAGGTAGTGCAGAAGCTATTTTCCGCAAAGATATGGCTTCGTGTGCTTGGGGCGGTCAGGCTCCTTACCGTGGCGCTGACGATGGTCTGGGTGGCGTATTTGTTGCAATGAATGGCCTGAATGGTCAAACTGGCCAAAGCTCTTCTGCTTGGACTGACGTAGAGGGCACTTTTGCTGCTTTCGAACCGTTCTATGACGCTTCGCGCATTGTTAAGCTTAACTTTACCGAAACTGGAACTGGTGAAACCTGGCAAGAAAATGTATTGTGCATCGTGGGTGATGCTGCTCCTGAGGCATATAGGAATTATGCCGGTGGCACACCTTGGGAAGTGTCTTCGGGTACTTACGGCAATACCACATTGTTCTGGCTTAGCGGTAACGAAGATTCTCAAAAGCCTATGGCTGCTGGAAGGAACTACCGAATTTCGTGGTACACTCGTGTAATCACCGACCTTGAACAAGCTCAAATCCAATTCCAAATCGGAACTTCTCACTGGGATGGCATAGACCAAAACACAGGTTTGGCTGATGGTGGCTATCGCACCGCATACACCACATTCTATGGTGGCTATAAGGAAGATTGGATGAAGACAGTGATTGATGTGACTCTCAATGATAACAGCGCTTCTGATTACAAGGAGTTGCCTATCGTGATAAAGATGAACCTCATTAATGTCGCAAATGCTTCTACTATCTTGTTCCGCAGCCCGAGAATCGAAGTGATAGACAATATCGACGATGCAAATGTTCCAGGAGCTGAAGTATATCAAGAATATACCGACAAACCTGCAACTACTTCGGTTGAAAGCGTGTTGAGCAACGATGTTGTTGTAACTGCTGCCAATGGTGGTATTACAGTAATCGATGCCGATGCAGCCATCGAGGTTTACAACCTCAGCGGTGCTATGGTTAAGAAGGTTGCTGCTCCTGCTACTGTTGAAACTATCGACATGGAAGGTGCCAACGGCGTTTACGTTGTTAAGGTTGGTGGCACAGCCAAGAAGGTAATTCTGTAAAAATCATAAACTCGTAGGGACGCACGGTTCGTGCGTCCGTTTTTACACCGCATTTGGGTGTAATGTTATAACCTGCATACGGACGCACGAGCCGTGCGTCCCTACGATGTTTCCCTTTTCCTCGATTTTGGTTGCATGAACGCCTTGCGCCATTGTGACCAAAATAAATCGTTGTTCCCCAAAAAAATGAGAAATTGATGCCAAAGTAGCACGATGGGTGGGTGTGGCAGCCTCTCGTTTCGTGATTGTTACGCTTTGCGCATAGCCAAGCAATTGCAAAGAAACTGCAACCATTACATACGTCCTAAACAATATAGCAAAACAAACCTATTTTACCCATATATAATATGAACAAGATATTGACAGGTGCTTTTGCCCTTGCGGCAATGACTGCGGCAACGGTGTCGGCGCAGACCACCAACTATGCCATCAGCAATGCCGACGGTACGGGCAAGGTATCGGTATATACCATCACCGAGCTTGACGGAAGCTCGGAAGCAACATTCCAAATGTGGCTGCGGCCGACGGCGTGGACGCAAGCGACTCTCATAGGGCAAGATAATTTCTCGATTGAGATGGGTGCCACAGCCGGGCAATTCATAGTGGCGGCTGGCGACAAGTCGGCGACAATAACCGCCACAGACGACCTTGTGAACACATGGTCGCAACTGACTATAACAGTGAGCCAAGGCGTGGTAAACGCTTATATAAATAATGAAGCAGCCAGTGTCACGGGCGACCTCGATACCGAGTTTGCCGCCACCACACTTGCCGCCGACGACCTCGGGTGCGTGATAGCCGAGGGGCTGCATGGCGAGATGGACGAAATGCGCGTGTGGACCAGCGCATTGACACAGGACGATTTCTATTGGCAAAACACGCTGAACAAGTGGAATCCCAACGACGACGCACTTGCAGCATACTGGAAATGCGACCAAGACCAATGCCCCAACCTTGTGGACTACAAGCACATTGATGGAGGCGGACATCATGGCGAGTTCAGTGGCGTGACCCGCGTGGAAGTGACCGACAACGCCGCTTTCCGCTATCGCCGTGTGACCGGCTATGTGCCGAGCATCATGCGCTTTACCGACCGTCCATATATAAGCCGTGATATGTTCTTGCTGACCAACGACGTGATATTGCTGTCGGCCAAGGTGCAAGAAGATGGTTCGCTCTTCCCCGAAATGCCCGACAATAGCGGTACGCCGACTAATGTTGATTACATTGACGAATGGGAAGGCCGAACGGGCGTAATATCGTTTAATGGCGAAGGTTCTCAAATGGTGTCGGCCGACGCACGTGTACCTTTTAACCCCACAACTTCTACCGGCCACGAGGCAACGCAACGTGCCACATACGAATGCTGGGTTTACATTGACGAATGGAACGAAGGTGCCGAGATTTATTCCAACTATATAAGCGATGATGAATGTGTAATCATCAAACTTGGTAGTGAAACCGGGCATGAACTCGTTGTTGACTTCTGCGGCACTACTGGTACGCTTGCCGACAAGCTTGAAGTGGGTAAGTGGCAATATGTGGCCGTGTATCTGCAGCCAACTCGCGGTGCGGTGGGTACATCTCGTGGCATCAACCCTATATATATAGGTATAGGTGGATATGACGAGAATGGCGAGTTCACTTCGACCATCCACCATCGTATGTCATCAAGTGTTGGCTCTGTGACTGTTGGCGGCAACGACATGACAATCACAACTGTGCCAAACTTCAATGAAGGCGCGACGATGACAATAGGTAAGAACTTCAGTGGCAAAATCGACGAATTTATGATTTGGGGTAGCGACCGTCAAGGGTCGATTGCCAACGATGCCACCAAGGGCTATACGTGGAACACAGGTTCTTGGAACGACATCTTCCTTTGCTCGTATTTCAAGTGCGACGACCCCGATGATATGGGTAAGGATTCGCAAAGCATACCAGGCGTGATTGAATTTATGCGTAGCTACTACGATGGTTATCGTGGTGCAAAGATTCGTGTGGGCATACTTTCGGGCTTGGCCAACAGCGGTTGGTTGAATGTTTTCAACAAAGAGGAATGTGTTGACAACCTTGTTCGTGACGCAAAAGAAATGCTTGCTTTGTGTGATGGACTTGATGTTGACCTTGAGTGGATGTATGGCGACAGCCAATGGAACGTATATAACAACGTTGTACGTCGCTTGATTGAAGAAGTGATGAGCGAGGCTCCCGAGAAGACTTTCTCTTGCTCGCTGCACGAAGTGTCGTACGGCGGATTTGACAAGACGTTGCTCGACGGTGTCGATTACTTCACATTCCAGCAATATGGCCCGAATATCTTCCCGACATACGACCGCTATAAACAATATGGCGATGCATGGCTTGCATGGGGCTTCGGCAAAGACAAAATCGAGATGTCATACGCAACGCTCATCATGACTGGTTCGTCGGAAGAAGGTTACAAAGACCTCTTTGACAGTTATGGTTACAACGACGACACTTTTGACCCCGACTTGGACAAGTGGACTACTGGCGGAAAGACCTACTATTTCACTGGCCAGACTCAGTTGAGGCAGAAGGCTCAATATGTGATTGACAATGACTTGGCTGGCATCATGTACTTTGACATGGCAAATGACCTGCCGATGGACGACTATAAGAGCTTGATTCGCACACAGAACGATGTGCTTTCGGCCAACGTAGATACATTGGTTACAGAAGTGACGATGGGTCCGTCGAGCGTGCAAAGCATTGCTGCCACACGCAAAGCCGAATTGTTCACAGCTGCACAGAATGGCTCGACACTCAATGTGACACTTGCCGATGGCGACGTTCCTGCTACGCTCGATGTGTATGCAGTTGATGGCCGCGCAGTGATGCAACAGCCGCTGAACGACAAGGTTACTGCTGTAGCTATTGACGACATGCAGCGTGGAGTATATCTGCTGCGTGTGACTCAAGGTAGCGAGAAACATACTGTAAAGATAGTTATTAAGTAAAAATATAAAAAAGAAGCCCCCACCCGACCTCCCCCCGAAGGGGAGGCCAACTATGTGGTTCACAGGGTGGCTTATTACTTAGTCCTCCTTCCCCCTTTGGGGGGAGGTCGGGTGGGGGCCTATTTTTCTTATGAAAAGGTTATTTACATATCTTTTTTTGACGGCATCGGCGGCTGGCGCATTTGCACAAACCACCAACCTTGCCATCAGCAATGCTGACGGCACAGGTAGGGTGGAGGTGTATGGCATCACCGAACTCGACAACGCAAGTGAGGCCACACTGCAAATGTGGCTGCGTCCGACGGCATGGACTCAGGCCACTCTTATCGGGCAGGACAACTTCTCGCTCGACATGGGTGCAACCGAAGGGGAGTTTGTTGTGTCGGCAGGCGACGGTTCGGCCACATTCACTGCCGATGGTGTCGTGGGCAACTGGACGCAACTTACCGTAACAATAAGCAATGGCGTAGTACGGGCTTATGTCAATAATAACGAGGTGAGCGTGAGCGGCGAGTTGCCAGCGACTTTTGAACCTACTGCTTCGGCACTTACCACTCCCGACTGCGTGATTGCCGAGGGGTTGCATGGCGAGATGGACGAAATACGTGTGTGGTCGCGTGCGCTCGAACAAGAAGATTTCTTCTGGCAAAACACGCTTAACCGCTTCAACGACAATTACGACGCATTGGCCGCTTATTGGAAATGTGACCAGGCCGGATTGGAAACCAACTTGTACGACTACCGTTGTGCAAATGGCTCGCATCACCACAATGGCGTGCTTGACGGTGTCACCAAGGTTGAAGTGACCGACAATGCGCTGTTCCGTTACCGCGTGGTGGCTGGCTACACCAATATGCAACGGTTCACCGACCGCATCAACATCGACCGTGATATGTTTTTGATGACCAACGACGTGATTTTCCTTGCCGGCAAGTTGCAAACCGACGGTTCAGTCATACCCGAATGGCCAGATAATTCATGCACGCCCACCAATGTTGATTACATTGAAGAGTGGGAAGGCCGCACGGGCGTGATGTCGTTCAACGGTGAGGGGTCGCAGATGGTCGCCGGATATGCTCGTGTGCCATTCAATACCGAGTCGGCTACAGGACATGAACCTTCGCAAAGGGGTACGGTAGAAGGCTGGGTTTATATTGACGAATGGACAGAAGGTGCCGAAATTTATTCTAACTATGCCAGCGATGACGAGTGCATAGTTGTAAAACTTGGTGCCGAAGCCGACCACGAACTCATTGTTGACCTTTGCGGCACCACTGCCACGCTTCCCGATAAGCTCGAAGTGGGTAAGTGGCAATTTGTGGCCGTGTATCTGCAGCCAACTCGCGGTTCGGTGGGTACATCACGCGGCATCAACCCGATATATATCGGCATAGGTGAGTATGACGAAAATGGCGAATTTGTTTCGACATTGCACCACCGCATGTCGTCGAGTGTCGGCGCAGTTACTGTCGGTGGCAACGATATGACGATTACGAGTGTTCCAAATTTTGCCGATGGCAGCACGATGACCGTAGGTAAGAACCTCAAGGGTAAAATCGACGAATTCATGATTTGGGGTAGTGACCGTCAAAACGTCATTTCGACCGATGCCGTGGAAGGTTACGAGTGGAACATAGGCGTTTGGGATAACATATTTCTGTGTACCTACTACAAGGGTGACGACCCTGACGACATCGGTAAGGACTCGCAAAGCTGTAAGGCCATTGTGCAGTATCTTAGCGACACTTACTATAAAAACCACACGGGTTATAAATTCCGCCTTGGTCTGATTTCGGGCATCGCCAATGAAGGGTGGCACGACGTACTCAATCAGGAGGAACATGTCGATAACTTCATTCGCGACTGCAAGGAATTGATTAAAGACTTCGACGGATTGGACGTTGACCTTGAGTGGATGAACAACGACGAGCAATGGGCGATGTATAACAATGTAGTAGGCCGCCTGATTAACGAAGTAATGGTAGATTATCCCGAGAAGACACTCTCGTGCTCGCTGCACGGCTGGAACTGGGATGGTTTCGACCTTGACCTGCTCTCGGGCGTTGATTACTTCACCATGCAGATTTACGACTGGGATACAATAGATTATGAGCGTTATTTGCTCGCTTATAATCGTTTCAACAGCTATGGCTATCCCGATGAACAATTGCTGCTTTCATATCCGACAACGCAACGTTATTCGGGTGAGGGTGGATACAAAGACTTGTTTGACAACGGTTACAACGACGACAATTTCGACCCCGACTTGAACGAGTGGGTATATGGCAACGGAGTAACTCACTATTTCAATGGCCAAACCCTTGTGAAGCAAAAACAGCAGTTCATCATCGATAATGACGTGCGCGGTACTATGTACTTCGATATGGGTAACGACTTGAAAGTTAGCGACTACAAGAGCCTGATTCGTGCACAGAACGAGGTGATTGCATCGAATGTTGATACGGTAGTGACCGAAATCAACATGGGACCGTCGGCAGTTCGCAACGTGCTTGCCACACGCAAGGCCGAGTTGTTCACTGCTGCACAAGATGGCAATACACTGAACGTGACGCTTGCCGACAGCGACACACCAGCCACGCTGGTAGTGTATGCCGTTGATGGCCGCAGTGTAATGCAACAGCCGTTGACCACGAAGGTGAGCACATTTGCCATCGATGACATTCAGCGTGGAGTATATCTGCTGCGTGTGACTCAAGGTGGCGAAAAACATACAGTAAAGATTGCGATAAAATAATACTAAACAATTAACAAACCAGCCGGGGGCTACCCCCGGCAACCTAAAAACAACAACATGAATTTACTAAAGCGTTACATCCTGTTGCTGGGACTGATAATAGGCATGACGAGTGCCTACGCGCAGATAACGGTGACGGGTACAGTAGTTGACGGCGACCAATTCGGTCTGCCGGGAGTAACGGTCACGGTCAAGGGCACAAGCAAGGCCGTGGCCACCGACTTCGACGGGAATTACACCATCCAAGTTCCCTCCCAGGAGTCAGTCCTCACATTCAGCTTCGTGGGCATGACGCCACAGGAAATCACCGTGGGCAGCCAGACGAAGATCGACGTTACCATGGAAGAGAACGCCCAGGAACTCGACGAGGTAGTGGTAGTTGGTTATGGTACGGTAAAGAAGCGCGACTTGACGGGTGCCGTTTCGCAACTGAAGCCGACCGACCAAGATGCAGCCAAGGTGACCAGTATCGACAACCTGTTGCAAGGTAAGATTGCCGGTCTGTCGGTAGGTACCTCTTCATCGGCAGTGGGTGCAGCATCGTCGGTAACAATCCGTGGTGCCAACTCGCTCCGCGGCGACAACCAGCCACTCTATGTAATCGATAACATTCCGCAAGCCTCGACCGGTGAGTTCGCAAGCAGTGACGACGGTACATTCACCATTGCCACCAACCCGCTGACGTCGTTGAACCCTGCCGACATCGAGAGTATCGAAGTGCTCAAGGATGCATCGGCAACGGCTATTTATGGTTCGCGTGGTGCCAACGGTGTAATCCTCATTACCACCAAGCGTGGTAAATCGGGCAAGACCTCGGTGACAGCATCGGCCAACTTCACAGTAGCCAACGCCGCCAAGCTCATCGACATGATGAACCTTGAAGAGTATGCCATCGGTCGCATGATTTACGGTGGTCCCGACGTGGCAAACGGCGGTAGCTACGACGACTGGAAGCTTACTAAAATTGACGATAAAACTGGCGAAACGGTGTGGAACGACTTCTTCCAATACCATATTGAAAATGACGGAACTGTTTACCGTAAAATCGGCGAACAATACCGCGAAAACGAGGACGACGTGTGGCGTATCTTGAATGCCATGGACTGGCAGAAAGAGATTTACAGCTCGGCATTCTCGCAAAACTACAACGTGACGGTGAATGGTGGTAGCGAAAAAATCACCTACTTCACCTCGGCATCGTACAAGAATATCGAAGGTCTGGTGCAAGGAACAGGCTTGCGTCAAGGCGACTTGCGTGTGAACTTGAATGCCGAATTGTCGCCGACAGTGAAACTGGCCATGTCGCTCAACGGCTCAATCAAGGAGAACGACATGATGGCCGGTGGTAACACCACTGGTGGTGCAACGGGTGCCGTGTCGAACGTGGCCCTTACCAGCGCACCTTACATACGTACACAAGAGGAAATGGAGGCAGAAACTCCTAACCTTGCCGACCGTGCAACGGTATGGACATGGGTAGAGGACTATGACGACCGCACTCAGGAAAAGACATTCCGCGGCTCGCTCGACCTCTCGTGGAACATCTGCAAATACTTGACCTATAACTTGCGCGCCGGTGGTAACATCGCATTGCAAAACCGCGACCGCTGGTATGACATCACGCTTTACACTGGTTCGATGCAGAACGGTTACCTGTCGCAATTGACATTCAACCGTAGCAACTACACGGTGGAAAATGTGTTCTCGTTCAACTATGACGTAAAAGACCTCGTTAGCATCAATGCTGTTGCCGGTCTTACATACGACGATTACAGCTCGCTCCAACAAACGACCGTAGGTAACAACTTTGAAATATATGACTTCGGTCTGAATGGTATGCACATCGCCGGTAACACCGAGGTTAAGCAACCTGTTCAAGCCGACTACCAGCTGCTGTCGTTCTTGGCACGTGCCAACTTGAGCTTCCTTGATGGCCGCTACTTGTTGACTGCATCTATCCGTGGCGACGGTTCCAGTAAGTTCGCCGAGGGCAAGCGTTGGGCCTACTTCCCTGCAGCCACCGTTGCATGGCGCTTGGAGCAAGAAAACTTCATGAAGGATATTCGCTGGATTAACCAATTGAAGATTCGTGCCGGCTATGGTGAAACTGGTTCGCAGTCAATCGACCCGTATAGCACATTCTCGACCTACGGCACATCGCTTGTTGACACTTATAGCGGCGGTACTATCGCAGTGCAAACAGCCGACGGTAGCGGTAACAAGTTGTCGGGCCTTGTGGTTGACAAGTTGCCGAACGACGAATTGAAGTGGGAGCGTACACGCTCATACAACGTCGGCCTCGACTTCGCATTCCTCAAGAACCGCATCACCGGTAGCGTTGACCTCTATCACAAGACGACCAATGACCTTCTTATCCAGAAGGAGCTTCCAGCCTCGACAGGTTACAAATATATGTATATCAACCAAGGTAGCATGCGCAACCGCGGTATCGAAATCAGCCTCACGGGCTATATCATCGACACGAAAGACTTCTCGTGGGAACTCTCGGGTAACATAGCATTTAACGACCCCGAAATCCGCAACCTCGGTTTGCCAGAAGAAGAATGGGGAACAGGCCAACACTGGAAAGCCTACATGGGTAACTCGATTGGCGACCACTTCGGTCAAGCCAACATCTTCATCGAGGGCGAAGCTCCGGGCCTCTTCTACGGCTACGCTACCGATGGCATTATCCAAGAGAACGACCCGTATTTGGACGAAGTGACCCAATCGGTAGGTGCACTGTCGGCCGGTAACCTCAAGTTTGTTGACCAGAACAAGGACGGTGTTGTTGACGATAAAGACAAGGTGATACTTGGCAACCCGAACCCCGACTTCACATACGGTTTCCAGACATCGTTCCGTTGGAAAGACCTCTCATTGTCGCTTGCATTCAACGGCACTAAGGGCAATGACCTGCTCAACACCAACACTCGCTACATCGGTCTGCCTTCGCAATCGGCCCAGATGGTGACTAAGGAAGCATTCTATGACATGTATCGCGAGAACAACCCGTGGATAGGTGCCAACTACAGCAACACCACCCCGTCGATGCACTCGACCACTCCGCGCGTTGTGATTGACAAGTATATCGAAGGTGCAAGCTTCTTGCGCTGCTCTGATATCACTCTCGCTTACAGCCTGCCGAAGAGCATCGTGCAAAAAATACGCTTCTCCAACATCAGCGTATATGCATCGGTGAAGAACGCATTCTGCATCACCAATTACTCGGGTTACGACCCCGAAGTTAACAGCTTCGCATTCGACGGAACACGCCCGGGCATCGACATGAGCTCGTACCCGAACACGCGTTCATACATTGTCGGTCTTAACGTATCATTCTAACCTAAAACTTACAGAAAACAACAATTATGAAAAAAATATCATTATGCCTCTTGTCGGGTTTGCTGCTATTGAGTTCATGCCTTGACGAAGACCCGAAATACACTACCAACGAAGAAATTGTGTATTCGAGCGAAGCATCGGCACAAATGGCGTTGAACGGCATCTACGGCTTGATGGCTATACAAGGGTCGTTTGCACAGTTGCTGCCCGAGATGAGTACCGAAGCATCGGGTATTTGCTGGACATCATATTACATGTCGGATATCCGTGCTCAATATGTCGATGGCAGCATATCGATTGACAATGAGTTTAACGACCGTGCCTGGGGTGCACTCTACCAGACCATTTCAAACTGTAACATATTCATAGAGGCTTGCGAGAGCGACCGCAGCTCGGAGTTTGACAATAAGGCCAACATGGTGGCTCAAGCCAAATTCATGCGCGGCGTGTGCTACTACTCGCTCTACAACTTCTGGGGCGGTGTGCCATTGCGCCTCGTACCTACCGACAAGGACAACATTCCCCAACCGCGCGCATCGCGTCAGGAAGTGCTTGACCAAATCATAAAGGACTGGACCGAGGCAATTCCCGACCTCGACCACGAATCGGTGCTTGAATCGGGCGCACCTACCGCACCTTGCAAGGCATCGGCCTACGCCTATTTGGCCAAGTTGTATTGGTTGATGGGTTGCAACGCTTGGGCAGCCGAGCAGGGCGACGCTTGGGCATCTGGCCAGTTGAAGCAAGAATGGCCCGAGATGCAATCGAGCCACACCTATTTCACTCAGGCCAAGGAATATGGCGACTCGGTGTTCCTCGAAAATGTATTTGACCTCGAAAGTGACTTCAAGTCGCTCTTTGGCGGCGAAAGGTTGTCGTTCTCAAAGGAATTTGTATTCGTCATCGACGCTACAATGAACACTACCGAAAACGTGGGTTACAACTCGCTCCACTGGACATTCTCGCCGCAAAACAGCTCGGTGGGTGAATCGTGGGGTCGTACCCAGCCAAGCAAGGCATTCTACAACTGGGCACGTGGTACCTACCAAGGCGACCCTCGCCTCGACTATACTTTCATCTCGAAGTGGTATAAATACATCAACGGCGCAGAATCCAGCGAATTGCAAACGGCATATCCATTGGTTTCTAAGCAAGTGAACGACACGACATGGGTTGACTCGGTTGTGCGTCCAGGCCGTCCGCCTATTAAAGTGCCAGTTGTTACGACCACAAGGCAGATTGTCGATTCGATTAACTATACGATACCTTCGACGAATGCTCCTGGCGATTACAGCAACGAGCAATTTGCCGATGTGCGCAACCCGAAGCCATCGGAACTTGACTCGATTGTTCGTGCAGAATTTTGCAAGACCAAGCAACCCGACTCGTGGAATATCAACGACTGGTCATACTTCGGCAAATATATGACGCAAAACTGCTCGGGTCGTTATGCCGACAACAACCTGTATGTTTACCGTTACGCCGACTTCTTGCTGTTGATGGCCGACGTTGAGAACGAACTTGGCAACACCGGTACTGCTATCGAGTATGTAAACCGCGTGCTTAACCGTGCTCGCCAATCTACTGGCGGTGACGGCGTTTATCCAAAGGCAATCAGCGGAATGGGCCAGAGCGACCTTCGCGAATATATCTTTAATGAACGCCTCTTCGAGCTTTGCGCCGAGTTTGATGGTTTCACCGATACCCGCCGCCGCGGTATCGAATGGCGCAAGCAAGTGTTGCTGCGCAACAACAACGACAGCATCACCAGCGCTTGCTACCACTATGGCTTGAGCGTGAACTACACCGCTCGCTGGCGTGAATATTGGTATCCGCTCGACAATGAAAATCCGTCTGAATCGGATTGGAACGAGTACCTCATCAAGAACCAACTCTTCCCGATTCCGCGTGTTGAATTCTCGACCAACGATGCTATCCCGTCGTCAGACCAGAACTATGGTTATTAATATATAAGCAAAATAGCTTATATTGACCCATTATAAGTGTTGGAGCTTGTACATCAGCTACAAGCTCCAACATTTTTTTGTGCCTTTTGAGTGTGCCAGCGGGTAATGGTGGACGTAACTTTGTGATGAACTGAAAATTATCTTGTACCATGAACGACAATATGATGTTTAACCTTGATGAAGAGGAGATGCTCGAATTGTGGAAAACACGGTTGCGGTTGCTGCCGGCACGGCGTGATTGCACCATAGAGCGTGACGACGGCATCGACATCGACCAAGTGTTGCTGTTAGACATAAAGGAATGGTATGCGTGGCTATTGTGGCATGGCGATGCGTCGTTGTTGCCAGTGGAAGACCTTAGTGGCGACGTGTCGCCCCAAATCGATGACGAGGGAGTTGTAACAGTGCCGTTGCCATCGCAGTGTGTGCGCCCGGTGGAGTGGCGGTTGGACGGTTGGCGGTGCGGCGTGACGCAATTCCATCTGGCAGGGTCGTATGAAGCATTGTGCCAGCGCAATATCTATCTGCGTGGCGACACTTATTCCCCTGTGGCAGTGTTGCACGACGACCGCATGATGCTCTATTCGCTGTCGCCCGGTGATGTGCCTTCGTTGGCTGTGGCTCGCTGCGTGGTGCGACCTGTCGATGGTAGTTACCGATTTGCACAGGCGGCTTTGGGCACGATGCACGACTATATGGCCCGTTGTGGGTGAGGGAGGAAGCCGAAATAACGATGTACCCACGTGTAGGAAGGTGTACCTGAATGCCGTATGGCGGTTGTTGTAGAGGGGGCAAAATGCAGATTTGCGCAATTTTGTAGGAGGGTGTATCAAAATAGGCAGTCACCCACTTCGTAGGGACGCACGGTTCGTGCGTCCGCTGTGTAATTAGTTGTATATTATATTGATTTACAAATGATTAACAAAGTATTGCAGCACACGGACGCACGAGCCGTGCGTCCCTACGAGGTGTGTACTGCCAATTTTGGCACACCCTCTACAAATTTTGGCGCACTTTCATAAAGAGTGGTTACTCGGCTTTGAGCCACTGTAGAGCCTTAGCGAAGCTGAGTTCGACCACGGCTTCGTCATATATAAATGTGCCTTTGGTGCGCTCGTTCCTGATTAGTTCGCTGCAATCGACTATGCAGTGGTGTGTTTTCTTCCTGAAGTCTTTGTTTGCACCGTGGACAAACCCCTGCAATTCCATTTTGGCATTCCATCGCAAGTGTTCGCAATAGCTCAGATTGTGCAGCAGTTGCTCGAAATTGCCGCCTGCCGCACGCGAATATTCATTGTATCTGTCACGTGTAGTCATTTCCACCATTTGCTGCAAGTGGTTGCGGTCTATGTGGTTGTTTTTGTCGATTACTCCAGCCAAGACGAGTTTTGTGTAAATGTGGCACACGTCGGAACGGTCTTGTTCTTCCTGATAGCCGATTTTCACCTCGTCCTCGATTGTATCGTGTTTCACGATGTTTTCCCTGCGGCTGCGCCACAATCCTTCGGCCTGTAGTTTCTTGATTTCTTCGATTTTGCTATTTCGAGCTTGCGGTGTAATATTGTTGTCGATTTCGGCCGATATAATATTGTATTGAAAAAAATAATCCTTGGCATCGGCTTCTTTCGATACGGTGGCAACATTGGAGTATGAGAATATTTCATTGTTTGTGCCGAATGCTTCGATGCCTCGCACTTTCTTGCCAGAGGCCGTGTCGGTAACGGTGTATTTGCTTATTGCGTCGATTTCGCGTTTGCTGGTGTCGTTGTGCAGCCGCACGTAAATTTTGAATTTGTCCATATTGTCGCGGTAACGGTAGGCAAACTCAAACAAGCGTATGGCTATCGACGAAGCATCTTCGTCGTTGTCAACGGCGACTACCACGTAGTTGATGTTACAGATTATTTCACGCAATTTGTTCCAGAAGGCTTGGTTGTCGGTGGTCATGCCTTCGAGCCACTCTATTGCTTCCGAGCCATCCAATGCTGGAATATCGGTCAGGAACTTGGTTCGTAGCCGTTCGATGTCGTAGTCGGCGACGTATATTTTTTTCTTTTGAGCCACGATGCAGTCTTTACCGTCGTTGCCTTTTTCCACCGACTTGACAAACGAGCCGAATTCATACAGGAATTTCAGCGCATCTTGCCCTGTTTCGCCGAATCCAATTACCAAGGCAGTGAAAACCGACGACACGGTGGCGGTAGCCGCATCAACATCGACAAAGTTGACAGGATGGTTGCGCCCGTAACTTTTCATGTATTCGCCATTCTCTTTCAGTTGCATTACTGCAAGCAGCGATGAGTCGATTAGGTGTACTTTATATTTTAGTCCCGGGCAGCTAATCACCCCGTCGGTGAAATTGTTGCGGCGGGCATGGCAATATATGTTGAAATTGCCTGGGAGCATGTGGCATGCGGCCATGCTGTCTTGCTTTTTCAATGCTGCCACAGCCTCGATGTTGTCTTTGTAGTCTTCCGATAGCAAAAATATTTCGGCTTGCTTAAAGCGTGTCATGGTTTTCCATGCTTGCAGCAACCCTATTTTACCGAAGAATGCTTTCCAGCCGCCGTCACCGGCAATGCTGGCATCAATCTTTCGGTTGGCATTTACAATCACGCCGTGCAGGGCTTCGATGCGTTCGGCATACAGCTCCATGTCGCTGTCGGACGAATGGAAAAAGTGGCTGAATGTGTATCGCGACGAATGGGCATGTTGCCCGCTTGGGAATTTCACGAATATCAGCAGGTCGTTGCGCCCGGCGGCGATGCTTTCGGCGAGAATCATCGAATTTTCGTTTATGCCAAGGAACAGATACACTTTTTCGCAAAGTGAATGCCTTTTCAGCCAAAGGTAAAGCCTTGACATTAGCCGCTGCCCGAATAAGTGCAGCACAAAAATGGCACTGATGAACACCGCCGAGAAATGTGTTACTGAAAATATGGTCATGTATATCGGCGACCCGTGCAGCACGTGTTTCACTTCAATCAAGTCGGACCCCGACACGAACATTTCGAGCGAAGAAATGGATGCGCGGAAGAGAAGAGCCAACACATTGTTGCGGCTGCCGCCATCGTTGAACCCTATGTAGTATAGTGCCACGCCGAGCAGGAATACTACCAGAGCCATCGTTTTTATGTGCTGCGACATGAATTTCCAGCAACGGCGGTTCAGCACACAAGCCGCCAGCAAAGCGATGAACACAATAGCCAGTATTCCAGTGAAATACCAGTTGCCGTCAAGCAGCGGAACGGCACCGTCCCACTGTCCTATCATTTCGTCTATAGCGTTGCCGGTGTGCTGTCCTATCTCCGTTCCGTGATTTATCAGTGTAGCAAACATCTTTTGAATGAAGTTAGTATTTTACAAAAGTAACAAATAATGTTGCGCACAACAAAAGTGTGTCTTTGTTTTTTTGCCGAGTGTGTAGTGGGCGGACGGTTAGTGAATTAAGCGTCGTTAAGTTAATTTACATATATTTTCAATGCTCCAAGTTTGCGGAAGTGCCAATAAGTAGTACCTTTGAAGCAAGTTTTTTCATAGGATTAGATTTTTAAGGTTTTAAACGCACCGTTGTTGTGAAATAACGGTGCGCTTAATTTTTGTGGTTCTGTATTAGAACAGCGACATCTGTTGCTGGACTGGGCTTTCGTTTGTTTTGTCGTTGTCGGCATTTTCAGTCGCTTGTGCATCGTCTTCCCTGCTTTTGTCATTATCGGTTTCGTCCTCTTGTGCAGTGGGCATTAACCATTCTATATCGTCATCGAGGACTGGCAGGTCGTTGCCGCTCGTTTCAAATGTGTTGTCGATATTTTGCTCGTCGCTGAGCAGGTCGGTTGCCGCAGGCGGTTCCACGGGGTTGTCGATGACATCATTGTAGCTTTGGCGGTTGTCGATAGCAGTGGTGTCGGCAATGGGTAGCTCGGGTTGCAGCAAGTCGTGCGTTTCATGTTCGTCGTGTTGCATCGTGGCATAAGTTATGGTAGCGTCGTCACTATTTTCGGCGTTTGCATCGTCGTCAAAGCTGATTTTGAACACATGCTTAACAGCCTCTTCCAATTCAGGTTCAGGCTTTGCAGTTTCGGAGTCTTGGATTACAGGCTCTTCGATAGTTGCAGCTTGTGGTTCGGCTTGAGGTTCGGGCTTGGTGTTTTTTGGCGGGCGTCCGGGTTTTCTGCCTGAGGCTTTTGTCGGTTGTGGGGTGTTGTCGGTTGTGTCAGGCATTGCAGCAAGTTTGTCGGCAAGCCGTTTCGCGGCTTGACGTTCATTTTCAAGGTCGGCGGTTAGTTGCTTTATTTTCAATCGGTTTTCACTCTCCGACATGTGGGCATACGATAGCTCTCCCGTCATTGTGCTGATTTTTTCGTTCAACTCCTGAATGGTGGCATCGCGGCGTTCGATTAGCATAGCTGCCGCTTCGAGCTGCTTTTTCAGTTCTTCGGTGCGGTTTTCAACAGCCGAGTTGTCGGGCGAAGATTGTTTCTGCGCTTCCTCGACTTTTGCCGTCATTGCAGCCAAACGCCTTTTTAAGTCTTCGACCTCTTTTTCGGTTCTTAATAGGGTTTCCTGCATTTCGGCTACGGCTTCTTCCTTGTCTTTGTCGGCATTTGCTATGGCTTCACGCAACTTTTGTGTTTCGGCTTTGAGCGAGTCGTAGCTTCGTTTCAGGTTTATGTGTTCATTGTTCAAATCGTTGTAGCTGCGAGCAGCCTCGGCTTCGCGTTTGTTGCTTTGCTCGCGCATTGAGGCTATTTTCTCGTCGCGTTGTTTGATTTGCGCACTTTGTTTTTCCACCATGGTTTGCACCTCGTTTACGATGTCCACTGCCGCCAAAGCGTCGTCGAGTTCCTCGCGTGTGGCTGCCAGTTGTTTGGCAGTTTCCTCCTCTTTTTTGGTCAAAGAGTCGATGTCGGCATTTTTTGTGGCCAATTCTTGTTGCAACCGTGCAACCTCTTCGCTCCACTTTGCTTCGACAGCAGCTATGGCTTGTGCATCGGGCCCCGCTTTCAGCTGGTCAATCTGTTTGTGCAGCTCGGCTATTTCTTCTTTGTAGCGTTCTATGTCGTTGGCATACACTTGTGCCACTTTTACCTTGTTTACAAGGCTCTTGTTTTCAAGTTCAAACTGCTCGTGTTCGGCTTCAAGCTCGGCGATGCGCGTTTCGAGCGTCCGGCAGCGTTCGTTCACGGCATTGCGTTGTGCATCGGCGGCTTGCGCTTTTGCTTGCACTTGTGCTACACGTTCGGCAGCCTCTTTCGCACGATTTTCGGCCTGTGCTACTTGGGCTTCCATTTTGGCTTGCTTTTGCTTCCATTGTCGTCCGGTTTCGGCCGCCATTTGTGTCTTCACGCGTTGCATGGCATTCTTTATGTGCGGCCCCAGGGCTTGGGCGATAGCCCTTTTCTCGGCATCTACATCGAGGCAACTCCTCACGAAAGTAGGCAATGTGGAATTTATTATCGACAAAACGCCGTTGTACATTTCGTCGGGCAATTCGTCAAATTCGTTATCCGCAGCGATTTCTTCGCCTGCCGGTTCTGGGTTGTCGATTACAGCAACTTCGGTTTCGGCAGTGGTGTCGTCGCTCTTTGTGGTGTTGTTGTTTTTGTCCATAGCGATATTGTCATCCTCTTTTTTGAAAGGATTTATATATGGCGTGCGATGCTGAGCCTCGTAGGGGAGGAACATTTCGGTTAATTCTTCGTCATTGCCGGCATCGCCGAATCCAAACATAGCTTTCAATTTTTTGAGAAATGCCATAATTTACAGTGTTGTCTATATGAAAGTGAATTAGCTTTATTGATTTACATCGAATATGTCATCGTTGTATGCTTCGGGTTTGGTGTCATCGGCGATTTCCACGCCGGGCTTGAGTACGACCCCGAGGCTCTTGCGCCCGTTGATGGCCACGGTGAGTTGCTTGTCGAAGTGCAGGACTTTCACAAAGCGACTTTCCGACACTGGAGTGAGCGAGTCGAGGTATGCCTTGTCCCATACACTGCCGTCGCCGGGTGCGCCGACAGTGAAATAGCCCACACCAAACGAGGTGAGGTTTTGGAAGAAGTGTGTACCTTGGCTTGGCTCGATGCGGTTGCCGGGCAGTGAGGTTTCGACAATTAGCTTTGCCGATGAGATATGCGGCCATTTCACCGGGATGCCAAGTGCCGTGTCGCTCGACCCCCAGCGTCCGGGGCCTATCAGTATATATCCTTCGCCTCGCTCGGTGAAATTGCGGTTGAGTTTCTCGATTTCTCGTGCGATGAGCGAGTTGTTGAACATCGAGAATTCCTCTTCCTTGACCATTACTATGTGCGTGATATTGTCGGTCATGCCGTGCCCGAGAGCCGTGCAACTTTTCAAAATGAGGTTCTGTGGGTCGGTTTCCATTATTTTCTCGTCGAGCATTTCCTTGCGGTCAACTATGGGGCGTATCTGCAACCAATAGATTTGTCCTTTCTCGCCCGACATGGGGGTGTCGTCTTTTCCCACCATTCCGGCAAACTCTATTTCCACAGGTCTTCCCATGGCTTTCTGCCCCTCGGTGAGCATCAAGTCGATAGCTTGCGCCAATGGGAATGCGTTGTGCCGCAAAATGTTGGCAAATGTGACAACTCGGCGACCCTGGCCCGAGTCGTGGTCATACAGCACACCGTCGTTCACGTCGTAGGTCGATACCATGTAGCGCAGCGACCCGTTACCGGCAGCATCTTGTATGCGCATTTTCTTTATGTTGAATCCGTCATCGACGCTGAAATTGCTGGTAGAGCCGCTTTTCATGTCGAGGGCGTAAAAGCGCGTCTGTGTGTCGCGCAGGGCAAGGTCGAGCATACTGGTTTGCAGCACCTTGTCGGGGTGTCGTGGCGAGAACCGCAGCGACAGCCCTCCATCGACGATGTATTTTCCAAGCCCGACGGCCACTTCGGCGACACCGTCTTCGGGCTGCTCGTCGTTAATGGGGTAATAGTTGAGCGAACGTCCCACGCCGGCAAACGACGGGTAATATACATCGCCATATTGTCGTCCGACAACTTCCTGTATGATTACGGCCATTTTCTCCTGGTCGATGACGTTGCGGGTAGCCGCCATGTAGGCCTTGCTGTCGGCAAAGAACACCGAAGCATACACGCTCTTCACCGCCGCCAGCAACTGGCGCATCATTTCGTCGTGGTCGTCGAAGTGAGGTATCATGTAGGTCGAGTATATTCCGGCAAATGGCTGGTAATGGCTGTCTTCGAGCAGGCTGGAACTGCGTATGGCGAGCGGCTTATCGACGACCTCGAAGAGTGCCGTGAAGTCGTCTTTGAGCCATTGGGGCAGTTTGGCCGCGATGAATGCGTTTAAAATATCTTCATCGGGAATGTCGGACAATGCTATTGGATACAGGTTGTTGCTTTCCATGAACTCGTCGAAAACGTCGGTGCACAGCACCACGGTGCGAGGGATTGACACGCCCACGCCGTCGAGGTCGTCAAACTTTGTGCTTTTCTTTATGATAGAGTCGATGAATGCCAGTCCGCGTCCTTTTCCGCCAAGCGACCCTCGGCCTATGCGCGCGAAATTGGAGTAATGGTCGAAACGCTCCTTGTGGAACACGGCCACTACGCCGCGGTTTTTCATCTTTCGATACTTGACGATGAGGTCGAAAAACAGTTGCCTTACGGCAGGGGCCTCACTTATGTCGCGGAACCGGTGTTGCTTGATTATTTCGGCGATAGGGAACATGGCACGGCTGTACAGCCAGCGTGATATGTCGTTGTAGCTTGCGTGGTATAGCAGCGAGCGGTCGGGAATGTCGAAAATGTGCTTCTGCAAGTCTTTCAAGTCCTTGATGCGCAATATTTCTTTGCCCGTTTGTGGGTCGCGGATAACAAAGTCGCCAAACCCGAAATACTGGCGCAGGGCATTGCCAAGGTCGGTGGGTAGCTGCTTGGAATTTTTGTTGATGAATGCGCAGCCCAATTGGTGTGCGGCCGTTTCATTGTTTGCTTCGCTCGATTCCATGATTATTGGCAGGAATGGGTCGCGCGACTTTAATTCCCGAGCGAATGCCAGTCCGGCGTATGGGTCTTTTTCTCCGCCATGCTTGAACGAAATGTCGGATACCACGCCCAGCATGTTTTTCCCATATTTTTCATATACAGCCATGGCTTCTTCATAATCGCGTGCGACCATTATTTTGGGTCGGCCTCGCATTCTCATCATCTGCTCATGTTCGTTTAGTGCCTCGGTTGAGAATATGAGCGACTGCCGCAGCAGGAATTTGTATAGGGTTGGCAGTATTGTGGAGAGGAATCGCACCGAGTCTTCCACAAGCAATATCATCTGCACGCCCACGACGTTCACGTCGTTGTCGGCGTTGAGTTTGTCTTCAAGCAATTTTATTATTGCCAGCAGCAAATCGACGTTGCCGAGCCAGCTGAATACATAATCGACTCCGCTGAAGTCTTCGCCCATGAGCCGTTGCGACACTTCGCGAGAGAATGGCGTCAGCACCACGAAGGGCACATCGGGATAGAGCCCTTTTATGACTTTTGCGCTGGCAAATGTTTCGCTGATGTCGGCGTTAGGGATGGCGATAATCATGTCGAAATGCTTTTCGGCAAGTTTCTCCATTGCCGAGGCGTAATTCCGGGCTTGTGTCACGCGTGGAGGCGAGCTGAGGTTGAGTGCGGCGTATTCAAAGAATAGCTGTTCCTCGATGCGGCCATCTTCTTCAATCATGAATGAGTCGTAGGGCGAGGCGATGAGCAGCACGTTGAACACGCGCTTTTGCATCAGGTCTTGGAACGCCGTATCTCTCAAATAAAGTTGGTTTAAACTTGCTTCGTTCATTTCTTTATTTATTGGTTGTATGTCCGCATCTGCCGTGCGGCACGTACCACTCGCCGACAGGCATAATGCACGAGTATCTGCTGTAATGTGCAAAAAGACAGAAATGCACGCCTGCCTGCTGCTGTGGCCAGCGGTGCTTGGCTTGCTGCTTTGCACCTACAAAGATACTGCAAGTCGGGCGCAATAGCAAAAAACGAGTCGATTAACAGATTCTAAATTCATTGAGTGGTCGTGAAAAAATTTAGAAAAAACACTAAATAGCTTTGAACGGAGTGACGGCAATAGGCATTTTTTTACTACTTTTGCGTGGAAAATAATTGGAACAATGAAGCAACTTGCAAAAAACATAGTAATTTTAGCCGCCATAGTGATAGGTATGCTGTGGGGGTCGGTTGCATCGTGGGGGCAGGTGAGCAATTTACGCAAGCCAGGAACGGTGCTTGAGCAGTTGCGGCAGTCGGCACTTTTCCAACCTGTAGATTCGGCTGTGCTTGCAGCCACCGATTATATGGGTGTGTTCCGCAGTGCATGTTTTTGGAAAGAAGGTTTGAAAGGCAGCTTTGAAAGCCGCGACAGCATAGCCACCAACAATTTGATTGAAGAAATCATAGCTTTTGCAACCTCGTTTGAAGGCACACGTTATCGCCGTGGAGCAAATGGCCCCAAGGCTTTTGACTGCTCGGGGTTCACGAGCTACGTGTTCGCCCAGTTTGGTTACACGCTCAACCGCACTTCGCGCCAGCAAATCAACAATGGCAAGATTGTGGGAAAAGATGAGCTACGGCCGGGCGACTTGGTGTTTTTCAATGGTCGTGCCGTGAATAAGAACATAGGCCATGTGGGCATTGTCACCGAGGTCGATTCGGCTGGTTCGGGATTTAATTTTATCCATGCCAGCACTTCACAAGGCGTGTGTGTGAGCAATTCCAACGAAGCATACTACAACAAACGCTACATGGGAGCTTGCCGTCCCATCAATAACAAGTGAGCCTATGGCAGCGGCGCATGGACAGGTGAGCGCCGAAATAATCCATTAGTAAATTAGTGTCTTGATTGTGTCTGCACCTTGCTGACGCAGTTTTGTGCAGTGCGTTATTCGAGCATGGCCGCATTGTGAGGCTGTGCCTAAATCAGGAATTTACGCGATTTTGTAGGGGCGCACGGCTCATGCAGTAGTGTCTAACAAAAAAAATTAACACATTTTTTTGTCCTTGTGCGAGTCCCCACAACTAGCAAAATGATAGTTGGAGAATAGGGAGAGCTGCTGCCTCTGTTCAATGCGTTCGCCGGCACGGTCGTACCTGTCCACCAAGTCCCTGAGCCACACCCTTTCGGTCAGGGAAACGCTCACGAGGTTGGCAAAATCGTACAGGCTGCCGCCAAAGCGCACGGCATCGGCGACAAGCGCCAGCAAGCAGTAGGTGGTAAACGCGGTGTATATCTGTATCATCACAGCGTTTGCCGACGTTCCGTAGAAAGAGTTGATGCGGAGGTGCTGCTTGACCCACTTGAAGAATGTCTCGATTTTCCACCGGTTCTTGTAAAGCAGGGCGATTGTCTCGGCCGGCATGCCGGTGTTGTTCGTCAGCAGGTGCATCGTCCCGTCCTTGCCGGGCACGTCGAACGACACCATGCGCAGCCGCCACGGGTAACCGCTGGACGCCCAGCGCCCGGTGAACTTTATCGGGCTGTCAGAATACGTCCCGGAGCGGACGGATTCTCCCACGGTGCGGTACAGTATGTCCTTCTTCTTGCGCACCACAAAGAAGGCTCCCGCCCGCGCCACGGCCGCGAGTCCCGGGGTCTTCATGTACGCCCTGTCGAACAGGTACAGGCAGCCGTCCTCGTAGGGGTAGTCACCCATGAACGTCTGGTCACGTTCCTCATGCCCGGTTATGAGGCACATCCGCGGCACCTCCCTCACGATGTCGTACATTGTGTGCGCCTTCACGCCGCCCGCGCCCTCCTGCGGCACGCACCACGGAAACCTGGAGAGGTCGAGTGTGACCGTGCTGGAGTCTATGGCGAAGAAGCCCCCGATGCCGAACGCCCGGGCGACGTGGCCGAGTTCTTGGTCCCTGCACCCGGCCGCCGCGGCCTTGTGCATCATCGCCTGCGCCAGCTCCCTGTATATGGCCACGTTGCGGCGGGCGTTGGCGTTGGCTATGTTGCACCTGCTGTAATGCGAACCCATCCCCATCCGGTAGGCCTTGTCGGCGTGGGCGCGCAGGGATGCCGATATGTCGCGGAGGCTGCGCCGCCCGGTAAGCTGCTCCCATACCATGGTAAGGAGGTGGTTCCAACAGCTGAAAACTTTGACATAGGCGTTGCCGCCGTACTTGCCTACCAACCGGTCGAACTTGTCCCTCGGCAGCCATCGGACGAGTTGGGTGAAAACGTAAGGTATCTGTGCCATATCGTGACATTTTGCTATTCGCCACAAATGTAGCACCCTATATGCGTTTCAAAATCCTCCGCGCCTAAAAAAAACACCCTAATGCCCTATTGCCAAGATTGTTATGAAACCTTTTTAACACTTTTTGTTAGACACTACTGCACGGCTCATGCGTCCGCTGCGTCAATAGGCACATATTGGGGGTGGAACATAGCGATTTAATAGTGCCTTGTAGCACACGGACGCACGAGCCGTGCGTCCCTACGAACCAGATTGATGCTAATTTTGATACACCCCCTACAACAAAGTAAATGTATTTGCATTTTGATACACCTTCAACAACAACAGCCCCTACACGCAATGTCAAAATAGGGTGCTGTGAATTATTCGGTCAGCAATATGTCGTCTTCTCCGCAGGGAGTGTAGATGATGTTGTCGAGCAATGGAATTGTGGCGTTGACAGTGTAGGAGGTTTTTTGTTTGTCGAGTGGGATAAATAGTGTCACCACACCTTTATTGTCCGACACAGCCGTGTAGCCGTCGATTTCGACCTTGCAGCCGGCAACGGTTTGCTCGGTGGTGGAATTCCATAACTTGAAACGTATGTTGCCATATACGCTGGCATCGCGGACAATGTCGAGTGTCAACGCTTCGGACAGTGTGACTGTGGTGTCGATAGGTACAAAGTCGCGGCAGGTTACCGCCAATTCTACCTCTTGCCCTATGTAGCGGTGCGGCACATTCGAGAAGATTGCATTGTCGCCGATTTTGGTGATAGTGTCGGTCTTGGTTTCGTTGTCGAGAGTCATCGTTACCACGGCGTTTCGCAATGGCGGCAAGTTGCTATTGTGCAGCGATGCTTCGTTCAATGCAATACCCACATTCACGGGCTGGTTTGTTGCCCACACCGTCAACAGGGCTGCAATCACGGCGGCACCTCCTATCGTCCATGCGACGATGCGCCTTGCAAGCATTCGTTTATGGCGTTGCCACACGGCATCAAATTCCACTCCAAGCAACTTGGTAATCAGTTGCACGTAGGCGCGTTCTTTGTTGAGCCACGCCCATCGAAACACTTTCTCGTGAATGTTGGCTCCAAGTATTTCTGGCAGTCCGAGTTCTTTGATGATGGGATTGAAGCATTCTGTAGCCTCGTCGCCGCTGTGTGGAATGCCATCGACAATGAAAAAGTGGATGTCGTTGGTCCGCCCGAGGCTATGGAAATAAGCGATTTCCTGTCCTACCCATTTAGAGTGGGCCGAATTGGGCGAACATATTACAATCAGGTGTTGCGAAGCACGTAGCCGCTCTTGCAGTTCGGCGGTCAATCCGCCGGGTTGAATGTCGGTGGGGGCGAAGAACACCGGTTTCATGGGTTTGCGCTTCCAGCCATGCTCGCTGCACAACGTTGTGGGCATGCTGTAGTTTTCCAATTTGCGTTGTAGCCGTTTCCCCCATTTGGTGTCGCGGGAGTTGTAACTTATGAATGCGTAATATTTGTATGTCGCAGGTGTTTCCATCATTATTTTGTAGTGTTTATTTTATCTAACCATTCACGGGCATACGTCACATTTGGGTTGTTGTCGCCGAGTGGTGCCAATACCTTCAACGCTTTTTCCACACAGTTGCGGGCTTCGTCGCTGTTGCCCTGTAGGTATAGGGCTTCGCCCTTGTCAACAAGGCACATCGCCGAAGCGGGGCGGTCGGCTCCGATGGTGGCGCAGTATATGTTGTAGGCCCTGTCGTGGCAGTCTATTGCTTTGTCATATTCATTGAGGGCGCAATATGCCATGCCTATGCTTGAATAGCTTTCGGCCACGCTCGGGTGTTTCGTTCCGAGCAGCCGCTCGCGTATTGAGAGCGACTGCATGTAGCATTCCATGGCATCGGCATATTTGCCTTGGTAATAATATATACCGCCGATATTGTTGAGCCGTATGGCTATGGATGGATGGTTGTCGCCGACGCTGTGCTTCGACAATTCCAATGCTCTGGTGAAATATTCAAGTGCCGAGTTATAGTCGCCGCTGCGGGCGTATGCCACGCCTGTATTGTTGTAGTTTATTGCTATCTCAGGGTGGTCGCCGCCATATATTTCTGTCAATATGTCGAGGGCTTTGCCGTATGCCTCGATTGCCCGGGTGTAATCACCGCTTGCCGAGTATGCCACGCCTATGTTGTTGTAGCAGCGGGCTGCGGCAGGGTCGTTATTTCCGCGTTCGGCCAATACTGTGTTAAGTTGCTTTTCAAAGCATTCGAGAGCTTCGGCATATTCACCGCGGCTTTCGTGCACGGTGCCGAGGTTTCCTATCATTGTAGCGACCGAAATGCTGTTGTCGCCGAGCAATTCCCGTGCGATGCCGATGGCTTGCTCGATGCATCCCATGGCTTTGTTGCTGTCGCCTGAACTGTCATAGATGAGTCCGATGTGGGCAATGCTGTTCGCCACGTCTGAATTTTGCATGCCGAGTGCATTCTTGCGTATTTCCAAGGCTCTCTGGCAATATTCGAGGGCCTGTGTGTAATCGGCCTTGAAATAGTGAACGCTGCCGATGGCATCCAAGCAGGCTGCTTCGTCGGCCGAGTTTGGCATGGCGTTGCGGCGGGCGCATTGATAAAATTTCATCGCGCGGTCGTAATCGGCGAGGTATTCGCTGATGTAGCTTCCGGCATCGAGCTGCCACTGCACGTTGGCAGTGTCTAACGAGGCCCGGAGTCCTATGTAGTAGGCAGCCGAGTCGTTTCGGTATTGCATTTTGCATATTTCATACTTGTGGTGGCAGTCTTGTGCTATGTCGGCAAGCTCTTTTTGGGCATAGGCCTGGCTTTGTTGCAATGCCTGCTGTCGTTGTGCCAGTTCGGCAGCCTCGTCGGCATTGGCAGCCTGGTGCTGCTTCAGTGCCGCCACGCGGCTGTTGATGTCGCCCTTCGAGGCTATCATCGAGTCGGCACGTGCAAGGTCGCCGTTGATTATGTATGCGCTTATCTGGCGGTTGAAGTCGTCGAGCTGGTCGTAGTCGATGCTTGAATAGTATTGCACCATTTTTGCGATTAGTTTCTCGCTCGTTTCTTGCTGCGCATATAGCTCTTGCAGCAGTTTGCGGTATTCTTCTTGAGTGATGCGGTTTTCCTCGCGCAATGCCTCTATTTCGTCCTCGCGCTGCATGAGTTGTCGTTGCAGGTTGCGGCGAATCTTGCGCTCGTTGGCGAGTTCGTCGTCGGTGCGCTCGTCGGGAGTTTCAAGCACTACCATCACCGGGTTGCTCGACAATGTATATTGCCTCGAAGTAAGGTCGGGGTCGGTCAGCTGGTACCCATTTTTCTTTACAGTTTCGAGCATGTATTTTCCGCCGGGCACTACAAATGAGAATGAGCCTTGCGCATTGCTGAGCACTGCCGAGCGTCCGTGTACTTTCACAGTCACCCCTTGCAACATTTTGCCCGGCGTGACAGTGCCGTCGGCATTGAGCTTCCCCTTGGTTTTTGCCACTCCTTGCTGTGTCTGCCCTGCGGCGGCAGCGCACGATGCAATTATCAATAACGATAGAAATATTCCACGTAAAACATTCATAGTAATAGCATGTGATAACTTTGTAGCGGCCGATGCGATACACCTCCCGCCGCAACGGCAAATATAGTGCTTTTCTGCCGCAATCGGCAGTCATCACGCTAAAAAATTGCGTATGCAGCAGGGCGCGAAACTGTCTATGCATAGTTATCGGCCGCTGTTCCTGCAAAACAAATTTATTGTTGATAGGTAGTGCTACAAATTGGAGGATGTTGTAGCGTCACGGTTTTGCTGCACGATGGCAGTTAACAACTTTTAAGGGCGAACGTTGGCTGCAATGGCATATATTTCTTAACTTGCAATATCTATTTACCATTAATATTAGCGACAGCTTATGAAAAATACATTGCCATTTATAACTCCTGTAGCCAATACCACGCAGAAACCGGTGCGCAGGGAACTGTATGACCAGAGTATAACCCTGTATGAAGCGGGAAAATATGTCGAGGCGTTGCATAGCTTGCTTGATTACCTCAATGAGGGCGCGCGGGCAAGGTATGGCAATGAGCAGGGAACTGAATTTCACATTCCCCACGGCTCGATTGTGGTTGACATTGTGATTACACCCAGCGAGCTGAGCATCAGTGCCGATTTCCTGAACCTGCCGCAAAAGGGGCGCGTGGCCATGTTGCGCCAGATAGCCGACCTGAATATCAACCGCTTGTTGCTGGCACGATTCGTGAAGCAGGGCGACCGACTTAAAATGTGCTATACCACTGCGCTGGCGCAGAGTCATCCCCACAAAATATATGGCGTGTTGCAGAATATATGTTGCATAGGCGACCGTTACGACGACGAGTTTTGCGCCAAGTTTGGCGCGACACGTTGCTACGAGCCGAAAGTGAAGCCTTACCCTGCCAAGACGGTGGAATATGTGTATGAGGGCTTGCAGGCTGTGGGCAACGATACGCTCAAGGCTATTGCCGACTATAATGCGGTGCGTGCGTATGGATATTCGTGGAACGTGCTTGATACCACATTCTACCAGATTGCACATTTTGCCAACCCGCAAGGACAACTTGCAAACGACATCGACCGTGCCATAAATGGGATGGATGCCGAGCTGCCTGTCGAGGAACTTGTGGCACGCGGGACCGATTTCCTTAAAAAACTGCTGGCGACACCGATGGAGGAGCTTGCCCGTGACCTTTATTACGTCGATAAGTTGGTGTCGAGCCGCCGAAGCGCATCGTTGCAGAATATGCAGGAACTGCTCAAGAACGTGTATGACGATGCTATAGCCTCGATACAGCAAGACGACTACGAAAGGGCTGTGGTGCGTATGCTTTATATATTTTATGAAGCATATTACTACAACGACATGCCCTCGATGGTGGAGCGGGTGATGAGCAAGGCGTTGAAAGATGCCAGCGGCCAGCCGATGGAACAGGCTTGCAAGCCGCTGTTCGAGGCAATCGACAACATAATGAAGGGCAATATAGAAGCGGCTGCATTGTCGTCGCTGCAAAACAAGTGGACGGGTGCCGGGTTGCCAAATTATATGAAAAACGAGTGAGAAATTTAAATTTTGAGCATAATGGAAAACAGTATATATAGCCTTGTTTTCAAGGTGACGCATGCCGGCGGTTCGGGCAGTTGTTTTTATTTGAAGTCTTACGACCTGTTTGTGACTAATTACCATGTAGTGGCCGGCTACCACTCGGTGGCGGTGCATGACAGCGAACGTAATCCCTATTTGGCGCGGGTGGTGCTGGTGAATGCCGACTTAGACATCGCCTTGCTGGCGGTCGAGCATGATTTCTCGCACCTGCCCGACCTCTCGCTTGCCAGCGACGACTCGCTTGCCATCGGCGGCAAAATACGTGTGGCGGGATACCCGTATGGCATGCCGTTCACGGTGACCGAAGGCACTGTGTCGGCACCTAAGCAGCTGATGGAGGGGCAATACTACATACAGACCGATGCCGCCGTCAACCCCGGAAACTCGGGCGGCCCCATATTCAACGACCGCGACGAGGTGGTGGGCATAACGGTGAGCAAATTTACAAATGCCGACAACATGGGCTTCGGCATACGCATCGAGTCGTTGCGCAAGGTGCTTGAATCGGTCGGCGGAATGGCTCGTGACACGTTCCATGTGCAATGCCCCAGTTGCGACGAGCTTATAGCCGATGTCGATGAGTATTGCCCGTCGTGCGGCGAGCAATTGCCCGAGGGCGTGTTTGACGAGCGGCATTATTCGCCGCTGGCCGAGTTTTGCGAGGATGCCATTGAGCAGATGGGCATCAACCCGGTGCTGGCGCGTGACGGTTACGAGGCTTGGTTGTTCCACAAGGGGAGCTCGGAAATACGCATATTTGTCAACAGCGGTACATACCTTTTCATGGTGTCGCCAATCAACTTGTTGCCTAAAAAGGAAGTGGAACGTGTGCTCGATTATATGCTCAGCACCGATTTTTCGCCCTATAAGATAGGCATTGACGGACGGCAGATTTACCTCACATATCGTCTGCACCTTGCCGACATCACCGAAGCGTATGCCGATGAGATTCGCCGCAACATCGTCAACTTCGCTTTCAAGGCCGACGAAATGGACAATATGCTCGTGGAGCAGTATGGCTGCGAATTTTCGGCCTACACCAAGCATGACCGCTGATTGCCACGTCGCCGAGATGCCGTGCTGGGGTGTTATGTAGGGGGTGTATCAAAATAGCGAAGGCTGAAACAATCAGCATTACAGACAGGCAATTGTGTAGAGGGTGTATCAAAATTAGCATCAATCTGGTTCGTAGGGACGCACGGCTCGTGCGTCCGCTACGCCAATAGGTATATATCAGGTTGAAATATAGTAACTTAATAGCACCTTGCAGCACACGGACGCACGGGCCGTGCGTCCCTACGAAATTGCACAAATCTGCATTTTGATGCACTATGAGGCTTGTTGTGTGGGCGGTTAATTGGCAGTTTCGAGGGTGAAATATTGCCAGCGCAGTTCCGACGGCTCGCAGGGGTAGTGGATGTTGACCACGTTGCCGTCGATGTCATAGCCCATCACGGCAATCATGGTGTAGCCCTCATATTTGCCGCCCGTGTTCTCGTCCGACACTGTGTAGCCCACGCTGCCGTTGTAGTATCCCATTCGCAGGTCGGTGGGGAGGTATGAGCCTTTCACTATTATTTGGCTATAAGTGCAAGGTATATACTTGGTGACGCGCTTGAAGTTGAGCAGGTATTTCTTGCCAGCTTCAAGTCCGTAGCGAGTGCACCAGCTGCCCAGCATAACCTGTTGCCACACATCGTTGAGCAAGTATGGCTCGCCGTCGTAGCCATACACGGTGTCGCGCTCGGTAGTCACGTCGGTGCCGCTGCGCACCTCGTCGGAGGGCAGTACCAGGTCGGTGCCGCTCAGCAGTTTCACGAAGTCGGCTTCGGTGGCATATTGCTCTACTGCCGATGTTATGGTGATTGTGCGGCCGTCGTTGGCGCGCATTGTGTAGGTTGTCGGTTGGTCGTCATCGTTGCTGCAAGCCGTTGCCACCAATGCGGTAACGATTAGTGCGCCGAATAGTTTCAAATACTGTTTCATCGATTTCTGATTTATATAAGTATAATATTGTAGATATGTTAATTTGGGCTATTAAATTCAATTTAGTGCAAATATAGTGCAAGGCGAGCGCAATGCAAAAAAATAGCAGGCTATTTTTTTCGCCAATTGCCGGAACATATCTCATGCAGGGCTGTGTCATACAAATCCATTTATAGATGTATGTCAAAATAGCAAATACATTTACTTTGTTGTAGAGCCGTCATATCATGGCGGCTCAATGACAGCTTGAATGCAACCGTAATATGTTGTAAATGTGGTAGTAACGAGCCTCCATAATATGACGGCTCTACATAATTGCCTGTCTTTAATGCTGATTGTTCCAGACATCGCTATTTTGATACCCCCCTACATTACGGCCTTTTAGTGTCGAGGGTATGTCAAAATATAGCTTCGGCTCTACGGTTCTGGCTGCTGGTGTGTGGCGTTAACAATGTTTAGCGGTTACTCAGCGAAAATGGGCGATATTTTACCGCTTTGTTATCACAGAATGTCGATAAAATGTTTATCTTTGTCATTGCAGAGCATTAACTCTGCTCAAACGAATTATTAACTAAAAACTCATTAGTATGAAAAAAATTTTACTTTCTTTAATGGCATTCTTGACAATGTCAACAATGGCCGCATTTGCCGAAACAGCGACATTGGATTTTGTAGGCTGGAATTTTGATGGAGCAGAAGAATGGGAGAGCGGTTACTCTGAACATGTGGTTACTTTTGATGTAGCAACAGTTACATTTGCGAGCGCTAATAAGCAATCGACTACGCTTACTGATTGCCCTGTCACGAAAGGTGGTGATGTGACAGTTGCGCTGAATGATATTAATAGTTACAACATCACAGGTGTTGCCGTAACTTTGAAGCAATGGACAACCAAGGCGCAAACAGCAACATTGCAATACAGCGTCGATGGCGTTTTGTTTACAGATACTGAAACTTCAAGCGACAACTTTAGCTTAGAGGACAATGCCCTTCCTACTGGAACAAAAGCATTGAGAATTCAATTCAGCAGCCAAAGCAACCAAGTAGGCATCGCACAGATAGTTCTCACTTATGAAGCGAGCAGCGGTGAAACGGTGGTTCCGGCTCCTACTTTCTCAATCGAAGGCGGTGTTTATTACGAAGCTCAAACTGTGGCATTGTCAGCAGCAGAAGGTGCTAAAATTTACTACACTGTCAATGGTGACGAGCCTACCACTTCTTCGACAGAATACACCGCTCCTATTGAAGTAGCAGAAACAACTACTATCAAGGCTATTGCTGAACTCGATGGCACAGTGAGCGCAGTTGCCGAAGCTACATATACTATATCGAACTTGTTCTATGGCGAAGACTTCGAGGAATCGAACGGTGGTTACACGTTCCAAGATGTCAACCTTGGAGAATTGTCTTATGTATGGACGTGGGATGAAGGTTATGGTCAATTGAAAGCCAGTGCATACGTTGGTGGTAATAAAGAAAGCGAAAGCTGGGCCGTATCTCCCGAAATCGACCTGACAACAGCTGGCAAGGCTGAATTGCAAGTTGTCGAAATTGTCAATTTTCTGAACGGTAACGACATTGAGGATTACTGCCAGATTATGATTTCGAAGAATTATATCGACAATGTTACCACGGCCGATTGGACTCAACTTGAGGCAACTAATCGCCCTGTTGGTAATAACTGGAATGAGTTCACAACCGACCCCGTTGACTTGTCTGACTTTGTTGGCAACAAGGTGCGTCTTGCATTCCGCTATGAAAGCACAACTACCGCAGCTCCTACATGGGAAATTGCTGAAATAACTATCTCTGGCGAAGTTGGCGGTAGCGTAAGCGTTGGCAACGTTGCAGCCGAAGAGGGTGCAAAAGCTATCGGTGGTGACGGTGAAATCATCATTGTTGGCGATGCAAACGATGTTGAGGTTTACAACATTGCCGGTGCGCTGATTGAAAAGGGCGACTTGACCAACATAGCTTGCTCGACTGGCATATATGTAGTTAAGGTTGACGGCAAGGCACAAAAGGTAATTGTTAAGTAAACAATTGACAAAGGACAATTGATAATTGACAATTCAGTTGATGATTTTAGCTCCGTCGGGTTTACGAATCCGGCGGAGTTTTTTTGATAATTTAATCGTTGTCTGTGGGGCAAAACAGCAATGTCTAAAACAATCAGCAATTACTGGCAGGCAATTATGTAGAGGTGTATCAAAATGCAGATTTGCGTAATTTTGTAGGGACGCACGGCTCGTGCGTCCGCTGCGCAAATAGGTGCATATTAGGCTGAAACATAGTGATTTAATAGCACATTACGGCACACGGACGCACGAGCCGTGCGTCCCTACGAGGTGGGTTCTGCCAATTTTGATATGCCCTCGTTACTGCCACATTTACAGTATATTACGGTCATAATCGGGCTGTCGTCGAGCCGCCATGGTATGACGGCTCTACAAAAATATAAATGTAATCAAATCTGCAATGGCGCAAATAGACACAGTGTGGTGCGTTTTCCATTGTTCATTGTTCAGATTATGTAGCTGTGATGGCGCAGGACGAACCATAGCGAAGGGTCGAAGCGGGGCAGTGCAACCACTTGCACGTCTTTGGCTCGGTCGCTGAGTGTGCCTTCGCCCTTGCCCACGGTCACATTGCGCGCTTCGAGTGCTGTACGCATTTCGTTTGTGGCTACATCGGGCGTGTTGTTGTCGTGGCTCAAGTGGCACAAGAACACATATTTCAGGTCGGGAGAGTAATTGTCGGCGACGAAGCGAGCTGCCACGCGATTGTCTAAGTGGCCGGTGGCGTTGCGAATGCGGGCTTTAAGGTATTCCTTGTACGGGCCGTTGGTGAGCATTGTGTCGTCGTAGTTCGATTCAATCATCAGGTAGTTGGCCTGCTTCATGTAGAAGTCGGCACGAGGCGTGATAATGCCCATGTCGGTGGCCACGACAAAGCGGCTGCCGGCGTATTCCACCATGAAGCCAGCATTGTCGGTACCGTCGTGCGACACGTCAAATGCCGTCAGTGTCATTCCGGCAAGTGTGAACGGAATTTCCTTGAATATGGCCTCGTGGTAGTCCTTTATGCGGCGCGAGATGCTGTGGCGGCGCAGGATGCCGCCTAATGTCCGCGGGGTGCAATATATGCGTATGTGGCGGTGTCGCCTCACAATCTGGTAAACATATCGCACATGGTCGCCATGGTCGTGCGTGAGGCACACCCCCTTGACCATCTCTGGCGTCACTCCGTTGTCGGCAAGGACTTCAAATACCTTGGTGGCATCGATGCCGGCATCAATGAGCAGCCCGGCTGTGGCGGTTCCAATGTAGGCGCAATTGCCACTGCTGCCACTGCCGAAGCTGATGAAGCGCATGGCATCGTCGGCAGGAGCAGTGGAGTCGTTGCCGAATGCAAATTGCGGTTCGTCATCGGGTTCGTCGGCATCCATGCTCTCTTCGGGCGGTGTGAAGTCGTCGCTGTCGAATATTATAGTTTGTTGCCGGGTGTTTTTTATGTTCTTTTTGGGCATTGTCTATTTGTAAAGGAGGAAAATGGTAGGTATTTTGTTGTAGTCGTATTTAGCTCGCGCCCATTCACCGATGGTGCGTGTGACGATTGTTTCATTTTGCCCCGTGATGTTGCTTGCCACGCACAAGCGCAGCCGTGGTGGGAGCGACTTGGCCAGTTCGGCAATCAACTTGTTGTTGCGGTAGGGCGTTTCGATGAAAATTTGCGTCTGGTCGAGCCTGTCGATGCACTGTTCCATGTCGCGCAGCTTGCGCAACCGTTGCCGAGGCTCGATGGGCAGGTAGCCGACGAATGCGAAACTTTGGCCGTTGAACCCCGAAGCCATCAGCGACATGACGATGCTCGACGGCCCCACGAGCGGCACCACTTTCAACCCCTCGCGTTGGGCGATTGCTACGGCATCGGCGCCAGGGTCGGCAATGGCAGGGCATCCGGCTTCGGAGATTATGCCCATGGCATGACCATCGCGCAGCGGCTGGAGCATTGCGGCGACTTCTTCGGGTTGGGTATGCTCGTCGAGAGTGCTGAATGTGAGCGAGTCGATGTCGATGTCGCGGCTGCACTGCCGCAGGAAGCGGCGCGCCGAGCGCACGTTTTCCACTATGAAGTGGCCGATTTCGCCCACAATTGCGATGTTGCGCTGTGGTAGCACGTCGCTCGTCGGGCCATCGCTCAGCGGCACAGGAATGAGGTATAAAGCGGCTTGGAGCATTGTGATTCGTTTTTTAACCCACAAAGTTAGCTCACGGCGGTGGCAAAGCAAAATTCTACGGCCCGATTTTAGCAAGTTTTTTTTGCAAATTCTACTGTTTGTTCAATTGAAACGGCTATGGGCTTTCGGGAAGTGGTGGTTGATTGCGATTGTTGTCTGACATTGGTGATTGGTTCTGTTGTCACGGTTCTTTCGTGATTTTTTGGGTGTGGAGTGGTATTTTGCGTTAAGAGAGTTTTGTGTTATATTTGTGAATTGTTGGATTTGTTTAAGAAATATTGAATATGGACTTTAACGACAAGATTGTGATTTACAGGGCGGTGGACGGACAGACAACCATTGAGGTAAAGTTGGAGCATGATACAGTTTGGTTGTCGGCCAACCAAATGGCAACCCTGTTTGACCGAGATGAGAAAACTGTAAGGAAGCATATTAATAATGTGTTTTCGGAAAACGAGTTGGAAAAGTCCATCAACACGCATTTTTTGCGTGTTGATGGAGTGAAGCAGCCAGTAGCTTTTTATTCTCTTGATGTAATAATATCGGTCGGCTACCGAGTGAAAAGTCAGCGTGGCACACAGTTTCGCATTTGGGCCAACCGTGTGCTGAAAGATTATTTGGTGAAGGGGTATGCTGTCAACAAATCTTTGACCGAGCAGCGATATGCCGAGTTGAAGCAATTAGTCGCCGTCTTAGACCGCACGGTAAAGGCGCAAGAGACGTTAACATCGGACGATGCTCACAGCTTGGTAGAGGTAGTGTCGGACTACGCCTACGCATTAGACACGCTCGATAAATATGACTACCAGCAATTGTCGGTGGAACAAACAACCAACGAGGCTAAGTTCCATGCCACATACGAAGGGCGATGAAGGCCATCGAAGAACTTAAAACAAAGTTTGGCGGCAGCCAATGGTTTGCCAATGAGAAAGACGACTCGTTTAAAAGTTCAATCGGGCAGATATACCAGACTTTCGGCGGTCAGGACCTTTATCCGTCGGTAGAGGAAAAGGCTGCCATGCTGCTCTACTTGGTCACTAAGAACCACTCGTTCAGCGATGGCAACAAGCGCATAGCCGCCACGTTGTTCCTGTGGTTCATGGCCGGCAACGGCATCCTATACAATCCTGATGGGTCGAAGCGCATCGCCGACAACACGCTCGTGGCACTAACGCTGATGATAGCCGAGAGCCGTACCGAAGAGAAAGATGTGATGGTGAAAGTGGTGGTGAACCTGATAAACAGGCGCAATTGACAGTGGCGCAGTGCGTGCAAGGCAAAAAAATGACGCTTGGCGGGGTGCATATTAGCGGCAAATGTGTTAAATTTGTGCAATACATATAACCAGCGTATTATGCTTACCAAGATATTCGGGGCGGCGGTGCAGGGCATCGACGCGATAATTGTCACTATCGAGGTGTCGGTTGACACGGGCATAGGTTATACCATAGTGGGATTGCCCGACACGGCCGTCAAGGAGAGCAACGAGCGCATAAGGACGGCGCTGAAGCAGTGTGGCCAGTCGTTCCCGCGGCGGCAGGTTGTGGTGAACATGTCGCCGGCCGATGTGCGCAAGGAGGGGGCTGCATACGACCTGCCGCTCGCCATAGGCATACTTGCCGCCGATGGCAAAGTGGCGGCCGACCGCTTGTGCCGGTTCATGATTATGGGCGAGTTGTCGCTCGACGGGTCGGTGCTGCCCATTAAGGGCGTGTTGCCGATGTCAATCAAGGCGCGCGAGATGGGCTATGAGGGGTTCATCGTTCCCCGGGCCAATGCCAAGGAGGCGGCCGTTGTCAACAATATCGACGTTTATGGCGTGGGCAACATTGCCGAAGTCATCGACTTCTTTAACGGCAAGTGCCGCCTTGAGCCGACGGTGGTCAACACGCGCGAGGAGTTTTTCAAGACGGTGAATGTATATGACTTTGATTTTTCGGAAGTGCGTGGGCAGGAAAATGTCAAGCGAGCTTTTGAGGTGGCTTGTGCCGGCGGCCACAATATAATATTGGTGGGCAGCCCTGGGTCGGGCAAGTCGATGATGGCAAAGCGTTTGCCGTCGATTTTGCCGCCTTTGAGCCTGCAGGAGGCGCTCGAAACCACCAAAATCCACTCGGTGGCAGGGAAGCTGGAACGCGGAGCCACGCTCATGACTCGCCGCCCGTTCCGTGCACCGCACCACACCATCTCGCCAGTGGCGTTGGTCGGCGGCGGCACCTATCCAGTACCCGGTGAAATCAGCCTTGCCCACAATGGAATACTTTTCTTAGACGAGTTGCCCGAGTTTGGACGGCAAGTGCTTGAAGTGATGCGCCAGCCGCTCGAAGACCGCCGCATCACCATTTCGCGCGCAAGGTATTCGGTCGATTACCCGGCATCGTTCATGCTCGTGGCGTCGATGAATCCTTGCCCGTGTGGCTATTATGGGCATCCCACCAAGCCGTGCGTGTGTCCGCCGGGTGCCGTGCACAAGTACCTCAGCAAGATTTCGGGGCCGTTGCTCGACCGCATAGACATACAGATTGAAGTAGCTCCGGTGCAATTCGACGAAATGGCATCGCCCACGCCGTCGGAAAGCAGCGAAGAAATTCGCAAGCGTGTAGTCAAGGCCCGCGAGGTGCAGCAGATGCGCTTCAGCGGCGAGCGGGGAATACATTGCAATGCCCAGATGACACCGCGGCTGATAAGGAAATATGCCACACCCGACAGCGAGGGGCTTGCGCACTTGAAAGAGGCGATGACGCGCTTGAGCATGTCGGCCCGCGCCTACGACCGCATATTGAAAGTGGCCCGTACCATAGCCGACCTTGCCGGCGACGAGCATGTGCGGCTGGTGCATCTGCGCGAAGCGTTGAGCTACCGCAATCTCGACCGCGACAATTGGGGGAGGTGAGAGCAGGTCAGAATGGCTTTCGGTATTTGGTTTCGGTGGCGTCGTCGAGTATGCTCAGGTAGCTCGTGTAGCGCGACTGGCTGATGCGCGCTTCGTCCACCGCCTGACGCACAGCGCAGCCGGGTTCGTGGGTGTGGGTGCAATTGTAGTAGCGGCATCCCTCGGCGGTGCGGAAAATTTCGGGGAAATAGTGCGCCACTTGGCTTTTGTCGAAGTCGATAGTTCCGAACCCCTTGATGCCTGGAGTGTCGATGATGTAGCCGCCCGACGGCAGCGGGAACATTTCGGAGAACGTTGTGGTGTGCATTCCAGTGTGGTGTGCTGCGCTTATGCTGCCCGTTTTCAGCCCCGCACCAGGGATTAGCCGGTTGATGATAGTGGATTTTCCCACGCCCGAATTGCCCGAAAATAGCGATATGCGCCCTGCGGCAAGTTGCAAAATATGGTCGATGCCGCTGTTGTCGTTGCTTGTCGCCGACATCATTACGACTTCGTAACCGATTGAGGTGTAAAGGTATTGCATAGCCTCGGCATATTGCTGCTCGTCCTCGTCGAGCAGGTCGGTCTTGTTGATTATTACGACGGCACGTATGCCGTATGCCTCGGCAGTGGCAAGGAAGCGGTCGATAAAAGTGGTGCTTGTTTCGGGTTCCTTTATGGTGGCGATGAGGAATGCTATGTCGATATTTGCCGCTATAATGTGCGACTCTTTCGACAAGTTGCTTGCACGGCGTATTATGTAGTTACGTCGCTGCTCGATGGCTGTAATGTATGCCGTTCCGTCGGGGGCGAAATCCGAGATTGACACATGGTCGCCCACGGCCACTGGGTTGGTGGTGCGAATGCCGCGGATGCGAAAGTTGCCTTTGATGCGGCAATTCACCTCGTTGCCGTCGTCACATTTCACCACATAGTGGCTTCCGGTGTTTTTAATCACTAATCCTTTCACAATAGATTGCGTGTTTAATTTTGTTTATGAATCCCATGAGAACCAGTCGTGGTTTCTAACCATTTACTCATTTCCTTTCTGCTTCTCGTCATCGTATGCTATTTATTATCCATGAGTTCGGCAGTGTGTCCCCATGGCAAAGGAGGTATATCAAAATGCAGATTTGCGTAATTTTGTAGGGACGCACGGCTCGTGCGTCCGTTGCGCAACCAGTTGTATATTCTGCTAACTTACAAATGGTTAACAGTGCCTTGCGGCACGCGGACGCACGAGCCGTGCGTCCCTACGAGGTGGGTTCTGCCAATTTTGATACACCCTCAATTCGTTATAGTCAATCGGATTGATTGCTTCAATCCCTTTGTTGTTTGCCATAATGACCAGTTATATAATTGCCCAATCCTTTCATCATTTGGCAAAATTACAGATAAAAGTGCCAAAAGTGAAATGCTATGGCAGCATTAACGTCTATTGGCATAATTGTGTTAATTGTGTGATATATAACGGTTTATGTTTTGAGGGACGTGGCTGGGTGAAATTATCTGTCAGAAAATCATGTTTTTAGCTGAAAAAATAGTAAATTTGCACCAGCTTTGCAATCAAAATTTTTATTTGTACTAAAAAGCAGGAACAATTATGAACGTTGAAACTATTGGAAACTGGGCAGGCTTGGTTTGGGTTGCTCTTAACGAGCAGGGCAAATTGGGTGTCAAGGCACTTAAAAAGGCCACCAAACTCAAGGAAAAAGAAATTTATGCCGCAATTGGCTGGCTTGCCCGCGAAGGCAAAGTTAGCCTCGAAGATGGTGAATCCGATGTGTTCGTGACATTGGTGTGATAACCTTTCCCTATGGATTAAGAGGTGTGCCGGGAAGTGTTTCTGGTACACCTTTTTGATTAGTTGGCATATTGTTCGGATGGGTTAGTTTTTTCAATAGCCTTTTTTGCTATTTATGCTTTAAATTGCTACTTTTGGAGAAATTTTTTGCTCGTATGGACTTGTCTGACATAATTCCGTGGATAATAATCATCGGGGCATCGTTTTTGGGAGCTTTAGGCAAATCGGCGAAGTCGAAGCAAACTGGCGAAGGCGCGCGGCGTCAGCAGCGTGGTCGCCAGATGCCTCCAATTCCTACCCAGGCCATGCCTCCCATTATTGATGATGCAAGGCGAGCAAGCGGCGATGTGGTTGCGCATGACGATTGGATACCATCCAACGACATTCCCGAGGCTACCCAATCACCGGCAATCATGGACGGGGCATGGCAAAACGAGGGGCAGCGAGCCATAGCCGATGAGCCTCAGCGGCCTGCCGCACCTGCGCCAGACCCGTATGTGGCAGAGCTTGACGACGGCAATGCCGTGCCACAAGACTGGAAGCGGGCAATCATAGCCCATGAGATATTGAAAACCAAGTTTTAACATTAAAACCACAAAATATTACTCGATATGAGGTATCCTATAATAACAGCAGAAGAAGCAGCCGATTTCATATTCAACGGTGCAAATGTTGCCTTTTCGGGCTTCACGGCGTGTGGTACGCCCAAGGCAATTCCCGTGGCTTTGGCTCAAAAAGCAAAGAAGGAGCATGAAGCTGGCCGCGAATTTAAGATAAACCTGTTCAGTGGCGCATCGACCAATGATTGTGTCGATGGAGAATTGTCACGAGCCAATGCCGTGAACAAGCGCACCCCCTACCAAGGTTGCCCTGATACACGCAAGGCAATCAATGCCGGTGCGATAGAATATTTCGACTTGCACTTGTCGGAACTTGCGCAAAAGATGCGTTACAACACATTCGGACAGCTCGATGTTGCCATACTTGAGGTACAGAGTATCGACGACGAGGGCAATGCTGTCCTCGGCACAGGCATAGGTAACAGCCCGACGTTTGCCATGCTCGCCAAGAAGGTGCTGCTTGAAGTGAACGAGGGCATCAACCCCAAAATCAAGGGTTTGCACGACATATATGTTCCGCTCGACCCTCCTTATCGCAAGGAAATTCCCATCTTCAAGCCCAACGACCGAGCTGGCAGCCCGGTACTTCACATCGACCCTGCCAAAATCGTCGGCGTGGTGAAGACCAATGTACCTGAAGGCGGCCATCCTTTCGCTCCGAGCGACGAAACCACCATGATGATTGGCGAGAATGTGTGCAACTTCTTGCTCGGCGAGTTGAAAGCCGGTCGCATTCCCAGCACGTTCCTGCCGTTGCAGTCGGGCGTGGGCAACATAGCCAACGCTGTGCTGGCGCGCCTTGATGCCAACCCCAACATACCGTCGTTTGACATGTACACCGAGGTGATTCAAGACTCGGTGCTCAAGCTCATCGAGTCGGGCAAGTGCCGCTTTGCCAGCACATGTTCCATAACTTTCTCGACCGAGGCAATTAGTGAGTTTTTCGATAATATCGACCGTTTCCACGACAAGGTGTTGATGCGTCCTGCCGAGATTTCCAACAACCCCGAAGTAATTCGCCGCTTGGGCGTAATCACTATGAACACGGCACTTGAAGCCGACATATTCGGTAATATCAACTCGACGCACGTTACAGGCACGAAGATGATGAATGGCATAGGCGGCTCGGCCGACTTCACGCGCAACGCCTACACGTCGATTTTCAGTTGCCCGTCGGTTGCAAAAGGTGGCCTGATAAGTGCCATTGTTCCGATGGTGTCGCACTTAGACCACAGCGAGCACTCGGTTGACGTGTTGATAACCGAGCAGGGCATTGCCGACTTGCGCGGCAAGTCGCCTATACAAAAGGCCGAAACGATAATCGAGAATTGTGCCAACCCCAAGTACCGCCCATTGCTGCGCGAATATTTGAAGATGTCGAAAGGCGGACACACTCCGCACACGTTGCGTGCCGCATTTGCGTTCCACGAAACATTTGTTGCCGAGGGTGATATGTCAAAGACCGATTTCTCGAAATATTGCTAAGATATATTTGCCTTTATAGTAAACAAGAAATTTGGTGGCGTGTGTGCCGCAAAGTGAACATCGCACACTTTGCGGCTCACACGCATTGTTTTTATGAACATCAAGCGGCATGATTACCTTTCCTAACGCAAAAATCAACCTTGGACTGAACATTGTTTCGCGACGAGCCGATGGCTACCACGACATCGAAACGGTGTTTTATCCCATCGGGTTGAATGATATATTGGAAATTGTTCCAACTGGCGATGGGCGACTTACGCAGTTGCACCTGTCGGGCAATCCCGTGAATTGCGCCACCGAGAAGAACCTTGTGATGAAAGCCTATAGGCTCATGCGCAGCCATTATGGCGACCGTGTGCCAGAAGTTGACATATATTTGTACAAGCATATTCCCGACGGTGCGGGGCTTGGCGGCGGCTCGGCCGACGCGTCGTTTGCACTGAAGATGCTGAATGAATTGAGCGGTATGTCACTTGGTGATGCCGAGCTTGCCAGCATTGCATCGACGCTCGGAGCCGATTGTGCGTTTTTCATTTACAACGCGCCCGTGTATGCCACTGGCATAGGCGACCAGTTTTCGCCTGTCAATGTCGATTTGTCGGGCTATTGGCTGGTCCTTGTCAAGCCGCCAGTGGCGGTTTCGACTGCTGCGGCCTATTCGATGGTAACACCCAAGCCTTCGGAGCATTTCATTCCACGTTTGCTCGAATCGCCTGTGAATGAGTGGCGCAGTTTCCTGAAAAACGACTTTGAACCGAGTGTTTTTGCCCAATATCCGCTTCTTGCCGAGATTAAAGACACATTGTATGACTGCGGTGCGCTTTATGCGTCGATGTCGGGGTCGGGAAGTTCGTTGTATGGCATTTTTGATAGTGCCAAATTGGCAGAGTCGGCGAGCCGCAATATCAAGGAAGGAGTTAATTTTGTCATAGAATTAAAATAAAAAGTTGTTTGCAATCTTTTTATTTACAGTCTGTTACTTGCTGTGCGTGCATTGCGAGGGTGCAAACGTGACATTTTGGCAACATTTTTGATAATGCAGGTTTATTGATAGAATTAAAGCAAACTAT
>CALUMJ010000009.1 GCA_944321715.1 uncultured Muribaculaceae bacterium | reverse complement strand
TTGCCGAGCCGTAGCCTATCTTATCAAAAGTAGTGCAAGGCGAGCGCAATGCAAAAAAATCAGCTCGCTGTTTTTTTTCGCTTTGCCGAGCCGTAGCCTATCTTATCAAAAGTAGTGCAAGGCGAGCGCAATGCAAAAAAATCAGCTCGCTGTTTTTTTCGCTTTGCCGAGCCGTAGCCTATCTTATCAAAAGTAGTGCAAGGCGAGCGCAATGCAAAAAAATCAGCTTGCTGTTTTTTTTTCGCTTTGCCGAGCCGTAGCATTCTATTTAAGAAAATTCTCTGAGAACGGCTTTTTCGCCACCTCCCCTACAAAATGAAGCCGTTGGTTATATGAAATTTTGTGGCTCATCCCTACAATTCCTAAATAAAACCATACTTATAATTCACAAATTAATTAATTTGCAAGGTTACCTATATAAGAAAAGTGCTATATTTGCAGACAGATTGGGGTTTCCCTGTCTGTATGACATATTTTTATAAAAGCGTTTTTGCTTTATCCTTTGTTAGAAAATCGCCAATTTTTTGATACGGAGGGATGGAGCAGTCCAAAAACGCTCATGCTTGCCTTATCCACCCCGGCAAGAGGAGGGGTTGATATATCGGCACGGCGTGGGGTGGACTGTTTATTTCCGTATAGGCGTTTGGCGATGCCTCTAACAAAATAAACAGAACATTATCCACGCTTTTTTGTACAACCATTCATTGCTAAGTGGGGATACACAAGGCAGCACCCGGCAATGGGTATCGGAATATGCACATAGGAAATCGAATCAAGCAGAAACTTAGAGAAGATAGACGCAGTGCCGCTTGGCTTGCTCAGCAGATTTGCTGCACACGCACCAACATTTACAAGATACTCAGGAAAAGTAGTATCGACATAGCTCTTTTAGTACGAATTAGCCGTGTACTTGGGCACGACTTTTTTGAAGACATTTCCAAAGAATTAGTAGAAAAAGACCAATTCGATTCCTAAGGGACTGTTGCCTCGCAAAGTTTACAGGCAGCAACGAGAATCCTTAGGATTAAGCATACAAAAATATGAGTCAATGGATATTAGCCCAATACAAAACTTCCATTCCGCAACATATAATGTGCACCAGAACCACTATCTATCCACTGCTAATTAAAAAAATACCACGAGGTTGCCAGTCGTCCTACCTCTACGATTCTATTTTAAAAGTTGCTAAATCTTAGAAACTGTGTCCAAATTAAAAACAAAATGTCGCTGCATCAGACACATAATCAGAACCCACTAACACGTTTATTTACCTACATTTGCGATAACAATAAAAATTAACAGTAAGCCAGTAATTTATTGAATACTACTCACCTTTAAACTCAACAAACTTATGGAACAAACTGCAAACGACGTTTCAAGCATCATTAGCAACGGAATATTGGATGCTAACGACAATAATTGCTGCGTGAAAAATGTCGGTGACGCTTTTGCGATATTTCATGCAAGAGCTCCAAGAAAAGGTTCTGTTGCCGTTCCTGGATTAAAAGACATCGAAGTTTATTGCCCAAAAGAAGACGACAGCACTGGGTGGACGAATATTCTGAGCCCTGACTACACTGTATATGAAGAATATTACACAGGGGTTAAAGGCGAAACTCCCGAATACATCGAAGAAAAACGCAGTGGAAATGTGAAAAGGTATATAGAACACCCTATTGTCAGAATCACTTTCATGCGCTTCAAAGACAGTGACTGCTATAAGTTCATTGGCATTTACACATTAAACATCGAAAAGTCGATAAAAAACAATTCACTCGTATGGGAACGTGCAACGTATTATTGCGATTTGCGCTGCGTGTATGAGCTGATGACATTGCTGAAACGCTACGAAAAGTAACAATTAAAATAGAAAAAGCCGAAACGCTATAAAGGAAGTAGGCAAAAATAATTAAAATTATCGAATATGAATAATTACGAAAAACCAAAAGTGATTGCAAAAAACCTTTCTTCTGGTTCTTATGCAGCAGGATGCCCACCGAAAGATAATAGGGAAACCGGTGACTGTTTACTTGCATTTGGACATAGACCAATGTGCAAAGAATGTGAACGTTCTGCTTAAGCAGTATTAATTATCGTGGATTTATAAATGCCGACATTGCTATTTTGTCGGCATTTTTGTGAATAAAAAATAAGAAAATGCTTGTACGACAATCAAAGAATACATTTATAAGAGTTACAGCCAATTATGGCTATATCGTAAATCAAACCACGAGGTATGACCGCACATACAATCGTGGAGGAGCCATTTTTTTAAAACATATTACACGTGAACCTCGCAATGTGGAAGATATAATAAAGGACATGGCGACAGTGTTTGGCGACAGTGTGAGTATGGAAGAGCTTCGCTCCGACTTCATGGACTTTATTAACGACCTCGCACACGAAAAGTTTATAGTGTTGGGTGAAACTGAAAAAGAATTGGACGAACTGGACAAGTCTTTCTCATACAACGACCCCATTCCATTTACAGCAACAGACAATTACACTCAGGAGTCGTTACGCGACACAGCACTCGTCAGCACTCAGGATTTTATGGAAGAAGAAATGAAGAAAACTCCTGTAATCCAAAATCTCCAGTTTGAATTGAGCAGTAGATGCAATGAACGGTGCATACATTGTTACATACCCAACGACAAGAAAAATCATGGATGGGACATGCCATTGGAAAAGGTGAAAGAATTAATCGATGAATTTTCTGAAATGGGAGGTTTGTCTGTGTCCTTGTCGGGAGGCGAGGTGCTTTTACACAAGGATTTGCCCGAAATAATAAGGTATTGCAGGAAAAAAGATTTGAAAATTTCATTGTTGTCTAATTTGATAGCATTGGATGATTCACTTATTCCTGTACTCCGGGAAGCCAATGTATCGTTGGTGCAAGTATCGTTGTACTCCATGAACCCAGACATACACGACACAATAACCACCGTAAAAGGGTCGTGGCAAAAAACAAAAGATGCAATAGAAAAGCTTGTAGCAGCCGATATACCTATCCAAATTTCTTGCCCGTTGATGAAAGCCAACAAGGACGGTTATGTGAAAGTGCTTGAATACGCAAGAAGATTAAAAGTCAAATGCCAAACCGATTATATTTTGATGGCTCGTTCCGACCTTGACACTTCAAACTTGGCCAATAGATTATCGGTGGAAGAGTGTCGTGGAGTCATACGCGACATTGTGTGCAACGACATCGATTATAAAGAAAAAACATTGACGAAAATACCGTTGTCCGAAAAAATGCTTTATGACAAAAATTTCTGCAAAAGACCGGTTTGTGGCGTGGGTTTTGACAATTGTTGCATAACCGTTAACGGAGATGTGTACCCTTGTGCTGGTTGGCAAGGTTATATCCTTGGGAATGTGTATAAGCAATCGTTGCGTGATATATGGAACAACAGTGAAAGAGTGAAATTCCTGCGTTCTATAACCGAGTCGTCGTTTCCTGAATGCTTGTCGTGTGAAGCGCGTGATTATTGCTCGCGATGCCTTGTACGCAATTTCAACGAGAGCGGTGGCGATATGTTTGCTTTGAGTCGGCACTTCTGTAAAATAGCATTTCTCACAAAAGAAATTGTAGAAGAAGAGTATGGCCCCGAATTAGAGCGAAGAGAGCGATTGCTTGTGGAGAAGTTAAAAAGGGAGTCTGAGAATAATGCCGATTAATGCATGAATATAATAGACAGTCACTGTCATGTGGGGTGGTATAGCAATGGATACCACTCCACTCATGATGTGTTGCAAATACTAAAACAATCAGGCGTTTCAGGTGCATTGGTGTCATCAACTACAACTTGCATAGAACGATATGAGATGGCGATGCAGGAATTGCAGCTCATGATGAATGATGGTGCAGAATGTGGGATAGCTGTATATCCTGTTTTATGGCTCACCCCGCAGTCAATAAAAGAGCATGATATTGTGAATATGTTACTTGGCAGCAATGTGAAATGGAAATGCGTGAAGCAACATTGGGGATTGCATGACGAATGGATGGACAATGCCGAACTTGAGGAATCGGCCTTGCAAGTGGCACGCTTGCTTGATGTTCCTACACTGTTTCACACAGGAGAAAACTATAGTTGTCATGCTGGGTTGTTTAAGGACGTGTGCATAAAAAACGCCGATTTAAAATTTATACTTGCCCACGGACGACCGTTGGATGAAACCAAGGAAGTGCTTCGTTGTTGTCCCAACAGCTATTGCGATACTGCTTTCATGCCTGTAGAAGATGTATTACAGCTTGTGCGTGATGGTTTTGAAGACAGAATTTTATTTGGAACCGACACTCCCATACAATCGGTATATTACCGCAAGGCTGTATCGCGCATTAATGCGAAATATGTGAATACATTGAGGAAACGACTTGCCCCAGAAGTTTTCGATAAAATCACTAATATAAATGTGACACGTTTATGTGAATTGTAGAGGTATGCCGAAATTGCAATTACATTTATATGCTGTATATGGCGGCTCAATGGCGACCATAATATACTGTAAATGTGGCAGTAACGAGCCGCCATGGTATGACGGCTCTACACAATTTCCTGTCTGTGATTGCTGATTGTTTTAGTAATTGCTATTTTTATACACGCCCATAGGCTATAACATGGGTTAAACGAAAGAGCCGTGTACAACTGGGGTAAAAAACAACAGCCGCTGCTTGCTTTGCGCCCGACTTTCGCTATCTTTGCCGCATAGGTGGAGAAAGACATGATTTCGGTAATAATTCCAGTGTACAATAGGGCGCAATTGGTGGCGCGCACGTTGCAGTCGGTGCTGGCGCAGACGCTAAGGCCGGTCGAGGTGGTGCTTGTCGATAACAATTCGACAGACGGCACTCTCGACGTGCTACAAGCATTCAAGCAACAAAATAGCAACGACAATTTCAAAGTTGTCGTGGCGCAAGAGAAACGCCAAGGGGCTGCACGAGCGCGCAACCTTGGAGCCGACCTGTCTAACGGCGAGTGGCTGCTGTTTTTCGACAGCGACGACACCATGGAACCCGGTATGCTCAAAAATTACCTCGCCACGGCACAGCAAGGAAACACCGACATGGTGCTTGGCCGAGCCGACCGTGTGAACCTCGATGGCTCGAAAAGCGAAAAACCATATTACAAGACCGACCTTATTGCAAACAACATATTGCACGCATCGGCATGCCCACTGCAATGCTGCCTGATGTCGCGAACGCTGTTTGAGCAAGCCGGACGATGGGATGCCGGCCTACCGACGTGGAATGATTGGGAACTATCGATGCGGCTGCTGCTGTGCGCCCCTCGCGTGGCATTCTACGACAAGACCATAGACGTGCATATCTTCTTGCAACGTGAGTCAATCACAGGCACCGATTTCTCTTCAAAAGCTGGCACATGGGAACTCGCCACCGATGCCGTGGAACGCTCACTGCGCAATGCGTCAAACCTACCCGACCGCGGGCGGCTGCTCAAACTGCTCGACTTCAAGCGCACGGCATTGGCCGGGTTATACATAGGCGAAGGCCGGCGCGACCTTGCGCGGCCGCTCATCGACAGTGTTCACGGCCGCATCAAGCACGACCCAGTGGCACGGCTGCTATACCCATTGTTGCGCCGCTACGTAGCCACTGGCCTGCGCGGAGCATCGCGCATTGTCAAGCGGTTAATAAAATAGGTGCGGCTACAACGGCCTCACGGGCCTGTCGATACTCACCGACAGCACACCTTCCACCGCTTGGAAATATTTCATGGCTTCGGGCATACTTTTCCCGTCGGGAACCCGCACTGCAATGCCATTTATATTATCGTAACGGTATATGATTTCGGCGCCATATTCGTCGGCCGCCTTTATGAGCGTTTCGCTGCCTATATTGCCATCATACATTATTATCAACACTCTACTCTCGGCCTGTTGCACCACTGGCGGCAATTTCTGCGCACCTGCGACAGGTGCCGTTGTGGCAACTTCTTGCGTTGACTTGCATGCGACCGATATGCACAGCGATGCCGCAGCAATGGCGGCTATGATTGGTGTCTGTTTCATGACTGCATCTTATGGTTGTTTTCGTAATCCGTTATTATTTGAGCCAGTTGTAAGGCCGTCTGTATGGTTTCCGACTTGTTGAGCAGGTGCGTGGCATTGAAATTCACTTCGGCACGGGTGTAATGCTCTAACCGTTTCCCCAACCCGTCACGCACGAAATCGAGCAACTCTTTATCGCTTTTCCCAGCAATCAGCGGCCGCTTGGTGCGCGACCCTGGCAGAGCCAGCCTCAATGCCAGCACCTCGACAGGTACGTTAAGGTACACGGTCAACCCATGTCGGAGCATGAAATCCATGTTGTCGAAATAGCATGGAGTGCCGCCACCACAAGCCACTATCACATTCTCGAAGTAGGCGACCTCGTGCAACATATTTTGCTCGATTGTGCGGAACCCACCTTCGCCCTTTTCGTCGAAAATCTGCTTTATGGTGAGGTGGAAACGAGCTTCGATGTATTTGTCAAGGTCAACAAAGTCGCGCTGCATCTCCTGCGCGAGCTGCCTACCGAGCGAACTTTTTCCACTGCCCATGTAGCCTATAAGGAAAACTGGTCTGTTCATTATAGTTTATATCTCTTTGTATCGGGCTTCAAAAATACGGAAAAAATATTAACTTTGCCGAAAACTTTAAAGGATTTAAAGATAGGCTATGCGGATTTCGGAATTTCACGACCGACTTCGCATCAAGAAACTGTTTTGAATTTTTTGTTCAATGGTTTGAGATGGATTTTCGAGGCGATTTTGATTATTTTTTGAATAAGTTTAGCGAGCTAAACGTTGAAAAAAATAATCGAAAGCGTCCGAAAAGACTCTCAAAGCATGAACAAAGAACTTCCCTTAAAAATTTTTCTGTAAAAATTCAAAACAGTTTCTATAGCCTAGCATAATGTGCATAAGCAGTAATGGGGAACAAATTTAAATGGTATGTGGTGTGGGTCGGCGACCAACCTGGCATCTACGACTCGTGGGAAGAGTGCAAACTACAGGTTGAGCATTATCCCGGCGCACGCTATAAAAGTTTCAACACACGCGAGGAAGCAATCAATGCTTTCCGTGGCGACCCGTCGCAACAAATGGACTTATTGCGCAGCATTGCCAAGGGCATGGCCGACAAGCCAGTGGTGAACTCTGCAGCTTGCCCCGAAATCATTCTCGACAGCCTTGCAGTGGATGCCGCTTGCAGCGGAAACCCTGGAACAATGGAATACCGCGGAGTGTGGACGGCAACTGGTGAAGTGGCATTCCATAAAGGCCCGTTCAAGTGCGCCACCAACAACATCGGCGAATTCCTCGCCATAGTACACGGGTTGGCATTGCTCCAGCAAATGGGAAAAACCACTATGCCCATCTACAGCGACAGCCACACGGCACAAGCATGGGTGCGACAGCGGCACTGCCGCACCACGCTCCAGCGTAATCAGCAAAACGCCACATTGTTCGACATCGTAGCCCGCGCCGAACGATGGCTCGCGGGCAACGATTACAAGAATCGCATAATCAAATGGGATACCGACAATTGGGGTGAAATACCGGCAGACTTTGGAAGAAAATAAAGTTATGGACAGGTGTACGGAATGTGGCAGCGAGCTGCGCGACGGCTCGGAACGATGCGGCAAGTGCGGCGCAACAGTCGCCGGACGCACGAGGCGTTGCCCCGAGTGCGGCAAACGCATACCGCTGAAATCGGTCTTTTGCCCATTCTGCGGTAAGATGGTGTGGAACGACATGGCCGAGGACGAACCTCCACAACCCGAAAACGACACCAGCACAGCACCGCCAACAGAGGACGACACACCGACGAACCCGAAAATCACAAAGCTACCCCATAGGCAACGCAAAAAACGTACAGGACGCAACCGCATCATTGCCACCGTGCTTGTAGTTGCCATGCTATGCGGAGCAGGCTATTGGCTATATGACTGGGGTGGCGGTGGCGACAAAACCACCAACCCGCACCAAACAATCACTGGAGCTGACACTACCCATACCGACCCCGAACGGATAAATGTGGTGGACGCATCGGCAATATATGGCAGCACACTCATACACGACAATCGCATAGGCGACAAGTCGGTACAGGGCCCGGCAGCTTACGCATTGGTCGGCAGCCGACCGATTATAATCGGCATCAACTACTTCTCGGGCGAGAAACAACGCTCATTCTTCAAACTCACCATGCTGTACAAAGAAGATGGACGTTGGCACTGCGGCAAAGAAATCGTGCGATATGAAGACGGCAACGGCATTATCGAAATGGACCGCGACAAGCTAAAGATTGCAGGCGAAAACATCCCCCGTTTCGTGCGAATCGACGGCAAAAACTATTTCTATTTCATATACATGACAAGCCCTGCCGAAAAGCCACTCGGCACGGCAGAAAGCTGCCATCTTAAACTGGTCCTTTTCAATATCGAGAGTAGCGACTTCATACAACTTGATTATAAATGCGAACCCGTGATGGCAAACGGAACAGCACTATATTACGGCAGCGTGACTAACAAGCGCGAAACTCCCGAGTTTGACTTCCTCAAAGGCGAACTCGACAGGCTGCCCATAGTTTACCACCCATCGCCAGCCGAGATAGAAATGGCCGCCCCGTCGAACGCATCGCACAAGTGGGTAAACGACAACGACAGTTTAATCGGCCTGCTGCGCGATGGCAAGCAAGAAGTGACACTGACGCTCACGCGCTACAATTCCCCGCTATTCTCGCGCAGCGAAGTTGACATGGATACCCGAGTTTCAACTGAAACATACATCTATTACGTCACTCACGGCGGCACGGTGTTCGGTTACAACCACATCACAAAAAAATTCTTCATAGCATACGTCGATGACCGAAGCGCACGCCCTCAAATCGAGATTAACAGCGACGGCTCGCTGCACGTAAAAGCCCCAAGCGTGGACTTCGACCTCGACCCCAACACCGGGAAAGCAACACTAAACTAAAGGGATACCCTTCTGAAATATAAAACTGGACGTTTTTAGAATGATTACAATCGACGAATACATTGACCGATATGCCCGCTCACGCACAACCGATGCGGCCGATGTGATACTGCGCAGCCTGCCCGAAGCCATCGCCCTGTGGCGCAGCGAGCAGCAAGAGCCACTCACGCCATTGACCAAAGAGATGCTAATGGTAGATGCCGCGACCGGCATAGTAGAAATAGTTGACGGCAATGCTGAAGCGAGTGCATCGCCTGTCAGCGAAAACGACGACGTGAAAGCCTTCGGCGAAATAGCCACAGAACTGTTGCAACAAATGCCATACACCAACCATCGTGTAACGCAACTCGTCCAAGACTGCCGCGCCGGCAAGTATGCCACAATGGGCGACGTGATGCTCGCCGTGGAAAAACGCCGCTCAAATGTCCTGTACATCGTCATCATCGCCGCCATCGCCCTCCTCCTCGTCCTCCTTGCCCTCCTCAACCACACTCTGTAACCAGTATTCCCCTGAGATAGTTTATGTTACCAAATCTTACAACCATTTCATTTTAAAAGAATAGCCAAGCAATTGACAAGGAGTTGTACAAAAATGCGGACAGAACCTTACCAACCTGCAAAATAAATATTTCTTCAGCGAGTTTTTTAAATGAAATGACGTGATTATCCATATATAAAAAAATTTAACAAGGCTTGTAGCTTGTAAATTATAGCTAAATTTGCGGCACAAAAATTTAATGTCATGGCTATTGAAATAAGAGAAATACGACCTGTAAAGCGCGACTTGCTGAAATTTGTGCATTTTCCCATCGACACCCTTTACAAGGATAATCCATACTACGTTCCGTCGCTCGTGCTTGACGAGGTTGACACGCTCACCCCGAGCCGCAACCCGGCATTTGACTTCTGCCGCAGCGTGTACTACATGGCATACGCTGACGGCAAGCCAGTGGGACGCATCGCCGGCATCATCAACGACAAAGTGAACGAAAAAACAGGGAAGAAAGAAATGCGCTTCGGGTTTGTCGATTTCATCGACGACAAAGAAGTGAGCAGCAAGCTGTTCGCCGCCATCGAGCAATGGGGCCGCCAACAGGGCATGACACAAATCGTGGGGCCGCTGGGCTTCACCGACATGGACCCCGAGGGGGTTCTCGTCGAGGGCTTCGACCAAATCAGCACCATGGCAACAATCTACAACCATCCATATTATGCCCCGCATATCGAAGCGTTGGGATATGAGAAAGAAATCGACTGGGTGGAATTCAAGATTTACGTTCCCGAAAGCATCCCCGAGAAGCACCTGCGCATAAGCGACATCATCAGCCGCAAATATGAATTGAGCGTGGTGAAATATACAAGTGCCAAGAAGATTGTGAACGACTACGGGCAAGCAATCTTCAGGCTTATCAACGAGGCTTACGACAAGCTATATGGCTATTCGCCGCTCACTCCGCGACAAATCGACCATTACATAAAGATGTACCTGCCTGTGCTTAGGCTCGAAAACGTGTCGCTCATCGTTGACAAAAACCGTGAATTGGTGGGAGTGGGCATCGCCATGCCGTCGATGTCGCAAGCATTGATTAAGAGCCGCGGCAGGCTGTTCCCGTTAGGCTGGGTACACCTGCTGAAAGCCCTGCGAGGCAAGAACGACGTGGTTGACCTGCTCCTTGTAGCCATCAAGCCCGAGTACCAAGGCAAGGGGGTGAATGCACTGCTGTTCACCGACTTGATTCCATATTTCATCAAAAACGGTTATGTGTATGCCGAGAGCAATCCCGAGCTTGAAGTGAACCAGAAAGTGCAATCGCAGTGGCAATATTTTGAAACACACCAAAACAAACGCCGCCGCGCATACAAAAAACTGTTATGAGAAATATTGCCATGGCATTTGCTGCCATCATACTGCTCGTGTCGTGTAACGGCAATAACCACAACAGCAGTGAAAACGACATTGACGACAACTACTACTCGCCGATGTTGCAGCAAATAGACAGCAGTATCATCAACAATGATGCCGAGGCGTTCGCATCGATGACAAGCTACCCCATCATCCGCCCATACCCGATTAAAGACATTACCGACTCGGCAACAATGGTGGCCTATTTCCCCACCATCGTCGATGATTCGCTAAGAAACATGGTGCGCGACAAGGGACTGGACGGTTGGCAGACAATGGGATGGCGTGGCATAATGTTCAACAACGGCGAACTGTGGGCCGACACATACATAATTGCCATAAATTACATCTCGAAATCGGAACAAGCCCTGCTCGACAGCCTGCGGGCGCAAGAAGCAGCAAGCCTACACCCGTCGCTGAATGCCATCGACTTCATCCCGGTAATGTGCATAAAAGACTCCGACACAAATGCAATATACCGCATAGATTACTGTTATCCCGACAGCAATAGATTCAACACCTACCGCTTGGCAGCCTACAAGAATGGCAGCCACCTGTCGGGCAAGCCCGATGTAGTGCTTGACGGTTACTTGGACATACAAGGTTCCTCGGCGGTACATTACTACAATTTCGGACCCGACAGCGTAGGCAAACAAATCTATTTCTCAATCGACTACCACGAATACACCGAACCGATATACGGGAACGTGAATTTAAGCGGACACAGCATAGAAACCCATAAATTCAAATTAGCGTATTGGCTTGACTACGTCAACGTTAGCAAATAACGGCTTAAGACTTGGCACAGCCTTGCGACGACAGCAGTTTATTTTGAGCGTTTTGCCGATATGCCTCCCGTCGCACCAAGCACACTTATACGTTGAAAAGTGTACCCCGTGCTTCCTGTACATGCTTTCGGCGGCTTTCTGCGCCGTGACCTTCGACGGATAAGCCACCTTGGGCTTGCCTGTCTGGCGCGCGATGTGGCTGTAACGGCTGAATATGCCGAACGCATTGTGCGTCACAAATATGTTGCGCAAAGCCCCACGGTGCGACAACTGCTCAAATATAGCAACCACCAAGTTGCTTACACTCAATTTCATATATAATAAAAATTCGGGTAATTGAACGCGGTCAGCGGCGTGTGGGCATCGTCGAGCGCAGCCATGCGCCGCGGCACCTCGCACAACGGCACACATTCATCGAGCAACTGGCGCAACCGCCTTACGAGCTTCACGCCCTCGACGCGCAGTTCCTCCTCGGTGGTCACAATTCCACATTCCGCAGCCTCGTGCATCTCGGTGACAATCATGCCCGAGAATAGCCCATGCAATCCTTCCGAGATGGCAAACTTGTCGGCATTGCACCACACAGCCACAATATTGCAGCCATGGCGGCGCAGGTAGTAGGCATGTTGATGCGAAACGATAATTCGGTCGAATGTATCGGCACTGTCGTCGATGCGGGAAAACAGCCCCTTGTCCGACCCATGGCCAAGCAGCATGACACGCTCGCCATGCGGAGTGTGATTCAACGCACGGCTTATCGCGGCGTTGCTGTGGCTCTGGTCCATAAGCCTTACGCCCGCCACGCCATCATAGAGCGAGGCAAGCATCGCAGTAGTGCAGTCTTTGGGATGGATTACAAGCATGGCCGTGCAATAGGTCAATAGGGCGAGGCGATAGTTCCTGGCAGGAACTTCATGCCATAAATCACTCGTAACGAATCGCCGTCGTTAAGGAAATACAAATCCATGTCGTAGCCACATTGGCGAGAGTATCGGTCGGTAGTGTTTTCCCAATGAAACAGCAACACATGCGCTTCGGGAATTTTCTTCAATATGGAGTCGAGCAATGCCACATCGCCATACCCTTGCCCCGATACCGTTTCGCCATTGCGATACTCCATCTCGCGGTAAAACGAGGGTCCGCCATACTCGCGCGCCACCGACTCGAATGTGCGGTAGTGTATGCCGAGATTGGGGTATGCTATAATAGGCATGGCACTCGCCACGACAGTATCGCTGTCGGCTGTAGCGAAATACCAGCTTGGAGGATATTCCAGCAACGGGAACAAATTGGCTGTACTGTCGCTACGTGTGGCAAGTGTGTCATTGCCTGCCGTCGCAACGTCGGCACCCCTGCCGCCTCCCCTGTTGCAAGCGGCAAGAATGCAACAACTTGCCAATACTGCCATTACCAACCTTGTCATATCCTATATAACTTATTGCCACACGACTGCCCGGAGCGGTGCCTACATGGCTTTCACCGTCACCTCCCTGCCTGTGTACTTGATTACCGCACCATCGGCCTCGGGGTCAAACGGCCTCGGATGATTCTTGCCCACCGGCACTACTATGAAATTACGGTCGCGGCACATACCGTCATAGCTGCCTTGGCGTTCGCCTATTGTAAGGGTCTTTGTCGCTTCGCTATAACTAATGGGGATAATGGAGTATTGCCCCTTCTCATAGTCATAGTTAGTGCCATTGTCCTCATACAGGTTGAATTGCGCATCGGCACCTTCATACACAAACAGGCGAATCGTACCATCACTTGCAGGGTCGGAAGTGTATTGTATCTCAGGGCCGCACGGGATAATCGACCCGGCTCGCACATACAACGGAAGTTGCTCGTATGGCGCAGGAGCTGTAATGTTTTGCCCTGGTGTTACATAATTGCCCGTATAGAAGTCATACCACCCGGCACATTGTGGCAGATACACATTGCGTTCACGTGCGCCATATTCATATACCGGCGCTACCATTATTGCAGGGCCAAACATATATTGGTCGCCAATGTCGTTCACTGCGGCATCATCGGTAAAGTCCATAATCAGCGAACGCATGATGGTATAATCGTCAAGCCACGTCATTCCAGCCAGTGTGTAAATATATGGCATCAGGCGGTAGCGTAACTTGGTGTAATAAAGTATCGAATTATATGCTGGCGAATCTTCGGGAGCGATTTCCCACACCTCGCGGAACGGGTATTGCCCATGGGCGCGGAACAACGGACAAAACGCGCCAAACTGGAACCACCGCGTGTTAAGCTCGCGCCATTCCTCCATGTCGGCATTTGCCTTGCTGGTTTCCTCCCACTCGGCCTGTGCCGCCACATAGCGGTTCTCCACGCAGAAGCCGCCTATATCCATAGTCCAGTAAGGGATGCCGCATATCGAGAAGTTCAACCCTGCCGAAATCTGGGCTTTCATATCTTCCCATCGTGTGGCTATGTCGCCGCTCCACGTCGCCGTCGAGTAGCGCTGCAACCCGGCAAACCCCGAACGTGTGAGCAAGAACACCCGTCGGTCGGGGTCTAAGCCGCGCTGCCCGTTATATATAGCATCGGCATTCATGAGTGCGTAGGCATTGAAATATTCGGTCGAGCTGCCGAGAGCCGTAGGGCCGCACAAGTCTTTGCGATACTGCATGTCGGTGCAGTCGCGTATGTTGGGTTCGCTTGCGTCCATCCACCAAGCATCTATTCCTAATGGGAAATAGCTCTGCTCGATTTGCTTCCAAAACAGCCTTCTTGCATCAGGCGAATAGGCATCATAGAAGCCATACGTGTAGCCCGGGCCTACCCAGTCGCGCAAGCTGTCGGTCACCGACAGCTGGTATATCCACCCCTTCTCGTCAAATTGCTTGAAATGCTCGGTAGTGGTGTAGAACTTCGGCCACACCGAAATCATCACATGCCCGTTCATGGCATGAATCGAATCGACCATGCCCTTGGGGTCGGGGAAGCGATTTGTGTCAAATTGGTGGCTGCCCCATGCATCTTCGGGCCAGTGCAGCCAGTCGAGTACGATATTGTCAATAGGAATCTGGCGTTCACGGAATCCTTTCAGCGTGGCAAGCATCTCGGCTTGGGTCTTGTAGCGTTCACGGCTCTGCCAGTAGCCCATAGCCCACTTGGGCATGATGGGCGACTTGCCCGTGAGCGTCCTGTATCCACTTATTACCTCGTCGATACTATTGCCGGCAATAAAGTAATAATCGAGCTGCTTTGTCATCTCGCTCCGCCATGATTGCTTGCTCTGCTGCTCGGGGTCAACAACTGGCATCGAGCGCAGGCCACAATATGAGACAGCGCCATCGGGCTGCCACTCAATGCGTATCGGCACACGTTTGCCACCTTGCAGGTTGACGGCAAACTTGTAACTGTTGGGATTCCATGCCGTGCGCCAGCGCGTAGGCACAACCTCCTTACCGTCGATATACACCGTGGTATAACCGGCATAGTACAAGATGAAACGATACTCCCCGCTCTCGATAGGCTCTATTTCGCCCTCGTATGTGACGTTTGCTCCCATATACTGGAAATCGGCCGGCAGGCCTGCGACCTTGGTCAAGTCTTGGCGCATAAGGTGGTCGAAACATATCGAGTCCTCTCGCCGTTCGATAGTAGCCGTTTCGGTGCTATCGGCAGGGATATAAGTTCCTGTCAACGCACCTTCATTGCCATGCTTGTCATACAACTTGAACACTTCGCCCAATTGCTTGTAATCATCGGGATTGCCAAATCGGCACAACGAGTAACTGTCGAGCAGCAGGCCATACCGCTTGTTTGAAACAATGAATGGTATCGACACCTTGGTATTATACTGGAACAGTTCTTCGTTTTTACCCTTATAATTAAACTCATCGGACTGATGTTGCCCAAGCCCATAGAATGCCTCATCGTCGGGCGACTCAAACACCATGCGTGTGCTGTAGCCACGAGTACCATCTACTTCGATAGGTGCAAATTGTTTTCCGCCACCATACTGCTCATGCAGCACCATGTTGCCTCTTGAATCGGTAAACCACACTTCGCCAGTGGTTGTCGTCACCGAAGCATTTATGCTCGTAGTTGACACAGTAACAGTGTCATCGACTTGCGATACTGTGAATTGCGGAGGAACACCAGTCTGTGGAACGACTACCAAACTTGCCTCATCGGCAAACTCGGCCTCGGGGGTTGCCGAAACACGTATGATTTTGTCTCCCACCACTTGCAACCTAACGAGTTGGGCATCACTTGCCGAGTTTTGAGGCACTTTGACAGTAACACCATCAGGATTGATGGTATAATTGTCGCTACAAGAGGCTGCGCACATCAGCAACCCACACAGCAACACTACCGATGTCTGTTTCTTTATCATGGCAAAGGCTTATTTCATAAGTTATTATTGCAAAAATACAAAAAACTTCTATTTGTTTCATATACAACAGCAACAAATCACTTACAGCACATGACTCCCTCGTTAAGATTAGTCAAAAATATGTCAATAATTACAAAAACATCGTCATATACACAGGAACATACTCAACTCCATTTTCAAACCTATAATCCTTAGTGTAAACCAAATACTTGTTCATTATACGGTCAGAGAATTTTGCACAAAATTCATCCAATGATTTATGCGTTCTGTAGCCCGATGATTTCACCTCGATTGGCGACACCTTGTGCCTGTCGGGAATGACAAAATCTATCTCGTAATCAACAATTATAAATAGCACCACGGCTAAAGAGCCATGCTTTAGTTATATTCCACCAAATTTTTTATGTACATTTTGTCACTTTCCACCAAATCTTTTTCGCCAGTTTTGTCGTTTTCCACCAAATTTTTTATGTGCATTTTGTCACTTTCCACCAAATCTTATATACTACAAACGCACAGATTGATTGCACGACGCGAATTGCGCCATCGCCAACATCGACAAAATAGGGGGGACCGAGAACAAAATAAAAAGCGAACTGGCTCTGTACCAATCCGCTTGATTTGTGACCCATACAGGATTCAAACCTGTAACCTTCTGATCCGTAGTCAGATACTCTATTCAGTTGAGCTAATGGGCCGTTTTGTGAGTACAAAGGTAGCTATATTTTTTGTATTTGCAATCATTTCGGCAAAAAAACTACAAAAACTTTTTTGAGAAATAATTTGGAACGGTTATATGCGACATATAACCATTAGTTGTTAGCCACGTGATATGTCATCACCATTGGTTGGTATTGCCTCAACTACAATATCGCCATTGTTGGTTAGGACAACACAGTTTTTACCAACTAATAGGGATTGTTTACCCCTCACCGCTCCGATACCTTTGCACTTGAAAATAAAATATAAAGAATTTTTGCTAAAAAATTATGAAAGGAAAATTTTTACTCGCAATCTTGCTGACGATTGTCGCTATCGTTCCCGCCTGGGCCGACGACGATGATACCGACGGCAAGGAACAGTCGAAAATAGAAAAAGTGATGTCGCGCCTCACCATTGGCGGATATGGCGAGGCCACATATTCTTATAATATGTTCAGCGACAATTACCTGCGTTATCGCTCGCCCGAAACCTACAAGGACGACGATGCACACGGACGTTTCGACCTGCCGCACGTGGTGCTAATGCTCGGATACGACTTCGGCAAAGGCTGGACGATGGGCATGGAAATAGAATTTGAACACGGCGGCACCGAGAGCGCAATGGAAATCGAAGAAAACGAAGGTGGCGAATATGAAAGCGAAATCGAGCGTGGCGGAGAAGTCGCATTCGAACAATTCTGGATTCAAAAGTCATTCATGCCGCAACTCAACGTGCGCATAGGACACATGGTGCTCCCAGTCGGCGGCAACAATATGCACCACCTGCCAACGGAGTTTTTCGGCGTTTACCGCCCCGAAGGCGAAAACACCATCATTCCTTGCACATGGCACGAAACGGGCATCAGCATCTGGGGGCGTGCTGGCGACTGGCGTTACGAGGCAATGCTCGTTCCGGGTCTTGATTCCGACCGCTTCGGCCGTTCGGGGTGGATACACGACGGTGCTGGCAGCCCCTACGAGTTCAAAATTGGCAATGCCATTGCCGGCGTAGCACGCATCGACAACTACTCTATTCCCGGATTGCGGCTCTCATTGAGCGGTTACATAGGAAATTCGTTTAGCAATAGCTTACTGCGCGCCACCTCGACAACGTATGAGAATGTGAAAGGCACAGTGTCGCTCGGTTCGTTCGATTTCTGCTACGATGCCCACAACCTGATAGTGCGCGGCAGTGCCACATACGGCCACCTTACAGACTCCGACATGATTACCCGCTGGAACAAGGGCCGCCGCGACGACTCGCCTTCGCCCAAGCAAGATGTGGCATCCGACGCCTACTCCATCGGCATCGAAGCCGGCTACGACATATTCTCACAAATAAGCAAACTGCGCGAAAAACGACAGAAATTATATGTGTTCGCTCGTTACGACAGCTACGACTCGATGCACAAAGTAGAAACGGGCGTGATGAAATATGACTGGTGCGGACGGCAACGCGTGGCAGCCGGCATCAACTACTACCCGCTCAAAGATATTGTCATCAAAGGGGAATACTCGATAGGACTCTTGAAATCGCCCTACAACAACGAGCCGGCAATATCGGTGGGAATTGCATACGCAGGATTTTTCAAATGAAATGATATTTAAACCAACGAAAATAAAAAATTAGGTAATGAAAAAGTTAGTAAAAACAGCTTCCTACATGGCCATGAGCGCCATGATTGCACTGAGCCTCGCCGCTTGCAGCGACGAAGACGACCCAAATCCCAATCCCAACCCAGAACCCGATGCGCAAGAGCAAGCATTGCAGCTCGTAATCGACGATTATGTGAATAAGACAGTCATTCCCACTTACCAAGGCATGGCCGACGCATCAATCGACCTGTATGAAGCCTGCCTCGCAATGCGCAACGCAGGTGCTGGCAATGTGACTACCGCAATGGTACAAACTGCTTGCGACCACTGGGAGAAGGCTCGCCGCTACTGGGAATTGAGCGAAGCATGGCTGTATGGCCCGGCAGCCGACTACAATATCGACCCGCACATCGATACATGGCCGCTCGACCGCACCGCAATGGAAAACCTGCTCAACAACGAGCAACAAATGAACAATATGGACGAAGATGGCGTGTTCATATCGACACTCGGCGAAAGCTTGCTCGGATTCCACGCTGTGGAATATATGCTCTACGGACAAGATGCCAACGGCATTGGTACGGGCAACCCGCGCGACGTGAGCCTTTACACTTCGCAGGAACTGATTTACCTGACTGCCGTTGCCGGCGACTTGCGCAACCAGTGCATACGCCTCGAAGCATCGTGGGCCGGTATGGACAACGTGACAACCGAGAAGAGCAACATATTGACCGAGCTGGAGCTTGAACCAACATACGACTATGGCGAAATGATGTGCAACTCGGGCAACGCCGGCAGCTTGTGGGTCAATTACCTCAATGCCGTCCAAGAGTTGATTGTAGGCGCGCAAGACATTGCCGACGAAGTGGGCGGATTGAAAATTGGCAACCCGACAGGCCATGGCGAAGAGGACGACCCCGATTATATCGAATCGCCTTATAGCTTGAACTCGATTGAGGACTTCACCGACAACATCAAGAGCATACAGAATGCATACGAGGGCTATCAAGGTGGCCAAAATGGCAGCCCGGCGACCGACGACTACATCCAACCAGTCGATTACTCGCTGAGCGCATACGTTGCCACGCTCAACCCCGATGTAGATGCCAATGTGCGTGATGCCATACAAAATGCCATCGATGCCATACAGCAGATGCAAGAGCCGTTTGCTCAGACGGCACGCGACCCGGCATACGACAGCATCAACCAAGCCGCCATTGCTGCTTGCCAAGAAGTCACCAATGCTCTTGACGAAGTTCTAAACCTACTGTCGAACCAGTAATCATACAAACGATACCTAAAACAAGAGGATGGTACACTTCTCCGTGGGTGTACTTTCCTTTTGGGCTATAAATCCATTAACTATTTAAATTATTCCTCTATGAGAAAATATCTTTATTTATTGGCTGCCACTGCTTGCATCACATCTTTGTCCGCATGCAGCGAAGACGACCCCGAGCCTACCCCCGACCCGGTACCCTCAACGGAGCTTCCTGAATGGTACTACACAGGTGGCGAATTGGGAACATCATCGTTAATCACCACCACGGCATACGAGCAACCAACGCCAGTTGCCGAGGGAGCAGAATTTTACAACTCGTTCAAGCGCGGCGAGCAATTGTTTGAAAAAGCGTTCAACAGCGAGCCGACAGGTGTGCGCAGCGGCCTTGGCCCGCTTTACATACGCACCTCGTGCCAGCACTGCCACCCAGGATATGGTCATGGCAAGAGCCAACCGGCTGGGTCGTTCAACACCACCGACATAGGCAACGGCTACCTGCTGGTGGTTTACAACCCCGAAACCAACGCCTACGTGTCGTGGCTTGCCGGCATGCCGCAAACCAAGGCTGTGGCTCCGTTCAAGGCTCCGCTCGATGAAACTAAAATCAACATCACTTGGACCGAATACACCGACCTTTGGGGCAACACATTCCCCGACGGCGAAACCTACCAGTTGCGCTATCCCACTGTGACGATTCCCAAGGATGCCATCTATGTGGCCAACCGCGGCTATGACGTGGGCAACTATGAGGTGCGCCTTGAATCGACTATCGGCATCTATGGCACCGGGCTGCTTGATGCAATCACCGACGAAGACCTCAAAGCCCAATATGCACAGGAAGAAGCCGACGGATACATGAAGAACGGACTTAACCCTGCAATATTTGCCGGCGGCGAATGGGTGGGTCAATATGCCAACACCGCACAAGGGGGTGACGGCACTAAATATCCGTTCCGCTACACCTACGCGCTTAGCCGCGGGCCGCTGCAAGATGCTGCCGGGGCCAACGCCTTCTGGAACATCACAAATGCCACACGCAGCGACCGCCGTTTCCACTACTTGGACGCTGCTGGCAGCTATGCCGAGTATGCCTCGAAAGACCCTGAAATACAAGCTGGGTTCCCTGCCTACATAGCACAATTTGCCACTCCCGAAGAATATCCCGAATGGTTCACCAACGATGTCGAAGCCAACATCTACAACTATCTGACATCAAAGAACCTGCCAATAGAGGTATCGGACGAGGATTACATCGACTTGATGGTGTGGCACCGCGGACTTGCCGTGCCTGCCGCAAGAAATGTCGATGACGAGGATGTGTTGCGTGGCAAGGAATTGTTCTCCGAAATCGGTTGCGCCTATTGCCACCGTCCATCGTGGACTACCGGCGACGACGAAATCCGCGACCCGGCTCGATTCTTTGTGGGTGACAAAGCTGCCGAACTGCCCCGCTACCCCAACCAAAAAATATGGCCATACACCGATATGGTGCAGCACAAGCTACACATGGTCAACGACATACGCACAGGTTGGTGCCGCACAACTCCGTTATGGGGCCGTGGACTGCACCAGCGTTGCACAGGTGCTGAATATGCCGACCGCCTGCACGACTGCCGAGCCCGCACCACCATGGAAGCCATCATGTGGCACGGTACAAGCACCGAGAGCGATGCATACGAAACCGTTGCAAAATTCCGCGAGTTGTCAAAAGAAGACCGCGATGCAATAGTTAAATTCCTCGACTCAATTTGATTCATAAACGGCTCATATCGATATAACATGGAGTGGGTGCGTACAAGTGTGTTTGGCGCACCCTTTCCTGCATATAACTCATACATACAATGACACGCAATGTCAAGCTATTACGGAACATCAGTTTCGGACTCACAGTAATAATAATCTTTGTACTTGCTACCGCCACCATTGTCGAAACCGTGCGCGGCACAACGCACATCTACAGCTCGCCACTGTTCACGGCCTTGTGGCTCGTGATGGCAATTTCCGCGGCCACATATATCATAGCGCACAAGATGGTAAAACGTAAAGCGGTATTCTTGCTGCACGTTTCGCTGATTGTCATTCTTGCAGGAGCATTAGTCACCCGCCTATGGGGCGAACAGGGTGCAATACACTTGCGGCAGGGCGATGTCCCGGCACAACAATTCATTACCGCCGACAGCACCTCATGCCAGTTGCCATTCAGCATCGGGTTGAACGGTTTTGAACTCGCCTACTACCCTGGCACAGTAGCTCCGAAGGACTTCATCAGCACAATCGCCATACAAGACGGTGCCAAAACAGTCGAGGGTATTGTATCGATGAACAACATTTACAGCTACCGTGGCTACCGTTTCTACCAATCTACCTACGATTCTGACCTTCGAGGCAGCACACTATCGGTCTATCACGACCCATGGGGCATCACCATCACATATTGCGGCTACGGGCTACTGTTGGTGTCAATCGTGCTATTCTTCTTCGACCGTGCAAGCCTGTTTCGCCAATTGCTGCACCATCGGGCATTACGCCGTGTGGCCACATTCGCAACTTTGGCCGTAACCATGTTGCCAGCGATGGCAACCGAGCAGCCAAAGACATTGCCACGGGCGACTGCGGCACAGTTTGGCAACCTGTATGTATATTACAACGACCGCATTTGCCCTTTACAAACACTCGCCCACGATTTCACAGTCAAGCTCTATGGTCGCGACACCTACAAGGGATTGACCGCCGAACAGGTATTTACCGGGTGGTTCTTTTATTACGACAACTGGAAAGAGGAGCCGATGATTCGCATCAAAAGCCGCGAAGTGAAGCAATTGCTCGGAATCGAAAGCCAATATGCCTGTCTTAACGACTTTTTTGGCAACACTGGTTACAAACTCAAAACGGCTCGTCAGGAGGGCTCGGGGGTGACCGACCTGCGTGGCGTGAGCGAGGCCGACGAAAAATTCAGCCTCATCAGCACCGTGTGTACTGGAAATGCCTTCAAAATATACCCTTGCCGCGGTAACGGCTTGACATGGTTTTCGGTCACCGACCAATTGCCCGACACCCTGTCGCACGAACAATGGGCGTTCATACGTTTCAGCATGAACTACGTTGCCGAACAAGTGGCTCGCAAAGATTTTGCACAAGTCGATACACTCGTTTCAAAAATAAGAAAATACCAAGAAAAAGAAGCCGCGGGATTATTGCCAAGCAACGCACGGTTCAATGCCGAGAAACTATACAACACACTCGGTTATAACCGCCTTGCAGCCATGATGTGCCTCACGGTGGGTGTATTTGCGTTTTTCTTTTATTGCCGACGCATGGCTCGGGGCAACAACCGCCGCACATGGCTCAGTCCAGCTCTCGTCGCACTGATGGTGGCACTCCTGGCCTATATCGCCACAACTATGACACTGCGTGGAATAATTGCAGGGCACTTCCCTGCCTCCAACGGATTTGAAACCATGCAGCTCATGGCCGCATGTGTGCTGGTATTTGCCATCGTGGTACACCGACGGTTTGAAATGGCACTTCCCTTTGGTTTTATGCTATGTGGGTTGACATTGCTCGTAGCGACACTCGGCGCATCCAATCCCTCCATAACTCCATTGATGCCAGTGCTTTCTTCTCCGTTGATGAGCATCCACGTCGCTGTGATTATGATTGCCTACTCATTATTTGGTTTTGTCATGTTCAACGGCTTGTCGGCAGTCATATTGCGGTATTCCCGCCGCCAATGCGACGAACAAATCGAGCGGCTGCAAGTGCTCAGCATGTTGATGTTATATCCGGCAGTGTTCCTGCTGGCGGCCGGCATCTTCATCGGAGCCATTTGGGCAAATGTGTCGTGGGGTCGCTATTGGGGCTGGGACCCCAAAGAAACATGGGCATTGATTACGCTGCTCATATATGCCGCTTCGCTGCACACGGCATCGCTCCCATCGCTACGCCGCCCCATGACATTCCATTGGTTTGCCATCATTGCCTTTTTCAGTGTTATCATAACCTATTTCGGAGCCAATTTCATCATGGCCGGGTTGCACAGCTATGCTTGAACTTCGCGGCGCAATGGGTAGTGATTGCGCAATTCCTCAAATTGCCCTGGGGCCGATTTCAGGCGCAAAGTATCGGCAAGTGGGTCATAACTGTCCATTATCATGTCGAGCGTAACGCCATCTGCGCCCTTGGCAGGAGCTTCAACAACAGGCACTTTTGCCGATATGCCGAAGTGCTTGTTGAGGGCTTCCACAATCATCGCAGTGCCGCGCATCTTCCCTTCTTGGGAATATCCGGCTATGTGTGGCGTGGCCACAAAAGCCCTGTCGAGCAACACCGGGTCGATGCCCGGTTCGTCCTCCCAGCAGTCGATTGCCACATCGCCCACCATGCCACTTTCAAGCCCCAAGAGCAAAGCATGAGTGTCGGCAATAGGACCGCGCGCACTGTTTACCAGCAGCTTGCAGTGCCGCAAGCTACCCACAAATCTGTCGTCGCATAAATGCCAAGTAGCATCGCTGCCCATGCGCGTGAACGGTGTGTGGAATGTTATAATGTCGGCATTGCGGGCAATCTCGTCAAGCGTCACGCCATTAAATCCTTCCTCGGCTCGTTGCCGTGGGGGGTCATTAAGCAACACGTTGAACCCCAGCTGGTGCGCCCATCGCGCAATTATGCTACCCACATGCCCAACTCCGACAATGCCCACTGTGAGGCTACCGGGCGACGCAATACCTTTGCGACGCATGAAATGCCCCACTACCGATAAGACATATTGAGCCACTGCAGGAGCATTGCACCCGGGTGCGTTATGCACTGCTATTCCATGTGATTTGCAATATTCTATGTCGATATGGTCGGTGCCGATAGTCGCGCTGCCGACAAACTTGCACCTGCTCCTGTCAAGCAGAGCCGCATCACAGCGAGTGCGAGTACGGACAATAAGCGCGTCGGCATCGGCCACAGCATCGGCATCAATATCGCCGTAGGGCAAATACTCAACTGTGGCAAATGGTTCGAGCAACCCGTTGATGTAGGGAACGTGGTTTTCTATGACAACTTTCATAAATTAGCAAAAAACATGTTATAAACATATACTCCCAAGCACACAGCACAGAGTGCCAACGCCGGGATATAGCGGCGGCTATTGTTGCTTATGGTGAACGCATGCCCCACTTGAAGCGACAGGCACAAGTTGAGCAATGGCAGATACACGAGCAAATTGTTATAATCGACACATGCCATGATGATGGTGGCGACTGTGAGAACCGAGAAAAATCCATTGCAAGCCCTGCGCTTGGCATTATAGCTGATGATGCGCACCATGTTAGACATCATCAATATCAAGGTGACAAGTGCCGTGACGGCGCAAGTTGCTATAAGCGGCCAAGGCTCATCGAGCGGCTCGCCAAACGGCGGCACGGCGAAACTGTCAACCGTGATAGCACCGAAACCGTATGCAATCCAGTAGGGAGTCAATACTCCCAGAAGCATCGCTATGAAATTGCGCAGGCGCATCACCCTCATTTGCACAAATCCCAAGAAAAGCACCACGGCAAGATATAACGCCGTAAACTGAAACATGGCATAAAATCCCACCAAGGCAAATGCCAAGTAGGTGCTACGCTGTGAAATACGTTCATGATAAGTGCCGAAGAGAATATATGCCATGACAACTGTGACAACAAGCATGGCTGTGCCTTCGTAAAAATAGCTCACCACTCCAGGCGTAGCAATCTCAAGCAACAGAAACGCCGACAACGAAATAGACGCATTGGCACGGATAAATCCGTGCAAGTGATTGAGATGACGTAACAGATAGCCGGCAGCAACGATACATGCAGCATTCACTATTGCCGACAATGCACCTTGTTCCAACCACTCTCCGCACGAGGGCATGCACCAGCCGATGTCGCCAGCCACGTCCACCCCGCATCCCGATGAAGCATTGAGAATAACCGCCACGACAAGGATGCCGAGGACAATAACATTGAGTCCTCGGCCTCCAAGAAAATTGTTTATTTGCTCTTCCCTGTTCAAAACAATTGACAATTAACAATTGACAACGGACAAAATCGCACAAATTGCCGCTTTCCGGCACACTTTCATGCAATAAACCGAAACATGGCCATTATTTCAGGTCAAAGCCTATGTCGCGACGGAATTTCTTACCTTCAAAGTCGATTTTTGCAATATTCGCAAACGATTTCTGCAAAGCTTCCTCTTTTGTAGCCCCGTATGAACTTACTGCAATTACACGTCCGCCCGAAGTGAGCAATGTGCCATCGTCGGCACGACGCGTTCCTGCATGGAACAATATGCTATCACTCACACTGTCGATGCCCGTTATAACTTTGCCTTTGGCATAACTGCCAGGATACCCGTCCGAAACTACCATCACAGTAGTTGCATACCGCGGGTCGATATTAAGCTGGCGATTGGCAAGTGTGCCAGTCACCACACCTTCGAGCAAATCGAGCAAATCACTGTCGATGCGCAACATCACGACTTCGGTTTCGGGGTCACCCATGCGCACGTTGTATTCAATGACATACGGATTGCCATCAACATTTATCAAACCGAAGAAGATGAACCCACGGTAAGTGATATTTTCCTGCTTCAACCCATCGATAGTGGGCTTGATTATGCTGTCCTCGACCTTGCGCATGAAGCATTCGTTGGCGAAACTCACGGGCGAAACAGCACCCATGCCACCAGTATTCGGGCCAGTATCGCCCTCGCCTATGCGCTTATAATCCTTAGCCACAGGCAAAATTTTATAGCTATCGCCGTCGGTGAGGACAAATACCGAACATTCTATGCCGCTGAGGAACTGCTCAAGCACCACCTTACTCGACGATGCACCAAACATTCCATCAAGCATCGCACGCAATTGGCTTTTAGCCTCTTGCTCGTCGGGAATAATCAATACCCCCTTGCCAGCAGCAAGTCCGTCGGCCTTCAGCACGTATGGCGGTTGGTGCTTTTCGATAAACCTGTACCCGTCCTCGATAGTCGAGGCATCGACGCTCAGATGCTCGGCAGTGGGAATGCCGTGGCGGTTCATGAATTCCTTGGCAAAATCCTTGCTACCCTCAAGCATTGCGCCGGCTTTTGACGGGCCAACGACAGGAATGCCATTCAGGTCGGCATCGGCCACGAAATAGTCATATATGCCAGCCACCAAGGGGTCTTCGTTGCCTACTACCACCATGCTGACAGCATTGGCGAGTACAAAATCTTTTATTGACTGGAAATCAAGCGGCGACAATGCCACATTTGTTCCATATTGCGTTGTGCCGCCATTCCCGGGGGCGATATATAATTTCTCAAGTTTCGGGCTTTGGGCAAGCTTCCAGGCCAATGCCGACTCACGGCCACCTGAACCCAAAAGCAGTATAGTGAATTTATTCATTGTCATTTAAAATGGGCTATGTGTGTTTATTGATTTTCGTTATTCTCGTTGGTTTCGTTGTTTTCGGGAAGCTCATTGCGTCGCCAACTGTTCCGGCGGCCACGAATGATGGGTTGCTCCTTGTCGGCCGACAGTTGCGGCTGCTTGAACTTTATGATGCGCTTGGTGCGAGCTTCGTTATGCTCATGACGTTGCATGTCGCGCTCGCCCTCCTCGGTCGCAGTGCGGAATTTCCCTTTTTCTCCGCCGTCGTCCGACCTGCGGCGAGAATCCTCGTCACGGCGACGCTCATAGTATGGACGGCGAATTTTTTCCTCAAGCGCATTCTTTGGCGACCCCTCGGTGTGGAATCGGGGTTGGCGGCGAGGTTTCTCCTTGTCACGTGGTCTGTCACCATCTCCACTGTCCTGCCTGCGCCATTTGTTGTAACAGGGCTTCTCTTCATCGGTATCGGTAGGCTCGAAATTGCGGCGTTTGAATTGCGGACGTTCACCCTTGAAATCTTCATTCTTAACACTGCGTCCCTCCTTGCGGAACTCGGCGTATGTCCCGTCAAAAATCACATATTCGCGCAACTCACATTCGAGCGAGCCGTTAAGCAGTGGGAATTTCAACGATGGTTTAAGCCCTATCATATCGAGCAATTCGGTATTATATCCTATCACCCAAGCCTTGAAGCCCTTGAACACTTTTTTAAGTTTCTCGCCCAAAGTGCGGTAAAGGTCTTCCATGTCATCGACCGATATACGTTCGCCATAAGGCGGGTTAGTGACAAGTATTCCGCCACCTTGCGGTATTTCTTCAATATTCTTCAACGGCTGGGCTTTCACTTCGATATACTTGCCCACAGCCGCACTCTTGATATTGTGCAGCGCAATGTCAACGGCTTTCGGCGAAATGTCCGAACCATAGATTTTGTTGGTAAACGGGCGTTCGCGGCTGTCGTCGTTATAGATGTCGTCAAAGAGGTCTTGGTCAAAATCGGGCCAACGCTCAAATGCGAAATTCGAGCGGAATATGCCCGGATAGATATTGGCGGCAATCAATGCCGCCTCGATGAGGAACGTGCCAGAACCACACATGGGGTCGTAGAAATCGGTTTCGCCATGCCAGCCAGTGAGCAGTATTATGCCGGCAGCAAGCACCTCGTTGATTGGTGCCTCGGTTTGCGCCACACGATAGCCACGCTTATGCAGCGACTCGCCCGAACTGTCGAGCGAAAGTGTCACTTGATTGTCGGAGATATGCACGTCAAACATGAAATCGGGATTGTTAAGCCTTATTGACGGGCGTTTCCCACACTTCTCGGTGAAATAGTCGGCAATGGCATCTTTTACCCTGTAGGTTGCAAAACGGCTGTGGCGGAAATTCTCGCTGAACACCGTGGCATCAATCGAGAAAGTCTGCGACGGAGTCAAATACTCATCCCAAGCAAACTTCTTCACAGCGTTATAAAGCTCGTCGGCATCTTGTGCATAAAACTTATATATAGGCTTCAATATCCTAAGAGCGGTGCGGCAGCCAATGTTGGCACGATAAAGCGTTGCCAAGTCGCCAGTGAAAGAAACCATGCGGTTGCCCGGCTCAACATTCTCGGCTCCTAATTGCCTCAATTCATCAGCCAATACATTCTCAAGCCCCTTGAACGTCTTGGCCACCATTTCAAATTTACTTATCATCACTCTTGTCTGTGGAAATATGTGTATTTATGTTGTTATTGCTTGCTTTAGCCTGCGTCAGCCGCTCACCCGCCGGCACATCGGCCGTCACCCAGATATTACCGCCAATCACGGCATTGTCGCCGATGGTGATGCGCCCCAGTATCGAGGCGTTGGAGTAAATGATTACATTATTGCCGATAATCGGGTGGCGAGGAATGCCCTTGATGGGATTGTTGTCTTCGTCGAGGTCGAAACTCTTTGCGCCGAGCGTCACACCTTGATACAGCTTCACATTGTTGCCGATGATTGATGTAGCACCGATTACTACGCCAGTACCGTGGTCGATGGCAAAATGATGCCCGATTTGCGCCCCGGGATGGATGTCAATGCCAGTTTCGGAATGAGCCATCTCACTTATCATGCGCGGAATGATGGGTATGCCCTCAAGTAGCAGTTCATGTGCTATGCGGTGGTTGATTATGGCCTTGATTGCCGGATAGCAGTAGATTACCTCCTCGCGGCTCGTGGCGGCCGGGTCGCCAAGGTATATTGCCTCGACATCGGTGTGCAATATGCGCCGCAACTCGGGAAGCCGGCGCAAAAATCGCATCGTCACATCACGGGCCTCACTCAGCAATGGCGACAAGTCTTTTTCGCTGTCACAGCCATGCTTGCCCTTGAACACCAATCCAGCCACAAGCTGGTTTTCAAGCAGGCATTTGAGCCGCTCCACCTGCAATCCCAGCAAGTATTCCATATTGAATGCGTTCACCTCTTCCTTACCAAAAAAACCGGGGAACAAAACCGAGCGGCACAGCATCACAAGCTCATGTATCATTGGTTCTTGCGGCAACGGCTCAAACCCCAATCGTAGGTGGTACATGCGGCACAGGCTCTCCTGGTCGGCAAGCTCGGCAACCGTCTGCTTGAGGTTGCACTCATCATAACTATGGGAACGCATCATAAATGGTTGAAATCAGATTGTTCTACTTAGAAACTGCGTAAATCGCCACGAATGAGCCTTTTGCAAGGAACTAAAACATTCGTTTCTCATGCTTTTGAGCATTATCATCGGCCGTTCACGACACGAATATACATCTCAAACCATTGAACAAAAAATTCAAAACAGTTTCTTATGCAAATATACAATATTTACAACAAATAAAATAAGAGCCAAACACATTTTCCCAAATGTACAACATAATTATGCATCAATCAACCGGCAGAACAGAACATAAAAAAAGAACTACCTATTTTCACAAATAAGTAGCCCCCTCATAACCAAAATTCAAGTATATATTTTCGTTGTTTGTTGTTTTGTAATTATGAAAAAATTCCTTTTGACTTTAGCACTACAAAGATAAGCAGTAATATCGGCATGTCAAACTTTATTTGTCTAAATTAATGCTAACGAATATTAATACCACACCTGCACTGCTATCTTTATAGCTGGCTGCGTCATTATTTCTCGCGCATGAAAATATTGATGGGCGTTCCACTGAAGTCCCAATGTTCGCGAATCTGGTTCTCCAGGTATCGCTTATAAGGCTCTTTTACCCATTGTGGCAAGTTGCAGAAGAAAAGGAACGACGGGATGCGGGCTTCCTTCAACATGGTCACATACTTTATTTTCACATATTTACCCTTGTTGGCTGGTGGTGGATACGCTTCGATTGCCTCGTGCATCACCGTGTTGAGCTCCGACGTAGGCACTACGCGGTTGCGGTTTTGGTAAACGGCAACTGCGCTTTCGAGCACTTTCAATATGCGCTGCTTGGTGAGAGCCGAACCGAATATTATAGGAAAATCGGTGAACGGTGCAAAACGGTTGCGAATTGCGTTCTCAAACGTCTTTATTGCAGCGTTGCTTTTCTCGGTCACCAAATCCCATTTGTTTACACATACCACAAGCCCTTTCTTGTTGCGCTGTATCAGCGAGAAGATATTGGCATCTTGCCCTTCAATGCCACGTGTGGCATCAATCATGAGTATGCACACGTCGCTATTCTCAATGGCACGAATGCTGCGTATAACCGAGTAGTATTCAATGTCCTCGTTTACCTTAGCCTTCTTGCGTATTCCTGCCGTATCGACAAGGTAGAAGTCAAAACCAAACTTGTTGTAACGCGTGTAAATGCTATCGCGTGTAGTACCGGCAATGTCGGTCACGATGTTACGTTCCTCGCCTATGAATGCGTTGACAATCGACGACTTGCCCGAATTGGGGCGACCGACAATTGCAAAACGTGGCAAATGGTCGGTGGGTTCCTCGTCGGCAGGTGTCGATGGCATCAGTTGCACTATGCGGTCGAGCAAGTCGCCCGTGCCAGAGCCGTTCATTGCCGACACGGCGATGGGGTCGCCAAGCCCGAAAGCATAAAACTCGGCCTCGCCGAAGTATGTAAGGTCGTCGGCCTTGTTTGCAACAACAATAACAGGCTTCTTTGAACGCCTCAATATTGCCGCCACGTGGTCGTCGAGGTCGGTTATTCCATTCTTTATATCTACGACAAACAGGATTACGTCGGCTTCGTCAATAGCCACAGCCACCTGCTTGTTTATTTCTTCTTCAAAAATGTCTTCGGAGTTCACTACCCAACCGCCAGTGTCCACCACCGACATTTCCATGCCGTTCCACTCGGTTTTTCCATATTGGCGGTCGCGTGTGGTACCCGAGGTGTCATCGACTATGGCCGCGCGCGCGCCTGTGAGGCGATTGAACAGCGTCGATTTACCCACGTTGGGCCGTCCTACTATAGCTATAAGTTTTCCCATAATTATTTTTTTGTATTAATATGTGAAACAGTTCTTCAATCCTTGTAACCGAATGCCCGCAACTTATTCTCCTTGTTGCGCCAGTCCTTCTCCACTTTCACGTAAAGCTCCAAGTAAACATGTTTCTTGAAGAAAGTTTCGATGTCTTTCCTCGCCTCGATGCCTATGCGTTTCAACTTCTGCCCACCATGACCTATGACAATCGCCTTCTGGCTGTCGCGTTCTACATAGATTACGGCCATGATGTGTATCGAGTCGGGCTTCTCGTCAAATAGTTCCACCACCACCTCGGCAGCGTATGGAATCTCCTTGTCATAGTCAAGCAGCATTTTCTCGCGTATAATCTCGGTAACGAAGAAACGTGCCGGACGGTCGGTAAGGTCGTCCTTGCCGAAAAACGGCGGCGAATCGGGCAGCAACTCCACAATGCGCTTCATGAGGTTATCGACATTGAAATTTTCCTGTGCCGATGTGGGGAAGATTTCGGCTGTTGGCAACATGGCACGCCACTTATCGACGATTGCCATCAAGTCGGCGTCGCCCTTGAGCAAGTCAATTTTGTTGATGACAAGCAAGATGGGCACTTTCATCTTTGCCACCTTTTCAAGAAACGACTGGTTCTTTGTCGGCGTTTCCACCACGTCGGTGACATAAATTAGGATGTCGGCATCAACCAGCGCTTCTTCCGAAAATTCGAGCATGCTCTCCTGCAACTTATACTTCGGCTTGAGCACTCCCGGGGTATCTGAAAAGACTATTTGGTACTCGTCGGTGTTTACAATCCCCATGATACGATGCCTTGTGGTCTGCGCTTTCGATGTGATAATCGAGATGCGCTCGCCCACGAGCCTGTTCATCAACGTTGACTTCCCGACATTGGGATTTCCTACTATGTTTACAAATCCTGCTTTATGTTGCATATAGCTTGTGCTTACTCCTGTGTGCCACCTTCTTCAGCGAGGTGTGGCGTGTAAATAAATGAAAATCCCACAGCCGCCCGTGGTGTGATGTGCGCCGAGGCAGTCGTGTGGGATTATGAGGTAGATGCAGGGGATTATATTCCCCAGATGAGGTACATTGCGCCCCAAGTGAAACCAGCACCGAAAGCTGTGAGGACAATCTTGTCGCCTTTCTTGAGCCGGCCCTTGTATTCGTCGATACACAATGGAATGGAAGCTGCACTGGTGTTGCCATAGTGCTGTATGTTTACAAGCACTTTGTCGGGGTCAATCCCGAGGCGCGAACCCACGGCTTCGATTATGCGCAAGTTGGCTTGATGCGGTATAAACCAGTCGATGTTATCGACGGTGAGCCCGTTACGAGCCATGATTTCCTTGCTCGACTCATACATGTCGGTAACGGCGTGCTTATACACAGCTCGACCTTCCTGATACACATAGTGTTCGTCGGCCTGCACATTTTCGACCGTTGCCGGGTTAACCGAGCCGCCTGCCTTCATCACCAAGTGTGGCAACCCCTCGCCATTGACGTGGAACACGCCATCGATTACACCCACGTTCTCTTCGGTAGGTTCTACAAGCACTGCCACCGCTGCGTCGCCAAATAACGGACAAGTAGTGCGGTCCTTGTAGTTAGTCATGCTCGACATCTTTTCGGCAGCTATCACGACAACCTTCTTATAAAGGCCGCTCTTGATATAAGCCGATGCCGATTGCATCGACACCACGAAACCTGCACAAGCCGCCTGAATGTCGTAGGCGTATGCGTTGACAGCCCCGCACTGGTATGCAATCACCGAAGCGGTCGAAGGGAAACGGTAGTCGGGGTTGGAAGTCGCGCAGATAATCAGTTCTATATCTTCGGCCCGTGTGCCTGTTTCAGCAAGCAATTTATTAAGGGCCCGTATTCCCATGTATGACGAGCCGGCATGGGGTTCTTTCAAGATACGGCGTTCCTTGATGCCCACACGTGTTGTTATCCACTCGTCATTAGTATCCACCATCCGCGACAATTCGTCGTTGGTGAGTACATAATCGGGAGTGTATGAAGCAATGCCGGTTATGTTTGCGTTAATCATAATTCTTGATTGTAAAGTCTTTTTTCACAAAACGTCTTGCCGTTTGATAGACCTTGACGATTGCCATTCACCGGCATAGCGGCATGGCGGCGCATATCTCCACGCCATCGGCCGCAGCAGGTCAAGGCAATCTCAGTCCACCATTCTTTTCTTAACGTTTGCCGAAGCGTGCGTTGCTATGTCCTTATTGCGCAGCGGCCTTTTCGATAGCTATCTTTCCGCGATAATAGCCGCATTCAGGGCATACGGTGTGATATATGTGCCAAGCTCCGCAGTTGGGGCAAAGTGCAAGCGTCGGGGCTACAGCCTTGTCGTGAGTTCTTCTCTTGGCTGTGCGAGTCTTCGATTGTTTTCGTTTAGGATGTGCCATCTCTTTTTTATTTGTTTAAATTAATTATTGTCTGTCAGTCGCTTCAATGCTTCCCAGCGGGGGTCGCATTCCTTGTCGCTGTCGTCGTCTTCATCATCGGCCGGTGCTCCTGCCGAGTGCTGTGCAAGCAGGCGGCTCATCTCCTCGTTGCACTCGCCATCGGGATGGACGTGCATGATGGGGATGGTGAGCATCACAGTGTCGTAGATGACATTTGCCACGTTGAATGTCGCCATCGAGTGGGGCAATACCGTCTGGTCGTCACCCTCGGCATACTCATCGCCATACTTGACGCTCATAGCGTATGTGGCATCGACGTGGTGCTGCATCGGGTCGAGGCAACGGTCACACGGAATGCTTATAACTCCACTCACCGTGAAACACAACTCATAAATATCTCCGACGTGATTAACCGACAACGCCACATTCACGTCGCCAGCCGACACATCGGCACTTTCCATGTTTCTGAAAAAATCATCGCCCAAATGGTAACTAAAATCTTGTGTACCAGCAGGCAAACCTTTCAATGGAAGGTCAAATTCGTCAAATTTTTCCAAAATTGTAGAGTTAAATCGCCGCAAAGATACAAACTTCCTCGCTAATATTCAACCATTTTCGGCAAATTTATGCTCAAAAGCCCACGGCTCTTTCATTTAAAGCTATATTAGTGGCGGCGAAGCCGTCCTGCCACCACATTGACCAGTTTATTGTCGCATTAAATTGGGCATGGGGCGACATCGGGCTTAACGACAAGGTGACATCGCTGGTGGTAGCATACGACGGCGATGACGACGAGGTGTGCGCCGTGTTGACGGTGTGGGAGGACATCCATTACAACTATGGCGACAACGACCGCACAAAGCACCGCCTGAGCTTCGTGGCAAGCTATGAATCGCCACGAGTGATGCGCGACAACCTCAAGAACATCAAGTGCATCGGCTCGGGCGACTCGTGGAACGACCGCATCTCGTCATATTCGTTCTACTTCGGCAACTACGCCCGCAAGCTCAAGGACTACTGAGAACTGCTGCAGGCCATCGAGGTTGCAGCATAGCACCAACTGTACAAACAGTGCGAGGTTGTACCTAAAAACAATTATATTTATTTGTTGTAGGGGGTGTATCAAAATTGGAATAACGCAGCTAAATGTAGAGACGCGATTTATCGCGTCTGCTTCTGCTGATATGCAATTATTTGATTCACAACATAATGGATTGCTGCAACGACAGACGCGATAAATCGCGTCTCTACAAAAGTCACATAATCCTGAATTTTGATACAGCCCCCTACAAAATCGCGCAATTCTACATTTTGATACACCCCTACACAATAGTCGATGGTTTTAGACATTTGTGTCCTTTCGGGAATCCAACGAAACTACCCCATCCAGTATCGATTTAAATGAAAGAGCCGTGCTCAAAAGTCGCAGTGCGGTGCTAAAATAGAGATAGTTGCGGGTCGAGCAGGCGGAACGACAGGCGGTGGTGCGGCGTGGTGCCATACGCGGCAATAGCCGCACGATGGTCGCGAGTGGGATAACCCTTGTTGCGCCCCCAGCCATATTGCGGATAATCGGCTGCTATGCGAGCCATGTATTCGTCGCGGTGCGTCTTGGCAAGGATTGAAGCCGCCGCTATCGACATGAAAGTGGCATCGCCCTTGACGATGCACTGGTGGGGAATGCCAGGATAGGGATTGAAGCGGTTCCCATCGACAAGCAGGAACTCGGGCTTCACACTAAGCTGCGCCACGGCCCGGTGCATGGCAAGGATTGACGCTTGCAATATGTTGATTTCGTCGATTTCTTCGGGCTGAACAAATGCCACCGCCCACGCCACGGCATCATGCTCGATGATGGCGCGCAACGCATTGCGCTGGCGTTCTGTGAGCTGCTTGGAGTCGTTAAGGCGTTCGTCGGCGAAGTCGTCGGGCAGCACCACAGCCGCTGCCACTACCGGGCCGGCAAGGCAGCCCCGACCGGCTTCGTCGCAGCCGGCTTCTATGCGTCCGTTTTCAAGGCACTGTCGGAGCATGGTCACTTGCGGCGTTCGATGATATAGTCGAATATCGCCCTGAATTGCTCCACTGTTTCGCCATCGCCATAACAGTCAAGCAGCTTGCTGGCATCGTCGCGTATGCGCCCCATCATCGAATAGGCATACTCGATGCCCCCAGCTTCCTTTGCGTATGCAATGAGCGTGGCAATGTCGGCAGCTTCAAGCACTGGCTTGCGGCTCAGCTCCACCATCTGCCGGCATTGCGGCAGGTCGGTGCGCGACAATGCGTAAATCAGCGGCAAAGTCATTTTCCCTTCACGAAGGTCGTTACCTGCCGTCGGCTTACCCACTTCGGGGTTATCGTAGTAGTCGAAAATGTCGTCTTTTATCTGGAAACACATTCCCAGCATCTCGGCATACTGTCGCAATTGGGCAAGCTTGTCATCGCTCGCTCCGGCGGCATACCCTCCCACCTGTACACAGCTGCTGAACAGCGATGCTGTCTTGCGGCGGATTATGGCTATATAGGTTTCCTCGTCTATGCTATGGTGGCGCGCATTGTCGATTTGCTCTATTTCGCCAAGCGACAATTCACGACCCAAGTGGGCCATCACCGATATTATTTCTATCTTGCCAGTTTGCTCGGCACAATACAATGCACCGCTAACAAAAAAATCGCCCACCAGCACCGCTATGTGGTTATCCCAAATGCGGTTGATTGAAGGGCGTCCGCGTCGTTGCTGCGACTCGTCGATTACGTCGTCGTGAATGAGCGACGCATTATGGAGCAGTTCTATCGCCGCCCCAGCGCGCAACACACTGTCGTCGATGCCCTCGGGGCTGAAAAGCCTACCGCTCAATATCACCAGTATAGGGCGCAATTGCTTTCCCTTCGATGCAAGGAAGTTGTCAACAACCTGTTGCATCAAGGGGCTTGGACTCTTGAGCGTGTCGCCTATTATACTGTTAAGCCGCCCAAGGTCGCCCGAAACGCTATCTTGAATTTTCTTAAAAGAAACCATGCTGTTAATTAAGCCGCAAAATTAAGAAAAAATCAGTAATTGTTATCTGATTTGGTTGTTTTGCACTTCAAAATTACTCAAAAACGGCATCATGCCAAAGTAAAATTGAATATTAAGAATCTGTTTTGAATTTTTTATTCAATGCAACGACTTGATACTATCGGCCGGCACCGCCACAGTGTCGGAATCCAGCTTCTCAAGCAGCAGGTCGTAATGCACGAGCGTCAGTGTGACTGCCGTTTCGCCGCCGCGACAGTGCACCACGGCACTCTTCTCGGCAGGCACTAAGTTGTCATCAAGATCGAGGCGGCGGTTGAGATTGGCATCTTCGTATGCCATCACGCTGAAAGGCATGTCGCCGGGCGGCGTGTGCATCTCCACCGTCATGCTTCCTCGGCGCGACGGCACCACTTCATAGTCAAACGGGGTGAAATTGTCGCGCATCACCGTCACCATAAGGTAGGAACGGTCGGCGTCGATGCTATCGACAGTCACTACCAGCATTCCTGCTCCTTGCGGAATGTTTTTGCCTACACCTTGCGCCATCGTCGCCACTGCCATCGCGGCAACTATCATAATCGAGAACAGTGTTTTCATTACGATTTAACCTTTTGCAATTCTATGCGGAAAGTGGTCCCACGCCCCACTTCCGAATCCTTGACATACACCTTGCCACCGTGGTACTCCTCGATGATGCGTTTCACAAGCGTCAGTCCCAACCCCCAGCCGCGCTTCTTGGTTGTATAGCCGGGATTGAAGACTGCCTTGAAATTCTTGCGCATGATGCCTTTGCCGGTGTCGGTCACATCGACATACGCCACCTTGGGCGACGAAACAGTGTCGATGGCCACCGTCAGCCCACCCTCCCCTTGCATGGCATCTACGGCATTCTTGGTGAGATTCTCCATCACCCACTCAAACAACGGGAGGCACAGCATCACACCACAATCATCGCCTACACAAGTCACAGTGAGCTTCACACGTGCCGAAATGCGGGAACGCATGTACTGCAAACTCTCGTCCACGGCACTATGTATGAAACTCAATTCAGTTTCGGGCCGAGAACCGATTTTCGAGAAACGGTCGGCTATCACCGAGAGCCTGTGCACATCGGCATTCATGTCGGCTACAATCTCCTTGTCCACTCCCGTGGCCTGCAACATCTCCACCCACGCCATCAGCGACGATATGGGCGTGCCCAACTGGTGTGCGGTTTCTTTTGAAAGCCCCACCCACACCTTGTTCTGCTCGGCTTTCTTGATGCTGACAAGTGCAAAATACACTACTCCCACGAATATGAGCAGCACGGCGATTTGCACGTAGGGATAATAGGCGAGCCGCTTCAGCACGGTCGAATCTTCGTAATACAGCTCTTGCGTGGTGCTGTCGTCGATGTGTATGGTGATATGGTTGTTCGATGTTTCAAGGCTGCGCAACTTGTCCTCAAGGAATGCCAAGTTGCCTGGAGATATGGCGTATGGCGACATGGAGTCAACCGGTTCGGGTAGCTTGAAATTGCGATGCAACAGAATGGTACCGTCACCATCGACAAGCAAAACCGGAATATTATGGTTGCCCTCGATGATGCTGAAAAGGAATTCCACGTCGGCTCCTGAATCCAAGTCGGACGAGGTAGCAAGCTCTTTTGTGGCATTTGCCCATATCTGCATACGCTCTCGCTCCTGCGCAGCAAGGTCGCGCACAAGATTGTCGGAAAAATACAAAAACACACCCACCATGACAAGAGCCACGATTATGAAGATGGTTTTCCAGATGTGCCGAGTGTCGTATATGTTGCGTAGGCCGAGCATGACAGAGATTTATATTGTAAACGGTTGCACACAGCCCGTTATTGCGCCACATTGTGCATGAGCCACCACGCCACGCAATCGTCGTCGTTGCACCCCACCACCTCGCTGGCGAGGCGTTTCACTTTCACCAAGGCATTTGACGGAGCCACGCTGTAGTCGGCCATTTCCATCATTTCCATGTCGTTGGCGTTATCGCCAAAAGCCACAATATGCTCAAATCCATGTTCACGGGCAAGCGTGGCAATGGCCGCAGCCTTAGACACGCGCGCGCCGTAGATTTCCAAATAGCCATACCCAAGCGAATATATGTCGCAATAGCATATAGGGTGGCAGTCGATGCCGCAAGCAATGATGTCGCGGTAAATTTCTTCCATCACCGTGTAGCGGTCGGTCGAGAACACGATTAATGCCGGGCATGGCGATGGTTCGTAGGGGCGGTCGTCGAGGATGAAGTCCTTGTAGTGCGTGCCTGTGCGGCTTTTCATGAACTCGGCCTCACGTGGCGAAATGCACGCCAAGTGGTGGGCTTGCAATTGTGCCCCCGACTGGCGGTAAATGAACGGATGCGCCCCGTGACGTTCGTAAATCTGGCATATTTCAGATATTATACCCTCGTCGATGGGCCATGTGTGGGTGTATGCCTCATGTTGCGCATCCCACAACGCCGCACCCGCCAGCACCACCGACGGCAGACGCATGTCGATGCCGCTGAGCAGCGGCATGGCAGTGGCTGGCGACCGTGCTGTGGCTACGGCAAAATTAAGCCCGTGATGGGCAATCAATTCGTTGATGATGTGTGTGCTTTGCTCCGACACTACACCGCTGCTGTTAAGCAACGTTCCATCGAGGTCGGTAATAAACAACGTCTTGCTTATGTCATTAATCATATATCACTTTTACTGGCATCACAAAGATAGTGCAATTAGACATATTTTCTAACAGCACCGAGGCCATTTTTGTCGGTTTGCATCAAACCTGCTTTTTGCCGAAGTATTCGCGGGCGAGGCGTTTCACGCGCGGGGCAAGCAGCATGACGGCTATCATGTTGGGCAACGCCATCAGGGCGAACGACAAGTCCATCACCGCCACCACCGAACCAAGCGGTATCATTGCCGCCACTATTATCATCACCAAGTAAAAATAGTTGTAATACTTGGCCCTGTTTGCACCAAAGAGGAAATTTGTACACTTCAGCCCGTAGTAGGAATACGAGAACATGGTGGAAAAGGCAAAAAACAGCACAATCACCATGAGCAGGTATTGCCCATAACCTGGCAAAAGCGCATTAAACGAATTGAGGGCGATATACAGCCCCTTTATTTCGCCAAGCCCGGTATAGCCCCCGGCTATCAGTATAGGTATCGCCGTGAGCGTGCACACAAGCCCCGAGTCGATTGACGGGCCAATCATTGTCACAAGCCCCTCGCGTATGGGATTGTCGTTGCGCGATGCACCGTGCATGAGCGATGCAGTGCCCACGCCAGCCTCGTTGACGTAGGCCGCACGCCGCGCGCCGATTATTGCCGTTCCTATCAGTCCGCCAATGCCGGCGTCAAGGTTGAAAGCTCCGTGGAAGATTGACGCGAACACGCCTGGCACCTTATCGGCATATATGATGATAATCGCAAACACAAGCAGGAAGTAAAGCCCCACCATCGTAGGCACGATTTTGGTGGCAATCTGCGAGATACGCGTGATTCCGCCCAATATGACCGATGCCACTATGGCGCAAATGACGGCTCCGAGCACAAAACGCAGACCAAGCGTGTTTTCTATGCCCATCGGAGTGGTGACCACGGTCGTAACCGCCTCGACAAGCTGGTTGGCTTGCATGAAGCATAAAGTGCCGAGCAACCCGAAAATGGCAAAAAAATAGGCCATCGGCTTCCACTTGGCACCAAGGCCGTTGATGATTATATACATTGGGCCACCCTGCACCTCGCCGGCACTGTCGCGCCCCTTGTACATTATCGACAAGGCACCCTCAAAAAACTTTGTTGACATGCCCACTATCGCGCTAACCCACATCCAGAATATAGCACCCGGGCCACCCATCGACAGGGCGATGGCCACACCGGCAATGTTGCCCATTCCCACTGTCGAGGAAATTTCGCTCATCAGAGCTTGAAACGAACTGATTTGACCCTCGCCATTATTTCCGCCCTGCGTGTACCGCAACGCACGGATGGCATGGCCGTAACGACGCAACGAGATTCCGCCCGAATAAACGAAAAAAAACAGTCCGCCACCAATGAGCAGGATAAAGAATGGATAGCCGCACACCACATCGCTCACCGAGGTGAGCGCACGGCCTATGCTGTCAAAAAAATTTTCCACTGCCAGTTGAGTCTTGTAATTCAAATTATCGCTTTCGCCGCAAAGTTACTACATTTATTTTATATGCAACCATAGCCCATAAGGCAAATTAAACGCAGCGCGACAAGAGGTGTGCCGTGATTGCAATTACATTTGTTTGCCGTACACAATTAACGTTGCAACACTGTAGCAGTAACGAGCCGCGGCGCACCGGGCTATGGCTGCGGAGGGAGGGTGGTGCGGAGCTTTTGGTCGCGGTGGCGGCGGAAGGTGTTGAATGTTTCAAATATGTCGGAAAGAGCTATGGTGGCATTTTCCACTTGCCGCTCATACAGCTGTGCCCCTTGGCGTGAACCATTGTTGTTGCCTTGCAGCACGCTACCCATGCCGCTGATTTCCTCCATCAGCCGCATTTGCAGCGACAACAGCTCAAATGCCCCGATACCCGTGTTGTTGGTCGAAACCTGTTGCGGCAGGTGAGTGCAACAGCCGTCGGTGTATGGCAATATGCCGTCGGTGCTGCGCCAAATGCGCTTCAGGTCGTCCCACGTGAACCCATCGGGCAATGCAGCATCGGGAAACAGCAGCACCCCCTTGGCACTCGCACCCATCACACGGTCGATAAGCGTGATGAGGCGGTTGATATACTTCTGCTGGTCGATTACATCCTCCACAAATGAATGCACCTCGCCATCGGTGAGCGGATAGAGTTTTATGGCAAACGGGTGGCTCCCATGCCCGTATGGCGACGTGTAATGCGCCAAGCAATGCCCGTCGGGGGCAAACCAGCGGCAATGCCATGCTTCCTCGATACCCCAACGGGCATCTATGATGTCGATGCCGGCAGCTTGCCGACGGGCGTTCTCGGCATCGATACCGTGTTGCCGCGACGTGTCGCAGACATATAGCTGCGCCGTGGCACGGTCGTGGCATTCAAGCACTTCGCTCAATTCGAGCGTCCACACTTCCACCGCCCTCACCTGCCCATGACTGGCAGTGAAAAAGTCGCCACTACACTCGGCATCAGCCCCGATTGACGGCAAGCCGGCTGTGTGCGGTTCGATATTGCTGTATATGCTCCTGATGCGTGTGGCACGTGAGCGGTCGCCACGTGCAAGCAGCCTAATCAACTCCCCTACATTCATATTGTGCAGATAGCCCACAATCTTACAGTCACGGCAATGCACATCTTCCATTACATTGGAGAAAAAACGATTCACATTCAGATTCTCGACCATCGGCTCGCCATCATTGTCAATGCCGATACGTTGCAAGCAACAACCCGAAATCAAAAATTCCTCAAGCGCACGGCTGTCAAGCTCGTCTATTGCGTCACGGCGTTCCTCGCCAATAGTCACCATGTTGCGAAACCGCCCCACCGCGCTGCGCACAAGGCGGCGTATAACGTTGTTGGTCAGCGGCTCGTGGCCGTGAGCAAGCAATTGCTGGTGTTCGGTGCAGCGGCTCCCATCGGGCGTCGTCACCACGTCGCCCCACTGCGAACCGTAAGTGAAATCCTTGCTGCGACGACGTTTGCGCCGCAATTCTCCCCAGTCGGTCCATGCACTGTAAGCTGCCGCAAACACCTGCTTGTCGTGCCGATTGGCATTGTCGATGTCGATTGAATGGTTTTCCATGGTCATTTAGCTGTTTTTCTTGACAAAGGTATGCCGACATCGCCCACCACACACCGCTCAAAAGAGATAAACCCAAATAGGCCATTAGATTTTGGCCAAGAAAACAAGGCACGGGTGCTTTAACACACATTAATAATCACAGAACCTGTCATCACAAATTTTATTAGTTTCTTTGTTAAAAAATTGGATTTACCAATAAACAACTAATTACTTATAACAAATGTCGTATAGATTTAAAAGTACAATTGGCATCATTGCAGCAATGATGTGCATGCTCAATTCGTGTGTAGAGAATGAGCGTAATCCTTTTGAAGACATAGAAACGCAAGAGGACGGTAAATTAAATGTGAAATTGCCCGGCTATGTGGATATATACGTCGGGTCGATGGTGGAACTTAGGGGCAGCGGCTTCTCGGCAAGCGACCGCATCTATGTCAATAACCGCATGAATGGCGCGACAGCCGAAGCCCGCATAGAGGAATACACAGACGAAAAACTCGTCTTTGTAATGCCTGGCGGCATCGATTTTATAGATGGAGGCGATGTAGATGTCTCGATTGAACGAAATGGAGCTACGCATTTTATCGGCACTGTATATGCCTATCCTTTTCCCTTTGAACAACATCCAGCCGACGACCAATACCACATCGCCAGCGACATAATATGCGTATATGGCGAACAAAGCGGCGACAACAAACTCTATTATCAGGAGATTTCAGATTATGGAGAATTATTGGGCGAGCCTATCGAACTGACCAACAACAACGATGTTGCAACATGGCTCGAAGAACATGGAATATATGAATATTCGGCAGCAGCCAGAGTGAATTCGGCCACACAACAGTATCGGGTGATTTTCGAACATAACGGAGAAACCGCCATCGACATGCAGACTTACCGCACAAGTTCCTTGTGGTTTGACAATTATGCCGAACGTGGCGAAAGTGTGACATTGCAATGGACTGGCTTCAGGGATAGCGACCTTATAGGGCTTGCCATGGGCGACGAGGTCATCACAATCGACAATCCCATAATCAACGAATCGGGCTTGACGTTCACCGTTCCACAAGACGGCATTTATAGCAGCATGCAGTATGAAATACGTTTGCTTCGATACGACAACAACCCCATAATCATCGGAAATTTATATATAAATTAACAATTCACAATCACGACTGAAAAATGAAATACAAGATATTTTTTGCATCGACAGCAATGATGCTGTTGGCAACCATGCAACAAGTGTGTGCGCAAGACATGACAGTGCCAGCCGACAGCGTGGCTGCCGAAACGGTGTTTGACGAAGAATCATTATATGACGACGCCCGTGATGCCGAACTCGACTCGCTGCGCCAAATGGTCAACCAACTGCAATCGTCGGTCGAAACAGTGAAAAGCGAGCAGGAGGAGTCGGAAAAAGATACCCGTAACAGGCAGATTTGGAACGACCGCGCCAAATATTTCAATATATACTATGCCAACCAAAGCCTTACATTCGAAGACCTCAACGGCACGTGGAAAAATGACTTCGGCGTGGGCATTGCATTGGGCAAGACGTTCTACCTGCACAAAAAGCCGATATTGGGCATGATTAAATTCGGCATCGACTGGAGCTATTTCGACATAAACTTTGCCAAATACCAAGACCGATGGGGATTCTTCAACGGCGACTATATGTATGAAATGGAATATGGCAACGGTGGCGGCAACTTCTATTATCCCGACGACAATGGCTCGGACGAGTATTATTTCGAACCCGAAGATGTATATCAGGCCGAAATAGGCACAGCAATCGGCGTGTCGGTGACAGTGAACCCCTACGACCACATCAAAGCCGCCGGATATTTCCGTGTCGCACCGTCCTACTCGATGCTTTATGCAGCCGAGGACTTCAGTGGCAGCTACGGCACATTCTTCATTGCCGGTGGGTCGGTAGCCTACAAGGTAATATCGCTCGGCATCGAAGCTCGTTGGGGCAAGGCAAAGTATGACAGCGTGATAAACATAGATGACATCGACGAAGATTTTGACTCCGACGGCAATATATTCGAGGGAAACTACGATGGCTCATCGAAGTGGAAAACCGGCGCAGTGCGTTTCTACGTCAGCTTCAGGTTCTAAAACGACATACCGCTTAAATTCTGCATTCTAATTGATACAGCGAAACGGCATAAGTGCAACCCGCGAGGGGGTGACACTTATGCCGTTTTACTTATTGCGTTACTGGCAGTGCGTTAGCAATGCTTGTTGCGGATTTCCACGCGGCGTATTTTGCCGCTTATGGTCTTGGGCAATTCATCGACAAACTCCACTACGCGCGGGTACTTGTATGGTGCTGTGGTGCGTTTCACGTGGTCCTGGATTTCCTTTACAAGTTCGGGGCCTTCTTTCCCTTTGTATTCATGCGAGAGGACTATTGTAGCCTTTACCACTTGTCCGCGTATTTCGTCGGGTACACCGGTAATGGCACATTCCACTACTGCAGGGTGCGTCATCAGTGCCGACTCCACCTCAAACGGGCCGATGCGGTAGCCGCTCGACTTGATTACGTCGTCTTTGCGCCCGATGAACCAATAATATCCATCCTCGTCGCGCCATGCCACATCGCCAGTATGGTAAATGTCGTCGTGGTATTGCTGATGTGTCAATTCGGGGTCGCGGTAATATTCCTTGAACAGCCCGACGGGGCGTTTCCCGTGCGTCTTGATTACTATTTCGCCCTCCTCGCCATCTTCGGCCCAACGTCCGTCCGACGTGAGCAGCGCAATGTCATATACCGGACCCACCTTGCCCATCGACCCCGGACGAGGCTCGACAAACGGATATGTGCCAAGCGTGACAGTCGTTTCGGTCTGCCCGTATGCTTCCATCAATTTTATCCCAGTCAACTTTAGCCATTCGTCATACACGCTCGGGTTCAATGCCTCACCGGCAATGGTGCAATAGCGGAGCGTGGAAAGGTCGAACTGGGTCAAATCTTCGCGAATGAGGAAGCGGAACACCGTCGGCGGCGCGCAAAACGACGTGATGCCATAGTTGTGTATCATGTGCAGCACATCCACGGGCTTGAATTTCTCGAAATCATATACAAACACGTTGGCACCCACGAGCCACTGCCCGTAATACTTGCCCCACACTGCCTTGCCCCAACCAGTGTCGGCGAGCGTGAAATGGAGGCTGTTCTCATCGAGGTTGTGCCAATATTTAGCCGTGATGATGTGCCCGAGCGGATAGGTGAAATCATGTGCCACCATCTTAGGTTCGCCAGTCGTTCCCGAAGTGAAATACATAAGCGAGATGTCGTCGTTGGCATTGACAAACTGGGGCTTTACAAATTCCGGAGCCTCTTCACAGCCACGGTTGAAGTCGTGCCAACCTTCGGGAATCTCAGGGCCGATTGATATAACGTGCTGCACCGACGGCGACTGTGGCAACGCCTTGTTGATGTGCTGCACCACAATATCGTCGCCCACAGCCACTATGGCCTTGATGTCGGCGGCATTGGCTCGGTATATTATATCTTTCTCGGTGAGCAGGTGCGTTGCAGGAATCACCACCGCACCTATTTTGTGCAAAGCAGTGATTGCCGTCCAGAACTGGTAACGGCGTTTCATGATGAGCATCACCATGTCGCCATGCCCTATACCCAATTGCATGAAATATGATGCGGCCTTGTCGCTCTCCCGCTTGATGTCGGCAAACGTGAACTGCCGCGACTCGCCAGCCTCGTTCACCCACAGGAGGGCTTTCTTGTCGGGAGCAATGCGCGCCCACTCGTCCACCACATCGTATGCAAAATTAAAATTTTCGGGAACATTAATGCGGAAATTCTGCATAAAGTCCTCGTAAGAAGTGAAATCGACTTTATCGATATATTTTTCTAACATATTACAACTGATTTTTCAGGTTATGAAATAATAGCGAGGAAACGCACCGGCTTGCCGTCAAGGGCGCGCATACGATGCGGCAGCGACGAGTTGAAAATTATGCTGTCGCCAGTTTCGAGCGTGAATGTGTTGCCCGAAATTTGCATCTCCATGCGGCCTTCCACCACATAGTTGAACTCTTGCCCGTCGTGCGAATTGTAGTCGCCTCGCGGCTTGTCGCTCGGTTCCACGGTCACCATGTATGGGTTAATCACCTTGTTTGAAAATCCTGCCGCAAGGGCTTGGTAACTGTAGGCCTTCGACCGTTCGACGCTTACGCCATTGCCACAGCGAGTGACGAAATAGCTGCTCATCTTGGGTTCTTCGCCAAACAAGATTGCCGGCAGCTCCACGCCGAATTTATGCGCCAATGTTCGCACGAAGCTCACAGGCACGTCGATTTCGCCACTCTCGTAGGCACGATACACGTTGCTGTCGATACCGCACACATTGGCGACCTCCTCGGCACTCATGTCGAGAGCCTCGCGCAACCCTTTCAGCCGCTTGGCCACCTCTTCTATATCTTCGATTTTTGTCATATTGAAATATATAATTTTTACGTATTAACACTTTAAATGTTAAACACACGCCAAATGGCACTGTTTCTTAACTACTTTGAAGCAAATATATAGAAAATGAAACCACTCAGCAAACTTTTAAGAAAAAAGAATAATATTTCACCATTTTACGGCACGCATCGCCCCCAAGTGTGCATTTTTCTGCACATACCCCCCCTGATGTGTGCCATGTTAAGACCTGTATATGCCCATATCCCGATTGGTTAATTCATTTCGCTCGCATGATACGTACCAAGCCCCGCAACATGGCTTGAAATTACTTACCATCACCAAAACCGCAGCTTAATGAAAAAACCGCATGAAAAAACGTGCAAAGTTTTTTTATTTTGCTGGAAACTATTACCTTTGCAAATCCAAAATCAGAATATTGTACATAAAAAATCATAGTTATAAACCAATGGCTAACAAAGAAAACACTCGTACCTCGATTGACGAACTCAACGAATCGTTGTCGTCGATGGAGCAGAAAGTCGAAAGCAACAAAAACTACATCTACTGGGCATGCGGCATAATTGTCGTCATAGCCGCCGCTATAATGATTTACATATACGGCGTGAGGAATCCGGGCATCGAAAGTGCCAAAAACGAAATTTCCCAAGCCGACATGCAACTTGCACAAGGCAATGACTCGATAGCCCTGGCACAATACATGGCCGTTGCCGAAAATTACAGCAATTCGACAGCAAACCGCGCAAACCTGAATGCTGCCATACTGCTTTACAACGACGGAAAATATGACGAAGCCATCAGCTACCTCAACAATTTCGACCCCGAAGGCACTATAATAGGTCCAGCTTCGCAATCGCTTCTTGGCGACTGCTATGTGAACACCGGCAAGCTCGACGAGGCTTTGGGCGCATACGACAAGGCTATTTCGCTCTCGGCCGACAACAGCTACTACACTCCGCTTTTCATGGTAAAGAAAGCAACCATATATCGCGAACAAAAGAACTACGCTGCCGAAGCCGACATATTCCAACAAATCAAGGATAAATACCCGAGCTTCTCGCGCAACTATAATTTCGATGTAGAAAAATACCTTGCCCGTGCCAAAGCTATGGCTGGCAAGTGATTATAGAATAGTTGTTTCAACGACGAGGGGGCTGCCGCTTATGCAGCCCCCTCGTATTTTCTTCCCGACAGCCGACACCATTGGGGGGTATCAAAATTGGCAAGACCCACCTCGTAGGGACGCACGGCCCGTGCGTCCGTGTGCTGTAAGGCACTACCAACCATTTGTAAATTAGCAGAATATGCGTCTGATTGCGCAGCGGACGCACGAGCCGTGCGTCCCTACAAAATTGCGCAAATCTGCAATTTTGATACCTCCCATTGCGAGTATGAGGATTTGCAAATCCAGAAAAACGGCAAACGCAAATCCAAATTATACGGCTGCCAGCGCAATAAAATAGCAACCCTCGAGCGACAATTTTCCCGGCTACAGCAATAGAAACAGCGACATGAATTGCCGAGCATATTCCTCAACGTCGAAGCACTGTGCGATGCGCTCTTTTCCAGTCTGGTCCATGCGGCGACGCAACTCCCTGTTGACAAGCCGTCAATGCTGCATGGATGGAGATTATTCTTGTGCTTTTATGCTTGATGTCCGGGAATGAATCGTTTCCAAAATTTGATTCGTTTTTTAGGTATGAACCCATGACACCCCATGGGAAGTCTTCGCCCATTTAATTTATAGCAAAGTTTAGGTTTGACGTCGAATGCAAATTGTAAAGCAGTCGCTTCGTCGGGATAGGATATTCCTTCTGGTCTGAATGCCCAGAACACATCTTCATTGTGTTGCGAGTCAGAATGTTTGTTATAAAATGAGATTTCGTCCTTGTATTTTTCACAAGCCTGCTTAAAAGCTTCAACTCTTCGCAGGCATAAACCGCCATTGCCAACTTTCCCACATAACTTTTGCCTGAATCGTCTATCCGAACTGTTGGTAAACATATAAGTCACATGTAATAGCTTCTGTAATAGAAATGATTTATAGTATGGCTTTGTAGGCCATGGAGCGGCAACCAAGTCATATCCTTCATTACACCATCTTTTTAGTTCATCGCGGAATACCCACGCATCGGTATGACAGATTAGAATGTATTCTGTGTCGGGAAACAAATCGTAAAATTCTTTTGACATCATCATTTCATTATACCCTTTGACACCTCGCTTTACTCCTAACCAGTCATTAGAAACATCCATGACGGTAATTTGAGGATATTGATTCGTTATTTGTTGGATATTCAAATCTTTTGGCTTAATAAAAATAATGGGGTACGAAGATAGGACATGTATGTTATTGGCTAATGCCGCTTTTTCCCAATCTCCCAAATTACTTTTATAGAGGGGAATTATTACTTTTACTAAAGTTTTCATTCTAATTAATGCTATTGTGCAAATATAGCGAAAGTCGAGTGCAATACAAAAAAACAGCTTGCTGATTTTTTCGTATTGCCGAGGCGCATCATATATTATCTAAATATAGCGAAATCGAGCGCAATAGGGGGTGTATCAAAATGCAGATTTGCGCAATTTTGTAGGGACGCACGGCTCGTGCGTCCGCTGCGCAATTAATTATGTATCCTACTAACTTACAAATGGTTAACAGCACCTTGCGGCACACGGACGCACGAGCCGTGCGTCCCTACGAGGTGGGTGCTGCCAATTTTGATACCCCCCCGAGGCGCATCTTAATATAGCGATTAGAATCTCATTTCACGGCAAAGCTGATGCAATATTCGTATGTTCCGCCCTGCTGCATTTGCACTGCCAGCACCAGCGTTCCAGCTGTGGTGGGGGTGACGGTCATGCTCATTGCACCGGTCTGCGAGTCGGTAGTCCATGCGCGGTTCCAATTTCCCTCGTTGATGATGGCCCACGCTGTGCCATTGCGCGGACGCAATGTGAAAGTATAGCTTTGCCCTATGCGCAACACGCCATTAAGCGGCATCGCATCGATGGCGCAATCGCCAGCCGAATCGTAGAACGTGGGCAGACTCGTGACCTCGCCACGGCGCACTGCCGCCAGCAACTGGCCGCCGTCGATACCAAACTTTTGCAGCGCAGTTGCATCATAACCGTCGAGCCCGGTAATCTCGGGCATCAGCAACGGATTGGCGGCTTCCAACCGAGCCAAATCGGCTGCCGTGGGCTGCGCCACGTCATATTCCACCACGGTCATGTAAGAACGGCCGTTGCCTTGCTTGAACCCGAGGTGCAACTTGCCGCCAGCCGTAGGCATATACTCCATGTAATAGGTGTCGCCGTTCAATTGCCAGTCGCCATGAAAAGCATTGTCGATTATGGCCAAGTCGCACTGTTGCAACTTCTGCACGGCAAATCGGTATCGCTCGCCCACACGCAACGTGCGCTGCTGCGGCACATCGGCAAGCCGCAATTTGCCCATTCCGCTATGGTAAATCTTCGGGAAATCGGTGTCGCCAGCCATGCAGCGGTCAAACACCTCCTTGGCCACGTAGCCATACTCGCCCCAAAATGGCTTGATGTCGCCGGGCAGCGCATCAAACTGGCTGCGGTCGAGCGGCGTGGGCAGAAACTGGTAGGTGGCATCGTCGGGGAAGTGCGTGAAAATCATCCAATATGGGTCAACGTGGAACCACGAGTCGTCGTTTTCGCTACGCGTGAATGTAGAGCCATTGACCGACCCAGCGCCCCACGTAGGGTCGATTAGTATGCCCGTGGAAGGCTCCTCGACAATCACAAACACCCACGCATGTCCCTCGATTCCGCCCGGCCCCTTGGCGTCGCCACGCACTATGCGAGTTTCCAATCCTAACGGCTCGGCAATGCGGTAGAAAAGCTCGCTATAAGCCTGACACACCCCACGGCGGTTATCCCAACACTCATCGGCCGTGTATATGCTGAACGATGTGTCGTAGCTTATGTTGTCGCACAACCATCGGTATATGGCATGTGCCTGTTCATACTTGCTGCCGCACCCGGCAGTGATTTGCTGCGCGACTTGCGTATAGTCATACTTTGTGGGAGCGACCTGCTGCCCGTCAACGCCCAATGTCTGCGCCATGGACGCCACGGCCAACAACAATGCAATAATAGCTGACTTGACTCTCATCATAACTTGTAATTTTTACTTTTTGCGAATATACTAATAATATTCCATAACGGCAACAATGCACATAGACGAAAGATGGGCGCACCCCCACGGCATTTCATTTAAATCGGCATTCAATCTCGACACCGCCCAAGCCATGACGACCAAACAACCACACCCCGAAAGGCCCAGCTGTTTACATCTATTAATTGTTGGCACCTGTTTGCAGAAAAAATGGTTCAATTTGTAAGGAAAACGCAACACTCAATTATGGCCATTTTCCATTACTTTTGCATGGCAGAAATAATCTATACTTTAAATCAACCAGATTGGAGTTTATATGCACAACGAAATTATACATAGCAACCTCGACTCGCTGCATGGCAGCGACATGTTGGTGTATGGCGACAATCGAATCGCTCTCATCGAGAGGCAATCCAGCATCAAGCTACTGAACCCAGTGCGCATGGAGGTGCTGATAAGCGTGGTATGCCTCAGCGGAAAGTCCACATTTGTCCTCGATGGAACACTTTATGAAATAAGCAAGAATGATATGTTAACCTGCCACCCAAGGTCGATAATAGCCAACTTAGACACGCAAAGCCCCGATTTCGACATTCGTGGCGTGTGCTTGTCGCAAAGCTACATCAAGCAACTCCCATTGTTGCCACGGAACATCTGGAACATCATTCAATATTTGGAAAAAACGCCAATCAAGCACCTCTCGGACAACGAGCTTGAAACCTTCTTGCGATATTACGACCTGCTGCGGGTCAAGCTGCTGGGCAAACACTCCGACAACAGCGACGAAATCATCGACCTGCTCACGCAAGCCGCGATATGCGAGATTCGCGACATCTTCGCCCCTTGCGTGAAATCGCAACCTATCAAATACACTTCGTCCAACTCGCTGTTCACAAAGTTCATGGAAATTGTTTCTTCATCGGCGCAATGCGAACGCACAGTGTCGTATTACGCCGACAGGCTGCACGTGTCGCCCAAATATTTGTCGGCCGTGTGCAAGGAAGTAAGCGGACACACCGCCTCGGCAATCATCAGCGCATGCGTCATGAAAGAGGTGGAACGATTGCTGAAGATGAGCAACATGAGCATAAAAGAAATCGCCAACGAGCTGAATTTTTCGAGCATCTCGTTCTTCGGCAAATACGTGAGGAAGAAATTGGGTATGTCGCCAAAGCATTATCGCGAGATGCTGGCACGTGGCGAACGGCCACAATGCCTGCCAAGCGATGACGACGACAACCTGTGATACCACACAGTGCTGATTTGGACTTCTGTTTACCGACCTCATACCCTACTGTTCAACCATGCTACGTGCAAAAATCAAATGAATCTATTTGTTCTTTGCCCATATTGCACTAAATTTGGCACCGCGCAATATGACAAACATGGAACATACCACCATCGTACAACAACCACGGGTAAGCGTGCTTATGCTCACTTACAATTTCAGCCGTTATGCCGACGAAGCCATCGCCAGCGTAATGGGGCAGATATGCCCGTTCGACTTCGAGCTAATTATCGGCGATGACGCCAGCACCGACGGGACGGTGGAACTGTGCCAGCGATGGACCAGCCGCTATCCAGGGCGCATCACGCTACTCACCAACGAGTGCAACTCGGGACTGCTTGCCAACTTTGCCCGCACCTATGCCCGTTGCCGAGGCGAGTACATCGCAATATGCGAAGGCGACGATTACTGGACCGACCGTTCAAAGCTACGTCGGCAAGTAGAATTCCTCGATGCGCACCCCGAATACTCGATGTGCGTCCACCGCGTGGTAAACTACTACGAGGGCGAGGGCAGCATGAGCCTGAGCAATGGAGGCCAAAAACATGATAACGACATAATCGACCTTGCCCGCAGCAACTTCATAACCAATGTGTCGGCAATGTTCAGGCATAGCAACATACCCACGCTACCAGCATGGATTGCCGACGTGGCAACCTACGATTATGCCCTGCACATGCTCAATGCCGAGCATGGCAAAATATGGTACATGCCGCGCTGCATGGCTGTGTATCGCAAGCGCAGCAACGCACTGTGGAGCCGCGCCGGGCAAGAAAAGCAATACCGAATGGCCATGAAAGTGCGACTGACGCTGATGCGCCACTTCGACGGCCGCCGCGACGACGTGGCAGCCCTGCTGCGCAAAACCTACTTGGACAATGCCGTGGCATTAATGCGACACTACCTTGCCACCGGCGAGCACGGCAAATCCCACGCACTGGCAACCGAAGCGGCCATAGCTGCCGACTGCGACGCACAGGCATTGGAGGCAACCGCCGCCACCCCGCTGCCGCCACTATCCATGCGGCAACACGTGCTAAACCTGCTCAAGTGGTGCCGACGACAAGCCACACGAGCATTACCGCGACCGCGCTTTCAACAATAGAAATTTAGATAGAGTCGGGGCGAAAAATAGAACACTGTTCTATAAGTCGTAATTGTTGGCCTATTTCACAACACACCGTATGATTTAAAGGCAAAAACATTTGAAATGCAACAGCAATATGCTATATTTGCGAAGTTATAGACAGGAGGAATGCGCTATGTGGCGTAAATTATGGCAATTCTGACGGTTCTACACAAATTGAGGGTATAAGTATAATCCTTGGGATACGTTGCCTTGCTTCTTGCGCATACGCTATAGCCGCCCATTCAAGCCTAAGCAAGAATACGGCAAAAAGGCATGCCAAGAACAGGCAGGGCAATAATTCTTGAGAACTTCTCTTGAACAATAGGCGGATTAGGCTATACCAAAGAAAAACTTCCAGATGTAATCGGGAATCCTACGACAAAATGTTGCATTAAGAGAAACCCCCAAATTCAGCATTTTTTCAATTTATTTTCGCGGAACATGCTTCGGCCCTGAGGGTTCAGGCAAATGCTTCTTGCATTTTGCCCGTTCGCAAAAGGGTAACGCTTGCAGGGTGCGATATGCCACTGCCCCAACGGCTGCGCTACATATCAAACCCTATGGCGTGGAGCAGTTCGTTGCAAAAGGAAGTTTTTTTTAGAAACTGTTTAAATGTTTTGTTCTATGATTTAAGATGTTCCCGACCTTCGGTTTTGATATTTTCCAAGCCCACAAAGCTAATGTCGGAAATAATCAGGAACGATGTGGAAAGACACCCAAAACATAAGCAAAAGACGTTTCGGGCTACTTGTAAACCCATTCGTCAAGATTCAATCAGTTTCGTTAAAATAATTGTCGGTGGACTACGGTCAAGGGCGCAATGCCCGCTTTGGCGGCAATGCTACCATACCTGTGTCTGAGGCATTATTTGAACCCAGTTTACTGTTTGCCGAGATTCACCCTGCCTGCCCGCTTGCTGGTCGATGGCACACAAGCCACACCGCACGCACGGCACCGTGGGTGACATCATGAGGCTGTAGTTTTTTGCTCTTCGCCACTTGTGCCGCCAGCCTGCAACATGGTAACGGCGGCATAGCGGTAAGGGAGCGACATCCTCCTTGCAGTCGCGTAATTTGCGTGGAGTGCATAGGAGGTTACTTTGTAAAGAGCCTTTCTCAGGTCGGTAATTGAAGTGCCATTGGAGCCTGCTTCCATGCCCCGGCACATAGTGCACGGCAGCGGAACCCGCTCTGGCGGCATAGGGGTAGAGCCTATCGATTCCCCAAGTTTTCAGATATAGGTATCTTTGACATAGGGTAAATTTAGATGTATTTAGGTTTAGCCTGGATGTTCCTCGTATCCCCGACATCCAGGCTTTTTCTGCGCCGTTTTGTCAGCATGGCAGATGCAAAGTCGGCATAACCACTCCGCGTACCATGACATACGCCGCCCAATAGTGAAATTATTATAAAAAACACGCCACGCCGCTGCATTTGGAGTGATTTTTGCAACTCCTTCATTGACGGGAGTAATGCACCGTCGCCGCCCCACTGCGGGCTCATCGCGGCAGGCTCTTAAACGGTTGTAATGCAACCCTAAATGCAATAAATATTAAAAGAGCAAGAATTAAGGAAATTTTTCCGTAATTATACATTGCGATGAAAAAAAATAACTAACTTTGCAATGCCGTTAAGGCAGCATAAAGGTGATTTTTTAATCTCTCATTATATTTTACAATATGGCAAATTTAGATTTAAGCAAGTACGGTATCACCGATGTGAAGGAAATCCTCCACAACCCGTCTTACGAAGTATTGTTTGAAGAAGAGACCAAAGAAGGCCTCGAAGGCTACGAAAAAGGCCAAGTAACCGAGCTCGGTGCAGTTAACGTTATGACTGGTATCTACACCGGACGTTCTCCTAAAGACAAGTTCTTTGTAATGAACGAGGCCAGCAAGGACACCGTGTGGTGGACTACCCCTGAATACAAGAACGACAACAAGCCTTGCTCTGAAGAAGCTTGGGCCGACCTTAAGGCTAAGGCCGTTAAGCAATTGTCGGGCAAACGTTTGTTCGTAATGGATACTTTCTGCGGTGCCAACCCTGCTACTCGCCTGAAAGTACGCTTCATTATGGAAGTTGCTTGGCAAGCACACTTCGTTAAGAATATGTTCATCCGTCCTACCGAAGAAGAACTCGCTAACTATGGCGAACCCGACTTCGTTTCGTTCAACGCTGCAAAAGCAAAGGTTGACAACTACAAGGAACTCGGCTTGAACTCCGAAACTGCCACCGTCTTCAACCTCAAGACCAACGAACAGGTTATCCTCAACACTTGGTATGGTGGTGAAATGAAGAAAGGTATCTTCTCTATCATGAACTACCTCAACCCGCTGCGTGGCATCGCTTCGATGCACTGCTCGGCCAACACCAACATGGACGGCACCGACACCGCCATCTTCTTCGGCCTTTCTGGTACTGGCAAGACTACCCTTTCGACCGACCCGAAACGCTTGCTCATCGGCGACGACGAACACGGCTGGGACGACGAAGGCGTATTCAACTATGAAGGCGGCTGCTATGCAAAGGTTATCAACCTCGACAAGGAAAGCGAACCCGACATCTACAACGCTATCAAGCGTGACGCACTTCTCGAAAACGTCACTGTTGATGCCAACGGCAAGATTGACTTCGCCGATAAGAGCGTAACCGAGAACACTCGTGTTTCTTACCCGATTTACCACATCAACAACATCGTTAAGCCGGTTTCTAAAGGCCCGCACGCTCACCAAGTAATCTTCTTGTCGGCCGATGCATTCGGCGTATTGCCTCCGGTTTCTATCTTGAACGCCGAGCAAACCAAATACTACTTCCTCTCGGGCTTCACTGCCAAGTTGGCTGGTACTGAACGTGGTATCACCGAACCGACCCCGACATTCTCGGCTTGCTTCGGTGCTGCATTCCTTTCGTTGCACCCAACTAAATACGCCGAAGAGCTCGTTAAGCGCATGGAAGCCGTTGGTGCAAAGGCCTACTTGGTTAACACTGGCTGGAACGGTACCGGCAAGCGTATCTCTATCAAGGACACTCGTGGCATCATCGACGCTATCCTCGACGGTTCAATCGACAAGGCTCCGACAAAGACCATACCTTACTTCGATTTCGTAGTTCCTACCGAATTGCCGGGTGTTGACCCGAAGATTCTCGACCCGCGCGACACTTACAGCGACGCCGCTCAATGGAACGAGAAAGCAAAAGACCTCGCAAGCCGCTTCATCAACAACTTCACCAAGTTCACTGGCAACGAAGCTGGCAAGGCATTGGTAGCTGCCGGTCCTAAGCTCTGATTATTATTGAAATAATAATAAAACAAGCTCATATAATCCCACAGGGGTGTGCCATAGCGACACACCCCTGTTTTTTATCCCCCACCACCATGCCACACTCTCGACAAAAGTTCCCTGCACAATTAAAATAATTTGCTTACCTTTGTAAAGTGATTTAAAACGCAGCATGTTATGGATAGAACAATGGTAAAAAACTCCGACTTCCCATCTTGCCCCATACGCAACGTATTGGCAAGGCTGTGCGACAAATGGTCGCTATTAGTCATCTACACGCTAAACAAGGCCGACAACCACCCCACTCGCTTCAAGGAGCTGCAACACGAAATCCCCGACATCTCGCAAAAAATGCTTACCGTCACATTGCGCACCTTGGAAAGCGACGGTTACGTCACACGCACAGCCTATCCCGAAATCCCCCCGCGTGTGGAATACGCACTGACCCCACGCGCACTCTCCCTAATCCCACACATCAATTCCCTCTTAGACTGGGCCTCCGAAAACATGGCCGCCATCATAAACGACCGCAACCACCCCTCGTGAACACAATCGACATAATCGCCAAGCTGAAAGCATTCTTTGACAGGTTCTTTGACGTGTCGAGAGGCTCGTTTAATGTTGAATAAAGATGTGGCGTGGAGGGCTTCTATGCATATTTTTGCTAAATTTGCCGAAATACTACAGCAAAAACAAACATGAACGACGACACCAAGCAAATATTTGACGACACCATCTGTGCCATTTCCACTCCGCCGGGGCGCGGGGGCATTGCCGTGGCACGTGTGAGCGGGCGCGATGCGATTGCCATCGCGGCACGGTGCTGGCGCGGAGCCGACCTTGCCGCGGCAGCAAGCCACACCGCACACTTCGGGCGCATAATCGACACCACCATGGCCGACCGCCCCGTCCTCGACGAGGTGGTGCTGACCATCTTCCGCGGGCCGCATTCATTCACAGGCGAGGACGTGGTTGAAATCTCATGCCACGGCTCCACTTGGCTCCAGCAGCAATTGCTCAACGTGCTAATCGACTGCGGTTGCCGCATTGCCACGGCAGGTGAATTCACGCGGCGCGCCTTCGCCAATGGGCGCATGGACCTTTCGCAGGCCGAAGCCGTTGCCGATGTCATCGCCTCGTCGTCGCGTGCCGCACACCGCATCGCCATGAGCCAGATGCGAGGCGCGTTCAGCCACAAGCTGCAACAGTTGCGCGACCAATTGCTGCAATTCGTGTCGCTAATGGAACTCGAACTCGATTTCAGCGAGGAGGAAGTAGAGTTTGCCGACCGCAGCCAGCTGCTACAGCTCGCCACCGACATACAACGCATTATCGACCACCTTGCCGACTCGTTCGCCACAGGCAACGCCATCAAAAACGGCATCCCCGTGGCAATCGTTGGCGAAACTAATGCCGGCAAATCCACGTTGCTAAACCTGCTGCTCGGCGACGACCGCGCCATAGTGAGCGACATTCACGGCACCACACGCGACGTAATCGAAGACACTATAACCATCGACGGCATCCTGTACCGCTTCATCGACACTGCCGGCATACGCGACACCGCCGACACAATCGAGTCGCTTGGCATCGAACGCACCTTCCGCAAAATCGACGATGCCACCATAGTATTGTGGGTAGTTGACGGCACTGCGCCTGCTGGGCAACTTGCCACGACTGCTGCAAAGATATTGCCTCACTGCAACGACGGCAAGACGATGCTCGCCGTCATAAACAAAGACGATGCTATCGACGAGCTGCAACGCACGGCCATCACACGCGCGCTGCACGAAACGCTACCGCACGGCACCGCCACCGTCAACATCTCGGCACGCACCCACACTGGCATCGACACACTGCTTGCCACGCTACGCCAAGCCGCCTCGCTCCCCGATAACGACCCGAGCGAAGTCATCGTGACCAACGCTCGCCACTACCAAGCCCTGCGCCAGGCCAGCCAAGCCATCTCGCGCGCCGCCGACGGGCTGCGCCAAGGCATCAGCGGCGACTTCGTCAGCCAAGACATCCGCGAATGCATGCACTACATAGGCGAAATCACCGGCCGCATCACCACCACCGACATCCTCACCCAAATCTTCTCCCACTTCTGCATCGGCAAGTAAATACTTGATTATCAAACAGTTAAATTGATTACAATCGATTAATATGGCGCTCTTTACGGGCGCCTTTTTTGTTGCACAAGTATCGTTGATAATCGTTGCTAAGCCTTTT
>CALUMJ010000008.1 GCA_944321715.1 uncultured Muribaculaceae bacterium | reverse complement strand
GAGGATGAAATTAGAATGCTGCTTGAGATTAACGAGGCGGGTTTTGATTTATACAACCAGCTTCCAATAGAAAATAGGCTCGACTGCATTATTGAATATGACTTCCATATAGTCTTGCCGGGAGGACGCGCACATCTCATACACCACAAGTTGACACCTATGCTGCTCGACCGGGAGGGTAATTTGTGGCTGGCACTTTGCGTCGTGTCGCCATCGGTCAGCAAAGAGGCTGGTAATGTTATATTTTCAAGCAAAGGTGGTGCCGAGAAATATGCGTATTCTTTTGTAAGTAAGCGGTGGCGTAAGTGCCAGGCTGTCGAGTTGACGGAACGTGAAACAGACATTCTGCGGCTTTCGGTGCAAGGTATGACAAGCAACGAGATTGCAGAACGCCTGTATATTGATGTGAACACGGTGAAGTTTCACAAAAAAAGTTTGTTTTACAAATTAAATGTGCATAACATAACCGAAGCTATAGGTCGTGCCAGTAGTTTGCGGTTGATTTAGGGCTTGTCGCGATTATTGCCCACCGTATTGCTCGTCGGTCCAACCGTAAAGTATATAGGTGCGTTTGTTCTGTTCGGGAGTTGAGATGATGAGGTTGCCTTGTTCGGCGTTTTCAAGTATGGCCTGCGAGTTCCAATTTCCACGTGTGAATTTGAAGTAGGCCGGCAAGTGCAGGTTGAGGTCGATTGCACGAGTGCTGTCGTTGACCGCATTCATTTTTATTGACTGTGGGTTCCAATTGCCCAATGCGTCTTGGTTGCCCGTTACGTACACGGTGTTGCTTGCCATGTGGCCGCGTAGTTCGATATGGACAGGGTAGGTATCACTGCTCGTGTAATTGATAGGAACCGACGTGCACCACCCGAGGTATTCTTTTAATGCTTCGGTAAGGCTGTATAGGTAGGTGGAAGTGTGGTCGCATTCAGGGAAATTCTTGACAGACACGGTAATGTTTTCAGGAAAGTTATCCTTGTTCATGAAATATGTCTGAGTGGTTTCCCATGCCTTCTGCCACGATTCGCGCCATGTGCGTGCTTCGTTTGCCATCGAAATATATATGAAATGTGGCTTTTCGGTGTCGAAGCGATAATTGCGCAAATCGTTTGCCAAGCGGTATTCGTCGTATTCCAGATTGGGCGATATGGCAATGTAGTCGTCAAACAGATGGTCGGTGACCATGGCATCGAGGATGAAAGATGCGCTTAACGAGTGCCCTATGCCTATGGAACGGCCCGATGTGCGGTAGTGGCTTACCATGTAGGGCATGAGTTCGTTTTTTATGAATTGTTTTAATTTGGGCGAGCCTCCGTGATAAGGTCCGGCAAACAATCCATTGTTGCCGTGCAGCGGCATTGGCAGGTAATCGGTGTTGCGGTAATAGTTGAGTTCGGGGTAATTAGGAGAGCAGATGCCGACTACTATGAACGATTTGCTTTCGTCGGGGTCGGAGCTGCACACATAATTGCGGATGGCGTGAACCAAGTCGAATTGTGAACGATTCTGCGCATCAAACACATAGATGACATCATAGTAAGTTGCAGTGAACTCGTTATATCCTACGGGAGTGTAAATAAGCACTTGCCTTTCATGGTCGAAATATTTCGACTTCAAGAATATTTCTTTTATCTGTGCTACTTGTTGCGCCGATGCCCCTATGGCCGCGAATAACGAAAGGAGCAATAAAAATAACGTTTTCATGCGGAATATGCTTTTTGTTTTGATGTCGCAAAGTTAGGTCTTTCAAAATCCAATTCCATTACCCGAAAGTGTGGTTTTAAAGTCGTAAGTTGTTGTAAATTGTGGGGTATCGATGGTTAGTGTGGGGGTATAAAAAAGGCTTCCTGCTGTGTGGCGGGAAGCCTGTGCTATCGGTTTTGCTTGTTTGTGCTGTGTCAGTCGCCGAGGTATGATTTCAGAAGACGGCTTTTTTGCCCTTTCAGGCGGCGTATTGCCTTTTCCTTGATTTGGCGCACACGTTCGCGGGTAAGGTCGAATTTTGCACCAATTTCTTCCAAAGTCATTTCTTGACAACCAATTCCGAAGAACATCTTTAGGATGTCGCGCTCACGTTCGTGCAGTTGGTTCAAGGCTCTTTCCACTTCTTTCGACAAAGATTCCTGGTTCAGGTTAGAGTCGGCCATCGGCGAGTCGTCGTTAGGCAACACGTCGAGCAGGCTGTTGTCTTCACCTTCGACGAACGGAGCATCTACCGATATGTGACGACCCGAAACCTTCAGTGTGTCTGAAATCTTATCGACAGGAATTTCGAGCTTGCTGGCAAGCTCTTCGGCCGATGGGCGGCGTTCGTTCTCTTGTTCAAATTTTGAAAGGGCTTTGCTGATTTTGTTGAGCGAGCCAACCTGGTTGAGCGGCAAGCGCACAATACGCGATTGTTCGGCAAGTGCTTGCAGGATTGATTGCCTAATCCACCACACAGCGTAGGAAATGAACTTGAAGCCACGAGTTTCGTCGAATTTCTGGGCAGCTTTAATCAAGCCGAGATTTCCTTCATTGATTAAGTCGGGCAGACTCAATCCTTGGTTTTGGTATTGTTTTGCCACAGAAACCACGAAGCGCAAGTTGGCTCGTGTTAATTTTTCCAATGCCGCATGGTCGCCTTTTTTGATGGCTTGTGCAAGCTCCACTTCTTCTTCGACGGTGATAAGGTCTTCACGTCCGATTTCTTGAAGGTACTTGTCGAGCGATGCGCTTTCGCGGTTGGTAATTGATTTGGTAATCTTTAACTGTCTCATGTATGCTCAGAGATTTAGTTTGCAAAGTTAGCGTTTTTTTCTCAAAACAATTTGCATATTCGCAAAAAAAATGCCAAAGGCACATTTTGGCACTCTATTTTAAAGTGTTGTAGCTACCTATGGCCTATATTATATAGAACACTTTTCTTGGCCAAAAGTTGCCATTGTTTTGCGTTAATTTATGCTAACCATTGCAAGTTTTATTGCAAAAAAATGCCGGACGGCCACATTAAGATTTATGGTCGTCCGGCTTGGTCGGAAAGTTGTGCCATTTAAAGGCTGTCATTATGTCATTCGGTCAAGTCCACTGCGTAGTATCTCTTGACTTTTGTAGGATAAACGCCTGTGATGAACATAACCTTGTCGCTGTCGTTGCCGTTGACGATTGAGTTGTAGATTGCTTCCACGTCGTCTTGCGAGTTGACGCTTCGTCCGTTAATGTCGAGGATTATGAATCCCTCTTTGATGCCGGCGTCTTTGAATTTGCCCGCTTTGAGTCCGGTGACTTGCACACCAGTAGAGATGCCGAGGCTGCGGCGAGTGCTGTCAGTCAACTTCTTGAATGCACAACCCAGCGAGTTGAAGTCCGACGCCTTTGTGATAGTCGTGCTGCCCTGGTTGTTTTTCATTGTTGCCTTTGTAGTATGGGTCTTGTTGTCGCGGATATAAGTTATTTCGACTGTGTCGCCAGGACGCAATTTGTTCATTTGTTCCATCATTTGGCCGCTGTTCTTCACTTGGTTGCCACCGAGCTTGATAATCACGTCGCCCTCTTTGAGTCCAGCCTCCAATGCGGCACTCTGTTCGCTCACTTCGGCAACGTATATGCCGTCGTTGGTGGCAGTTATGCCTTTTTCGCGAGCCATGTCGGCATTGAGTTCTACGTATGAGATGCCCAGCACGGCGCGTTGCACAATGCCATATTCTTTAATGTCGATTACTATTTTCTTGACAAGGGCCGACGGGATTGCAAATGAGCAACCTGCGTAATCGCCGGTTTGCGAGTATATGGCCGTGTTGATGCCCACGAGCTCACCTTTGGTGTTGACAAGTGCGCCACCACTGTTGCCCTTGTTGACGGCGGCATCGGTTTGTATGTAGGATTCGATGCCCATTTGGCGGCTGTGTGTCGCGCTGCTGATGCTACGAGCCTTTGCGCTGACAATGCCTGCTGTCACTGTCGATGTGAACCCGAACGGGTTGCCCACAGCCAGCACCCATTCGCCCACTTTCAGTGCGTCGGAGTCGCCGAATGGGATTGTGGGCAGGTTCTCGCCGTCGATTTTGAGCAATGCGATGTCGGAATTCGGGTCGTTGCCAACTATCGAAGCGTTGTAAGTGCTGTTGTCGTTGAGGGTAACTTCGAGTTTTTCGGCACCCTCTATTACGTGGTTGTTCGTGACGATGTAGCCGTCAGACGAGATTATGACACCCGAACCCAGCCCGAGGGGTTGCGGCGTGGCGTCGTCTTGCTGCTGGCGTTGGCCGCGTCCGTATCCGGGTCCGAAGAAAAATTCAAATGGGTCGATATACTGCTGGCGGGTGTTGCGCGGGGTGGCGTAGCTTTTGATGCAAACTACGGCGTTGACCGACTTCTCGGCGGCTGCTGTGAAATCGGTGTCGAAGTCCGCTGTGGCTGCCGTGCGTATGAAATGCCCGTTGGTGTCAACGTTGCTTTGATACTTAACTTCGTTGCTGAAAGCGTCGGCATCGTTGCTACGGAGGGCCGAAGTGGCAATGATGGTGGCAGCCGAGCCGATAACTGAAGCACCTAATAATAATAGTGCAAATTTTGCTGTTTGTTTCATAATGTGTTATTTGTTAAATAATTGTCTGTTTTAAAATTTGCTAACTTAAAAATTAACTTTTAAGTCTGCCGTAAAAGTAGTGCATTATTCGATACACTGTACACATAAGTGCTTATATTTAAAATAATTTAATATGCTCGAATGTGGTTTTAGAACAAATTAATGCTAACAGGTAAAAAACACATTCAAGTACATGGAGAATCCTGCAAATGGCGTGCCACAGTCGGTTTTGAATGGTTGTTTTTCCCTCGGTGTCGCTCGGCACGGCGTGATTGGCATGTAGTGTGTGAAGTAAAGAATCAAATAAATTTGTTTTTTTTCTTCGCTCGCTTTGCACTACTTTCGATAAGATAGGCTTCGGCTCGGAAAAGCAAAAAAAATTAGCGAGCTATTTTTTTTGCATTCCGCTCGCCTTGCACTACTTTCGATAAGATAGGCTTCGGCTCGGCAAAGCAAAAAATTAGCGAGCTATTTTTTTGCATTCCGCTCGCCTTGCACTATCTTTGTATGTGGAAAAAACCGCTTGCAGGTATTGCCGCATAATCGTTTTGCAAAAAATATGGACAATAAATCGCTTGTTGAAACATTGGCCAAACGGCTTAACCGCAGCCAAAGTGATGTGGAGAAGTTGCTTGAGGCTTTTATTTCGGCAGTCAAGGAACGTTGTGGCGACCTTGACAGTGTGGCTATTCCCGGTTTTGGCACTTTTGAGGCCAAAAAGAGGCTTGAACGCATATCGGTGAACCCCGCTACGGGAAAAAGGATGTTGATACCGCCGAAAATAACGCTTTCGTTTAAGCCGAGTGCCTTGTTGAAGAACAAGTTGCGTTAATTCACCATAAATAAGGCTGATGAATAAAAAAATTACATTCCCCGAATTGATTGAGGCTGTTGCAACGGCAACAGAAACATCAAAGCGTACCAGCGAGGTGTTTCTGAAAGAGTTGTTTGCGGTGGTCACCAATTCGTTGGTCAATGGCGAGAATGTAAGGATTAAGAATCTCGGCCAGTTCAAGTTGACCGAGGTGGGTGAACGCAAAAGTGTGAATGTCAACACTGGCGAGGAAATGCAGATACCAAGCCATACGAAGGTCACTTTCACTCCCGACAAGTCGCTTGCCGATGCCATAAATATGCCATTTGCGAGCTTTGAAACTGTGGAAATAAGCAATAATGCCACAGAAGAAGAATTAAAATTGATGTCGTCAACACAGCAGTTGCCCGAGAAGGAGTCGCAAGGAATCCTACGAGAAGCCGCACGTGAGGTGCCGCAGGTGGCTGCCGACAGTGGTGGCGGTGTGGCCGAGGGCGATATGTCGGAGGAATCGTATAGAGGTGATGGTAATGTGGCTGAAGTCGTTCAGGAACCGCAACCCAGTGATGCCCGGGAGGATGGTGGCAGCACTGAAGAAAATGCAGTTGAGGAAAAATACGATACCGGCAAAGATGATGCTGAGGTGGTGGAGGAAGAAGCCAAAACTCATGAGGTGGAGAGCGATGCGGGAAATGCGGCTCAAAATGGTGGTGATGATGAGTCGGAGGACGATGCCGTCGTGCAAGATGGCGAAACGGTTGAGGAAAATAGCGGGCGTCTTGACGACTTGCGCCGTAGGCTTGAGGAAAGGTATGCCGTTCCTTACAGAAGCTCGTTGTTCATGCGCGGATTTTTTTGGGGCATTGTGACGATGCTGGCAATTGCAGCAGTAGCATTCTATTCATATTATTTATATAACGAGGAGAACAAGGCGTATAATCAAGCTGTGGCCTTTGCCAACTCCGGGCGAGGTGATGAAGTCGCTCGGCAAGACAGTATTGAGGCCGTAGTAGCTGCTATTGACAGCTCGGCTGTGGTGGCTATAAGCAGTGCCGATACTGCCGCTGTGTCGCAACAAGAAGTCGGAGCGATAGCTGAAGAGCCTCATGAGGGTGGCAGCGACGAAGCTGCTGCGGTGCGTTACGACACGGTCACCCGTAGCCGTTATCTTACCACCATGTCGCGTGAATATTATGGCGATTTTCGCTTTTGGGTGTATATATACGAAGAAAACAAGGGGAAAATAAAGGACCCGAATGCCATAGCGCCAGGTACGCAAGTGGTAATACCGCCAGCGGCGAAATATGGCATCGACAAGGACGACCAGGCGAGCATCAATCGGGCACGGGCGTTGGCTGTGGAAATATTGCCGCCGAGCGACAATTGAGAAACAGCTTTGAATTTTTACAGAAATAATTTCATGGAAAATTCTTTGTTCATGTTTCGGGTGACAGTCATGTTGTTTTTTATATGACAAAAAGAATAGAAACAGCTTTTAAATGTGCCAATTTGCCAGTTGTGGCAGCGTTGTGTGAGCAAATTAGGTTTAACATCTCTAACTTAAAATATTATAAATTAACGCCGTGCGCCCTCTTTTTTAAGGTGCAAAATAATAATTTTGCACGAGAGAATAAAACGGTCATTTAATAGAATAATACAATAAAAAAACATATAGACCAGTATGGATGAATCTGTAAATATCCGAGAACTTAACGACTTGATTGCAAGCAAAAGTGGCATTGTGGGTATGATAACCCAAGGAATGGACCAAACGATTGTTGGGCAGAAGCACTTGATTAACTCGCTGCTCATTTCGCTGCTTGCCAACGGGCATATATTGCTTGAGGGTGTGCCGGGCTTGGCAAAAACGCTTGCAATAAAGACGCTTGCGTCACTTGTCGATGCAAAATATAGCCGCATCCAGTTCACTCCCGACTTGCTCCCTGCCGATGTGGTGGGTACGATGGTTTACAGCGCCAAACAAGAAAAATTTGAAGTGAAGCAGGGCCCTGTGTTTGCCAATTTCGTGTTGGCCGACGAAATCAACCGCGCCCCGGCCAAGGTGCAGAGCGCATTGCTCGAAGCCATGCAGGAAAGGCAGGTGACGATAGGCGAAACGACATTCAAGCTCGATGAGCCATTCTTGGTGCTTGCTACGCAAAACCCCATCGAGCAGGAAGGTACTTATCCATTGCCCGAGGCGCAAGTTGACCGTTTCTTGATGAAGGTCATAATCGGTTATCCCAACAAGGAGGAAGAAAAACTGATTATCCGTCAAAACATCAAATCGGAAAAGAAGTCGGTTCAGCCAGTCATTTCCACACGTGACATAATCGAAACGCGCAAAGTGGTTGAAAAAATCTATATTGATGAGAAAATCGAACGGTATATCGTCGATATAGTGTTCGCATCGCGTTTCCCCAAGGATTACGGCTTGAACGAACTTTCGGGCATAATCTCATTTGGAGCGTCGCCGCGTGCTTCAATCAGCTTGGCAATAGCTTCACGTGCTTATGCTTTCCTCAAAGGCCGTGGCTACGTAATACCCGAGGACGTGAGGGCTGTGTGTCACGATGTCATGCGCCATCGTATAGGGCTGTCATATGAGGCCGAGGCCAACAATATTGCCGCCGACGAAGTCATTAGCGGCATTCTCGACAAGGTGGCAGTGCCTTAATGGTGAGCCGCCAGACCGATGTGGTTGCCATGCCTTTTTGCCGATGGCGAGTGGCGACCCCCGATTTTTTCGACACATTTACAATGAAACTGGCAGCGGCTTTGCCCCGACGACGGGTACAACTTGCGGCAGTTTCGTGATACACACACAAAGTTAGGGAATAAGCAAATGGATTCGTTGGAGTTACTTAAAAAAGTCCGAAAAATAGAGATAAAAACCCGAGGATTGTCGCAAAACATATTCGCGGGCGAATATCACACGGCATTCAAGGGGCGTGGCATGACGTTTTCGGAAGTCCGCGAGTACCAGTATGGCGATGATATACGCGACATCGACTGGAATGTCACAGCAAGGCAAAACCGCCCTCACATTAAAGTATATGAAGAGGAACGCGAGTTGACGTTAATGCTGTTAATCGACGTGTCGGGTAGCCGCAACTTTGGTGCCGTTGGCGAGGAGAAGAAGGAGATGATAGCCGAGATTGCTGCCACGTTGGCATTTTCGGCTATACAAAACAACGACAAGGTGGGCATAATATTCTTTTCCGATAAGATAGAGAAGTTTATCCCACCGAAAAAAGGCAAGAAGCACATTTTGCTTGTCATCCGCGAGTTGCTCGATTTCACTCCGACGAGCCGGGGAACCAACATCAACAAAGCTCTCGAATATCTCACAAGCGTTATAAAGAAGCACTGCGCCACATTCCTAATATCGGATTTCATAGACGGTGCCGATTACTACAAGGCATTGTCGATAGCCAACCACAAGCACGACGTGACAAGCATACAAGTTTATGACAAGCGTGAAACGCAATTGCCGAACGTAGGGCTTATAAAAGTGGTTGATGCCGAAACCGGAAGCGAACAGTGGATAAATACCAGCTCGTCGAAGGTGCGCAAGATATACAACAAGTGGTGGTATGAACGGCAGTTGTTCATGAATGAAACCATGCGCCGCTGTGCAGTGGATGTCGTGTCGGTGGCCACCGACGAGGATTATGTCAAGGCGTTGATGGGGCTGTTCAAGAAACGGGCTGTGAGGTGAAAAAATGAAACTATTGATTTAGAATGGACAATCTATTGAAAACATTATTTTTGCCAATAGTGGCGCTGGCTGTTTCGATAGCGGCGTATGGTGATGTCACCGTGAGTGCCAAGCTGGATTCTGCCGTGTTGCTTATGGGAAAACAGACTGCATTGCACATCGAAGTATTGCAGGATGCCGGCGTGGAAGGTAGTTTTCTTGGCGAGCGTTCCGACACGCTGACACGTTTCGTAGAGGTGGCCGGACGAACCGATGGCGACACCGTAGAGATAGAAAACAATAGGATACAGATTAAGCGCGATTGGATATTGCAGTCGTTTGACTCTGGCCTGTATGTATTGCCTCCGGTGCAATATGTTGTCGGGAATGATACGTTTAAGTCGTCGGGGCAGCTCACCTTGAAAGTCATGCCGGCAAATGTGGATACATTGTCGAACATTCATGGCTATAAATCGGTGGAAAGTGTCCCTTTTCACTTATTTGATTATCTACCCGATTTTATAGTCGATTATTGGTGGATATATGTTATTATAATCGTGATATTGGCAATAGGTGCAGTCGTGTACTATCAAATGGGTAAGCGAACTGGCATCGTGTCGCCGCAGGTGACGTTGGTTCCGCCATACGATGAGGCAATGGCTCGTCTTGATGAATTGAAAAACCGCCAATTGTGGCAATCGGGGCAAGAGAAGACCTACTACACCGAGCTTACCGACATATTGCGCAACTATATCGACCGCCGCTTCGGCATTAACGCCATGGAGATGACTTCGTCGCAAATTATATCTACGTTGCGCAGGAACAAGGAAACCAAGGCTGTGAATGAGCAATTAGGACAAATCCTTGAGATTGCCGACTTCGTGAAATTTGCCAAGGTAAAACCGTTGGCAAGCGACAACGAAGCCTCGTTGCAGCGTGCCATCAACTTTGTTGAAGAAACTAAACCAGCGCCTGTGGCCGAGGAGGCAGCAAATCCCGATGAGAGCAAAGGACAGCAGCCCGACAGCGATGCGAAGAAAGGAGGAGTTGAGCAATGATTAGGTTTGCCAATCCGCATTTCTTGTGGCTGTTCTTGTTGTATGTGCCGCTGATTGTGTGGTACATAATGAGGCACAAGAATAACAACCCCACGCTGCAGGTTTCGTCAACCATGCCCTTTGCCAAGATGGGAAATTCATGGAAGTTGTATTTGAAGCACTTCATGTTTGCTGTGAAATTGGCTGCAATAGGTTGCTTAATCATAATCATCTGCCGTCCGCAGACGTATGACAGTTGGTCAACGACCGAAACTGAGGGTACCGACATCGTGCTTGCAGTGGACGTATCGACGAGTATGCTCGCCAAGGACTTTGAACCCGACCGCTTTAATGCAGCCAAAGAAGTGGCATTGAAATTTGTCGCAGGACGTGAAACCGATAATATCGGCGTGGTGATTTTCGCTGGCGAAAGTTTCACGCAAGTGCCGTTGACGCTCGACAAGGCTGTGTTGATGAATTATATTCAAGACATCAAGATTGGCACCCTGCAAGACGGAACTGCCATTGGTGACGGCATAGCGACATCGATTAACCGCATTAAAAACGGCAAAGCTAAGTCGAAAAGCATTATATTGCTTACTGACGGGTCAAACAATACCGGCGTCGTGGCTCCGCTCACGGCAGCTGAGATAGCCAAGGAATATGGCATCAAAATCTACACGATAGGTGTCGGCAGCAATGGGTCGGCGAAATATCCTGTCGGCGTGAATTATTATGGGAAAATAGAATATCAGGTGCTCCCGGTCGTCATCGACGAAACCACATTGCGACAAATTGCCAATGTGACAGGAGGCAAGTATTTCAGGGCGACAAACAAGCGGGTGCTGCAAGATGTTTTTGCCGAGATAGACAAACTTGAGAAAACGCGCATGGACGTGATGAACTTCAGCAATGCCGAAGATGATTACCTCCCGTGGGCCATAGCCTTGCTGGCTCTTGTGTTGCTCGACTTGGTTGTCCGTTATACTATGCTGCGCAATATTCCATAACTGTGTAAAAGAAAGAGAGAGAACGTATGTTAAGTTTTGCATATCCTGAGTTTTTCTACCTGCTGCTATTGGTGCCAGTGATAGTGGCGTTATATATATTCGCCCGCAGCTCACGGGTGCGAAACCTGAAGCGTTTCGGGCGCATAGATGTATTGTCGGCGTTGATGCCCGATGTGTCGAAGTATAAGCCTGGCATTAAGTTGGTGTTGCAGCTTATTGCGGTGGTACTGATTGTCATCGTACTCGCGCGTCCGCGCGCAGGGGCTGTCGAGAAGACCGTGCAGGTGCGCGGTATCGAGGTGATGGTGGCACTTGATGTTTCCAACTCGATGAATGCTTCGTCGAACGACGACCCCAAGAGCGTGAGCCGCTTGCAACGTGCCAAGTTGCTTCTTGGGCGGCTAATCGACACATTCGGCGAAGACAAGGTGGGGCTGATAGTTTTTGCAGGAAATGCCTACACGCAGCTTCCAATAACTGCCGATTTCACGTCGGCAAAGATGTTTATCAATAGCATCAGCACCGATATGGTGTCGGCTCAAGGCACGGCCATCGGTTCGGCAATCAAACTTGCCATGAACAGCTTCTCGGGTAATGAAAACTCGCAGAAGGCCATTATAATCATTACCGACGGCGAAAACTTTGAGGACGATGCTGTGGCGGCAGCAAAAAACGCGGCCGACAGTGGCATACAAGTCAATGTGGTGGGTGTGGGTTCTACCAAAGGGTCGCCTATACCGGCAGGAAATGGAACTTGGATGAAAGACATGCAAGGGAACGTGGTGACTACCTATCTAAACGAAGAAACGGCGCAACAGATAGCCAAGGCAGGCGGCGGAGTGTATGTGAACGGCACTGCCGGCGATGCAGTAAGCCGGGTGTCGAAAGAACTTGACAAGTTGGCTAAATCCGACTTGCAAAAAGTGGTGTATTCTCAAAACAGCGAGCAATTTCCCATTTTTGCATGGTTGGCTCTGGTGTTCCTTGTTGGCGACTTGTTTGTGCTTGAACGTAAAAATTCATGGTTGAGGAAAATTAATTTCTTTACTAAAGAAAACAAGTAGCATTATGGCAATCAATTATTATATAAAAAGCAGATTCTTGCCGTTGTTGGCCATGGTGGCTATCGCTCTGTCGCTTCCGTCGATGGTTTATGCTGGTGACGATGGCAGCAACAGGAAAGAGCGTAATTTCATTCGCAGCGGCAACGAACTATACGACAAAGGTCGCTACTCCGAGGCCGAAGTTGAATACAAAAAAGCGTTGGAGGCTAATCCGGGGTCGGAAATTGCAACTTACAACTTGGCATTGTCGTTGCTTAAGCAATCGAATGCCAACAGCTCTACAGATAAGAATAATCCTACGCGGCAAGCTACCGAATTATTGTCGAACCTCACAAAGACGACAAGCGACCCGCAGCTTGCGTCGCGGGCTTATTATAACCTTGGAAATGTGGCTTTCGACCAAGCCCAATATGACAAAAGTATAGAACTGTATAAAAACTGCCTGCGCCGCAACCCTAATGACGATGAAGCAAGGGAGAACCTTAGACTTGCACAAAAGAAAAAACAGGAGCAGGAGCAACAACAGCAACAAAACCAAGACAATAAGCAAAACCAAGACCAGCAGCAACAGCAGCAACAGCAGCAACAAGAGCAACAGCAGCAGGAAAATAACAATCAAGACCAGCAGCAACAGCCTCAGCAGCAACAACAGCAGCCTCAGCAGCAGCCTCAGCAGCAACCGCAACAGCAAAATATGAGCCAAGAGAATATCGACCAGATATTGGATGCTATGCAAGATGCCGAGCAGAACACGCAACAGCGTGTCAATGCCCAGAAAGCCGAGGAGGAGCGCAAGGCAGGGGCGAGAACCGACAAGAACTGGTGATATGCATCTTGAGAAGCTGGTGAAATATAATAATATGGGAATGTTTTGATTATGAATAATATATTGAACAAATTGCTTATAGTGGCAGCATCATTGGCGATGAGTGGTTTTTGCGCATTGGCGCAGGTGTCATTCACTGTCGATGCTCCGCGTCAAGTCATCGAGGGGAATAAATTCACGATAACGTTTGTCTTGCGCAACGGCAAGGGAAATTCATTCCAAGAGCCAAAGGTGGAAGGAACCACCAAGCTGTTTGGCCCTGCAGTTTCGCACAGCTACAGTTCGCAATGGATTAACGGCGTGAGTTCAAGCAGCTCGTCGGAGGAATATGCCATCACTTACCGCGCCGACAAGGCAGGTAAATATAACGTGGGTGCAGCCAAGGTGCAAGTTGACGGGAAGACATATTCGACCGACCCTTTCACGCTCGAAATCTTGCCACCCGACCGAACGGGCAACCAAGGAAGTGGCGGCGGTAGCGGCAGTGGTGTGCAAATCGACAACTACGACTCGCAGAGGGCTGGAAAGCAGGTAAGCGCCAACGACTTGTTCATACGCATCAATTTGTCGAAATCGAGTGCATACGAGCAAGAAGCCGTGGTGTGTACAATCAAGCTGTACACCAAGTACCAGATTTCACAATTCATGGCTACGTTGCAACCGTCGTTCAATGGATTCCTAATCGAAGAATTGCCCATACAGGCGTCTTTAAATAACGTGGAACATATCAACGGGCAGAATTATATGGTGGCCGAGTTGAAAAAATGTATCTTGTTCCCTCAGCAGTCGGGCGAATTGGAAATTACATCGGGTAACTATGATGTTACCGTCGTACAATATGAAACCATACGGACTATGTTTGGAACAATGCGGCAACCCGTTGAGCAGCAGTTGTCGGTGAAGTCCAATTCCCAAAAAATTAAAATCAAGGCACTGCCAACGCCGCGTCCGGCATCGTTCAATGGCGCCGTAGGTAAGTTTACGGTCGAAACAGAAATCAAGCCGCCTGTGTTGAAAACGTTTGAGGCATCTACCTTGCTGTACAAGGTTAAGGGCGAAGGTAATATAAAATATCTGAAAGCTCCGAAAATACAGTTCCCCGCACAATTTGATGTGTATGACCCTCAGAACAATGCCGATGCCAAGCCAGCGGGCAACACGGTGAGTGGCACAATGACATTTGAATACACGTTTATCCCGCAATATGTGGGCAAGTATGAAATTCCGGCCACTGAATTTTGTTATTTCGACCCGTCGGCAGGAAAGTATGTCACTTTGAACACGCCCAAATATGACCTTTCGGTGGCAAAGGGCAGCGGCACGGCTTCGCAAGCACCGGTAGTAAACGATATTGAACAAAAGAACACCGACATATTGCACATCAAGACTGGCGATTTGGGCTTGCAGAAAGAGCATGTGTCGTTTGTGGCTGGGTGGACTTATTGGTTGTGGTATGTATTGCCTACGTTGGCGCTTGTAGCAATTCTTGTATATTACAGGAAATCGCTCAAAGAACGACAGAATATAGCATTGATGCGCACAAAGCATGCCAACAAGTTGGCAAAGAAACGCCTTAAACAGGCCAAGGCTTATATGGCAGCCAATGATTCGGGCAAGTTCTATGCCGAGTTACTTAACGCCATTTGGGGCTACCTGAGCGATAAACTTGGAATTCCTGTGTCGGAATTGAACAAGGAGAACATAGCGAGTGTGCTTGTTTCGCATGAGGTGGGCGACGACACGGTGGCAATGCTTATGGAATTGCTCGACAAGTGCGAATTTGCGCAATATGCCCCCGAACTTGCCGATTCGGGCATTGAAGAAACCTATAACAAGGCTGTCGATGTGATGGATAAATTAGAAACCATTAAAAAGAAATGACGTGATGAAAAGGAATATCTTTATATTATGCGCGTTGGTCGTGTTTGCCGCTACAGGGTTTGCTCAGTCGTTGACCGAACAAGCCGCCGAGGCCTACAACAAAGACGACTTCAATAAAGCACTTGAACTGTACTTGCAGGCTGCGCAGCAGGAAGGCACGTCGAGCGAATTATTCTATAATATCGGCAATACCTATTATAAGCTCGACAAGAGGGGAGAAGCCATACTGTATTACGAACGTGCTTTGCTGCTCGACCCGAGCAACAGCGACGCACGTAACAATCTTGATTATGTACGTTCCAAAGCCAATCTTACAACCGATGTTGGTGCGACGTATTGGAAAGATTCAATCGACAATATGGTAAGCACGTTGACCTCCTCTGCATGGGGAGTCATTGCTGTCGCATCGTTCTTGTTGGTTATCGTGTTATTGGTCGTGTATATATTTGTCGATGCGGTTATATTGCGCAAAATCGGTTTCTTTGGCGGTGGTATAATGCTCATAGTGACAATTATAGCAAATATATGCGCTTTCCATGTGAAAGCTAAAGTCGAAACGCATAATCAGGCCATAGTGGTGGTTCCGTCGGCCACGCTGAGCACATCGCCGCGGCAACCTAAGGACAAGTCGGAGGAGGCGTTCATGCTGAGTGAAGGTGCCAAGGTGGCTGTGGTCGATTCGGTGACTAACTCGGTGTCGGGCAATAGCGAAAAATGGTATGACGTGCGTGCTGGTGAGAACAATCGTGCATGGATAAATGCCGAGGCCATTGAAATAATATGATAAAGCCTCGCAACGGTGGCTCGGTCAAGGCGAATTTCGATAGTTTTTTTGCATCAATGGCACTGTATCGTTGCGTAATTGATGGAAAATGACTAACTTTGCACCGCTTTTAGCAATTTATAATAAACAAAAGAAAAAAAATTTATGAATCATTACGAAACCGTTTTCATTTTAACTCCCGTTTTGTCTGATGCTCAGATGAAGGAAGCGGTAGAAAAATTCAAGGCAGTGCTCGCCGAGAATAATGCTACTGTCGTGAATGAAGAAAACTGGGGATTGCGCAAGCTCGCTTATCCTATCCAACACAAGTCAACTGGCTTCTACACTCTCATTGAGTTCGACGCAGAGCCGAACGTTGTAAAGAAGCTCGAAATTGCATTCCGTCGTGACGAGAAAGTCATCAGGTTCTTGATATTCCGCATGGACAAGCATGCTGCCGAGTATGCTGCCAAGCGTAGAAGCCTGAAAGGTGCAAAGCAAGCTGAAGGCAACAAAGAAGTTGAAGTAAAGGAAGTTGAAACAAAGGAGGATTAACATCATGGCACAAACTCAATCAGAAATCAGATACCTCACTCCGCTGTCGGTTGACGTGAAGAAAAAGAAATATTGCCGTTTTAAAAGAAGCGGTATCAAGTATATCGACTACAAGGACCCCGAGTTCTTGAAGAAGTTCCTCAACGAGCAGGGTAAAATCCTTCCTCGTCGCATCACTGGCACTTCGCTCAAGTTCCAAAGGCGAGTTGCTCGCGCCGTAAAACGCGCACGTCACCTCGCACTCCTTCCATACGTAACCGACTTGATGAAATAATTATCTTTTAGAAAGGCAACATTTATGAAAGTTATATTGAAAGAAGATATTGTCAACCTTGGATACAAGGATGACGTAGTGGAGGTGAAGGACGGATATGGCCGTAACTACCTTATACCACAAAAGAAAGCCATCATCGCATCGGAATCGGCACTGAAAGTGCTTGCCGAGAACCTCAAGCAACGTGCTCACAAGATTGCTAAGCTCAAGGCCGATGCCGAAGCTTTGGCAGCTTCGTTGGAAGGCGTTTCGTTGACTATCGGTGCAAAGACAAGTGCAACCGGCACGATTTTTGGCTCGGTCAACAGCATTCAAATTGCCGATGCTCTCGAAAAACTCGGTCACAATATCGACCGCAAGCTCATTTTCGTGGAAAATGTAAAGGAAGTTGGCAAGTACACTGCCACTATCAAGTTGCACAAGGAAGTTTCGGTAGAAATTCCATTTGAAGTTGTAGCCGAATAATTAGCGGATATAACCACACATAACACGCACAAGCCCGGGTTGTCGCCCGGGCTTGTTGCATTTATGGGGCTGTGTACAAATTTGCATTTCTGTGTACCTTTCTACGACGTGTGTGTCTTACAGGTCGTTACTGTGTTTTATAAGGCGGTTTCATAATTGAATGTGTGGTTGTTGAGGGGGTGTTAATTTTTACCACGGTTGCTTCCATTTGGCTTGGTGTATATTAAGAATTATTGTAACTTTGTGATAAAGGTTAGATAATTTATGGCAACAAGAGAATGGAAAACGATAAAGGAATACACTGATATTCTGTTTCAGCAGTTCGGAGGGATTGCCAAGATAACTATCAATCGTCCGAAAGTGTATAATGCGTTTCGCCCGCTTACCAATAGCGAAATGCTCGATGCCATGGCAATCTGCCGCGAGCGTCAGGACATAGGTGTGATAATACTCACAGGCATTGGTGACAAGGCATTCTGTTCGGGCGGCGACCAGAATTACAAGACTCGTGGCGGGTACAACGACGATTGCGGTGTGCCGCGCCTCAACGTGCTTGACTTGCACAAGGCTATAAGGTCGATACCAAAGCCGGTCGTTGCGATGGTCAACGGTTACGCCATAGGTGGCGGCAATGTGTTGAATGTGGTGTGCGACTTGTCGATAGCATCGGAAAATGCACGTTTCGGCCAGACTGGGCCAAAAGTGGGCAGCTTCGATGGCGGTTTTGGTTCGTCGTACCTCGCACGGTGCGTAGGGCAGAAAAAGGCTCGCGAAATATGGTATCTGTGCCGCCAATACACGGCGCAAGAGGCCGAAGCGATGGGGCTTGTGAACAAAGTCGTGCCGTTAGACAGGCTCGAAGATGAAACGGTGGAGTGGTGCGAAACCATCTTGAAACGCAGCCCGATGGCAATACGCATGATTAAGCGGTGTCTCAATGCCGAACTTGACGGCGAGCGCGGCTTGATGGAGCTTGCCGGCGATGCCACGCTCATGTATTATCTCATGGACGAGGCACAGGAAGGCAAGAATGCGTTTCTTGAGAAGCGTAACCCTGATTTTGAGCAATTCCCCAAATTCCCAGGATAGACACAATGAAAGCCGCATACGCAAAATATCGCCTTGACTTTATCGTGCCAGGAGGAACCTCACGTGGAGTATTGACGCATAAGGACACTTATTTCTTGAAAATTTGGGAACCCGATGCGCCCGATAAGTTCGGCATAGGCGAGTGTGCACTGTTCAAAGGCCTTTCGGCCGAGGATAACGACACTTACGAAGCCAAGTTGCAAGAGTTGTGCCGCAATATTTCGGCAGACCAGGCGACCGACTTGGTGGGCTATTCGTCGATAGAGTTTGGTTTTGAAACGGCGATACTCGATTTCTCAAATGGTTGCCGCCGTATGCTCTATCCTTCGCCATTCTGTGATGGCAATTATGCCATACCCATCAACGGACTTGTGTGGATGGGGTCGAAAGAGGAGATGCAAGCACGAATGGAAGAGAAACTTGCAGCCGGGTTCAAGACCATCAAAATAAAAATCGGGGCAATCGACTTTGATGCCGAACTTGATTTGTTGAAGTCGCTGCGTTCGCGTTTTCCTGCCGACGTGGTTGAGATACGTGTCGATGCCAATGGCGCATTCACGCCGCAAAATGTCATGAGTCGCCTTGAGGCATTGTCGCACTATTCCATCCACTCCATCGAGCAGCCCATCAAGCAGGGGCAGTGGGAAGCGATGGCGCAGGTGTGCCGCAATTCCCCGATTCCTGTGGCTCTGGACGAGGAATTGATAGGGATTGACAATCCGATGGTGATGATGGAATTAATCAAGACAATACGTCCGCATTACCTTGTGCTTAAACCTTCGCTCGTGGGAGGGTTCAGCGGAGCAACCACTTGGCTTCAAATGGCTGCACAGTTCAACATAGGGGCATGGATAACATCGGCATTGGAATCGAATATAGGACTGAATGCCTTGGCTCAATGGGTGGCTACATTGCAACCAAGAATCCCGCAAGGGCTTGGTACAGGACGGTTGTTCAGCAACAACATCCAAAGTCCGCTCGAACAGCGAGGTGAAACACTATCATATAACCCCCAATCGACGTGGAGCATTCCGCCAATGGATTGGATAGAATTTTAACGACTGTATATGAAAATAACATCGTCGGGCAATATTCAATACGGGAATGGCGAGCATGGCGTGGCTACTGCCGAATTTTGCGAATTTGTAGCAGAATATTGCAGCAGTGAGCCGTGTGTGGTGGCGCACACGTCGGGTTCGACTGGCGACCCCAAGGAGATTTATTTGCCAAAGGCTGATATGGCCGCCTCGGCACGTGCCACAAATGCCTTTTTCGGTATCGGAAGCGAGTCCACTTTGTACCTACCGTTGTCGCCCAAGTATATTGCCGGCAAGATGATGATAGTGCGCGCCATCGAGGCTGGGGCAAACATATATTGTTGCCAGCCGAGCAACGAGATACTGGCCGATTACAACGGGCCAGACATTGACATTATTGCCATAGTGCCGTCGCAATTGCCGTTTTTGCTCAACACGCCGGGGTTGTTGGACAAGATAAGGTGCATGATAATAGGCGGAGGCCAGTTGCCCGAGCGGTTGGAGCGACGGCTTGCCGAGCGTGGGGTAAAAGCCTACAAGACATACGGCATGACCGAGACTTGCAGCCACGTGGCATTGTCGATGGTGACCGAAACGGCCGATAATGCGTATGAGGCGTTGGGCGGCACGACATTTGAATGCGATGGGCGTGGATGCCTTGTACTCAACACGCCACAATTCTCGACCAAGCGTTTTGTGACAAATGATATGGTACGGCTTGTTGACGACAAGCATTTTCACTGGCTCGGACGGATTGATAATGTAATCAACACTGGCGGGCTGAAAGTGTTCCCCGAGGAGGTGGAAGCCAAACTCGCAAAGTTGATAAGTCATGCTCGCTTCTTTGTCACTTCGCAGCCGTCTGAAAAATGGGGAGAGGAGATTGTACTCGCATTGGAATATCCCACGTTGCCCGAAGGGAAAATCAAGGAAGGCGAGATGATGCCGGCATTCGTCGAAGAGATGAAAAAAATATTGCCGCCATACGCCGTGCCGCGCCGTTACATTGCCGTGCGCAAGTTTGCAGAAACGCCTACTGGCAAAGTTATACGCCGATTGCCAGTTTAATCATATATTTTTATTAACCACAAAAACTATTATTTATGAAAAAGAGATTTTTTAATGCAGTTGTGGCTTTAGCCATTGCAAGTTCGTTGATGATGACTTCGTGCATCGGTAGCTTCGGCTTGACCAACAAAGTGCTTGCCTGGAATGACCAGATTGGAGGCAAGTTTGTCAATGAACTCGTTTTTGTCGCTTTTTGGATTCTACCAGTGTATGAGTTATCGGCTCTTGCCGACATTTTGGTGATAAACTCCATCGAATTTTGGTCGGGCAACAACCCTATAGCGTATGACACAAAGATTATCGATGGCAAGGATGCACGTTATGAAATCATGTCGAATCCCGAGGGTTATATTGTAACCAATTTGAATGATGGTTCGGTGATAAAGTTCAACTTTGACGAAGCCGACAAATCGTGGGCTGTTGAAGCTAACGGCGAAGAACATAAGTTCATGCGCTACATCGACGACAATAACGTGGAAATGGTAACACCCGATGGCAGCTTTGAACAAGTAGAGCTGTCGAACGCAGGACTTTATGCTTATCGCCAAGCTATACAAGCCAGCATGTATGCCAACCGTTGATTAAACTGTAAATATAGCTAAAAACACAAGAAAGGGCTGCTCGCGCAGTCCTTTCCCGTTTTTATCACATTATGCTTAATTAATAGTGTCAAAGATAACGCTCACGCGTTGCTATTGAGAAAAGTACGAATTCCTTTTTATACATAAAACACATTAAGCGGGGCAAATGTTCATGTAATAACATACTTTAACTATTAGCCCGCTTTTCTGAGTGCCACATGATTACTTTACAGGAATTTTGTCGATGCGGCGTTGGTGCCGACCGCCCTCGAATGGCGTGTCGAGGAACGTTTTTACAATCTCAATTGCTTCGTCGTTGCTTATGAACCTTCCTGGCAGTGCCAGCACGTTGGCATCGTTGTGTTGGCGTGCAAGGCGTGCAATCTCGGGCATCCAGCACAGAGCCGAGCGAATGCCTTGGTGCTTGTTCAGGGTCATGTTGATGCCCTCGCCACTGCCGCAAATGCCTATCCCCGGGTAGCATCGGCCATCTTCCACGGCACTGGCGCACAGGTGCGCAAAGTCGGGGTAATCGCAACTTTCATCGCTGTAAGTGCCGAAGTCGGTGTAGGCGATGCCGTTGTTTTTAAGATATTCTATGATTGCCAGCTTGGTGGCATATCCTGCATGGTCGCTGCACAGGCCCACAGGAATGTTTTCTTTGATGATTGACATATTATCGAGTTTTTTAATCTATTTGCTTCCAATGACAAGTAGTATAAGCCCTGCGAGCAGCACCGACAAGTCGATGAGTTTCAGTCGCAGGTTCTTTTCGTGGAGAACAATTGCACCGAACAGGAACGACACAATCACACTGCCACGCCTAATCATCGACACGATGCTTATCATCGAGCCGTCGAGCGACAGGGCATAGAAATATGCCATATCGGCGACTGTGAGGAAAATGGAGATGCAGGGTATTGTCCATTTCCAGTGGAACGGTGTGGGGTCGTGTCCGGTCTTTTTTAGTGCCAGCACTGTCGCGCCCATAATCACCAATTGGTAGAGCGAGTGCCACGCCTGCACTTGCAGCGGCTGGTAGGTTTGCAGGAGCCATTTGTCATACAATCCGCTGATTGCACCCATCACCATTGCGCCTATTCCCATCCACAGCCATCGGTCGTGTATGATTGAATGCCCTTCTTTCTTGCCTATGCGGCTCACCAAGTAGAGCGACACGAAGCCCAGCAGTATTCCGCCCCATTGCATGGTGTTGAGCCTCTCGCCAAACAGTAGCAAGGCACCTATAAGCACCAGCACCGGGCGTGTGGCATTGATGGGGCCTGTTATAGTGAGCGGCAGATGCTTTATGCTGAAGTAGCCTAATATCCATGACGACAGTACGATAGCCGATTTCAAGGCTATGAGCAGATGCCCTGTGAGGTTGCCGCCAAGCCCCATATCGCCAGTGGCAATGTCGGTGACGATGACTGGCGACATGAGCAATGTGCCGAACAGCGTGTTGAGCAGCAACACGGTGAGGACATTGTTGGCCGTAACCGACAGTTTCTTGAACACATCGTAAAATCCAAGGCATAAAGCCGATGCCACGGCAAGTAGTACCCACATAAGCAAATGTTCTCAAATTCGCCGCAAAGTTACTCAATCTCCCCGAAACCACCACAAGATTGCTTATTTTATCGCAACGTAAATTAAACCAGTGAATGCAATTACGGTTCTACACAATAGTCTGCCAGTAATTGCTGGTAGTTTTAGATATTGCTATTATATGTGAAGTTTTTATTTTGTATTGTAGAGGGGGTGTGGTATATTTGTGTTATTAAGAAAAGACTGGGATTATGAAAGTTAAGGTTTTATTGATTGTGGTGGCTGTGATGGCGGCTTTCGCGCTGCGGGCGCAGGATTGTGGAAGGTATATCGATGTGACTGGCACGGCCGAGGTCGAGATTGTTCCCGACCGGATACATTATCTCATCGAGATACGCGAATATTTCGAGGAAGAGTTTGACGGAAAATCCAAGCCCGAAGAATACCGAACAAAAGTGCCGTTGCAGCAAATCGAGCAGGGGTTGCGACAGTCGCTTGCCGATGCCGGTATTGCACAGGAGGCAATACGCACTCAGGAGGTCGGCGACAACTGGCGCAGGCAGGGGCAGGATTTCCTGCTGTCGAAGCAGTTTGACATCACGCTGACCGATTTCAGGCAGATTGACGAAATAGTCGAGCGCATCGACACGCGAGGCATCAACACCATGCGCATCGGCGAGCTTGAAAACGACGACATGCTTGCCTACCACCAGAAAGGAAAAATTGCGGCATTGCATGCGGCACAACGCAAGGCCACATACTTGGTGGAGGCACTGGGCAAGCATCTTGGCGATGTGTTGATTATCGAGGAACTGGGCGGTAATAGCGTGATGCCATTTGCACAGAGCAACGTTGTGGCTGTCGATGCAGCTTCGTTCGACAGTTTCCGCACAATCAAGCGCAGCTACCAGATGCGTGTGCGCTTCGAGATTGTCGATTAACCTAACGGTTGCGGCTTGTCTATGCGGAAGATGTGCTGGCTCGGGATAATCGGCGGGATTTCATGCTCGTAGTGTGTCACATACACGAGCGAGATGCCGTCGAGAGCTGTGATGCGTGCTATGGCTTGTGCCACCATTTGTTTGCGAGCCATGTCGAGGCCGTGCAGCGGCTCGTCGAGAATGAGCAATGATGCCCGGTGGGCGAATGTGCGGGCGATGAGTGCAAGCCGTTGCTCTCCCGACGAAAGTGAATTGAAATACCTGTCGGCGAGCTTGGCAAGGCCGAATGCTTGCAGCCACTGCATGGCTGTGGCACGCTGCTGGTCGCCGATGCGGCGGAAGCAGCCCACATTGTCGTGCAGCCCCGATGCCACCACGGCGAGCAGCGTTTCGCCATTGTTGAAGTAAAGGTGCATTTCGGGCGATATGTAGCCTATGCGGCGTTTTATATCCCAGATGCTTTCGCCCGTGCCACGTCGGCGGTCAAAGATGGTGATGTCGTTGCGGTAGCCTTGTGGGTTGTCGGCATATACAAGGCTGAGCAAAGTCGATTTCCCCGAGCCGTTTTTGCCAAGCAGTGCCCATTTCTCGCCGGCAAGCACTCGCCACGACACGTCGTGCAGTATTACGTTACGGCCGTATGCCACGTTGCAGTGGCGTAGCTCAAAAGCTGTGTGGTAGTCGATGGGCGAGATGGGTGATGTGTCGGGCAGGTCGATTTGCCTTTGGGTGTCGAAAAGCTGTGCAAGGTGGCGTTTGATGTTGTCGCCATTGTTGGGAGTGTATTCAATCATTTCGCCTATTTCGAGCCGCTTCATGGGTAAGATGTAATCGGTGAACGGCGGAATGTCGATGGTGTTGCACAATAGCAGCATGATTGCCGTTCCCCGCCGTGCGAGGTCGGCAATGAGGTTGTTGAACAAGTCGCGCGAGGCAGCATCAAGCCCTATGTAAGGGTTGTCGATGATAAGCAAGTCGGGCTGTTCGGTCAGTATGTTTATAATCAAGAATTTTCGCAGTTCGCCGCTCGACAGGTAGTTGATGCGCTTGTGTCGCACATCGTCGATTGAAAGCGACTGGCAAAGTTCGAGCCACCGCTGTTCGTCCATTTTGCCGCCGATTAGCTGTTCCACTGTGGGTATGCTGTCGTTGGCGGTTGATTCAAATCGCTGCTGGTAGTAAGTGTCGTTGCAACCGGTGAGCGAGTGGATGTCGGTGAACTCGATGCTCCTGATGCGCAGCGAGTTTTTGTCACCAATTATTCGGTTCATGCATATATTCCAGCCGCGCTCGATTATTTTCCCGAGCGTGGTTTTGCCTGCTCCGTTTTCTCCAATCACCACGTAGGTCTTTCCGGCGTGGATTTCAAATGGGTGGGGATTGCTGAGCCGCACCCCTATGTATTGCAATGTGCTGCTTTCGGCACGTAAAAGGCGTTTGTTACGGTCCATGTTTTGTGTAAATGATATTCAAGCGCGGCAAAATTAGCCATATTTTAAGAAACTGTTTTGAAATTTTACAGAAATAGTTTTAGATTGAGTTCTTTGTTCATGTTTTGAGCGTCTTTTCGGCCGTTTTCGATTGTTTTTTTCGACGTTTAGCTTGCTAAACTTACTCAAAAAACAATCAAAACCGCCTCGAAAATCCATCTCAAACCATCGAACAAAAATTTCAAAACAGTTTCTAAGAAACCAGCCAGCAAAAACAGCAAAATCATGAAGTGCTGTGCGGTGTTTAGATAGGAGTCAGGGCAACCGCACCAAGATTTCATTAGTAGCCACGGCTTTCATTTAAAGCGACCTTTGGGCAAAAAGACGTTTAAACGAAAAAGCCGTGTTATCAGCCTAATTTGTTGATATTCAAATATCGTATTTCTAATATTTGACGAGATGTTCTAAAGGCATACATTGATTATCAGCATATTGATATTTTGATGCGGTTTTCCTGAGATAGGAGTGGAAAATTTTGCGTAAAATCAAAACAGTTTCTAATTTTGTGACTTGTTTACGATGGGATATGAAAAAGGTTATCGAGGCACAAGATGTAACATTTAGCTACACGGTCGAAGGGGCTGGCAGCCAAGCAGTAATATTGATGCATGGCTGGGGGTGTGACCACACTACACTTGCAAGCATCGAGCGGTTGCTCACCGATAGTTTCACTGTTTATAATGTGGATTTTCCGGGGTTCGGCGATAGCACCGAGCCGCCAGTTGTGTGGGGCATGGAGCAATACACCACGCTCATCGAGCGGCTTGTGCAGGTCGAGCATATTGACCATCCCATCATGATGGGGCATTCGTTTGGTGGGCGAGTGGGCATAGTGTATGCCTCGCGTAACGATGTCGCCAAATTGGTGCTAATCGATGCGGCAGGCGTTAAGCCTCGTCGCACGTTGAGGTATTACATCAAGATTTACAGCTACAAGATGTATAAGCGTTTGTTGCCATTAGTAGTGGGTAAGCAGCGTGCCGACAAGATAATTGATAATTACCGCAAGCGTGTCGGGTCGAGCGATTACAACAATGCGTCGCCCATGATGCGCAGCATAATGAGCAGGGTGGTGAACGAGGACTTGCGCCACCTGATGCCGTCAATCAAGTGCCCCACGTTATTAGTGTGGGGCGAGAACGACACTGCCACACCTGTGGCCGATGCCCGCGTGATGGAACGGCTTATTCCCGAAGCCGGATTGGCGTTGTTCAAGGGTGCTGGCCATTATAGTTTCCTTGATAATCCCTACCAGTTTGCGGCTGTAATACGCAGCTTCTTGTCCGAAGAAATGAAAAAAAAGTGACACTATGGAAATGAAGATGACCCTCATGTTTATAGCATACGTGGTGATGGCTGTGGTGACGATGGTGCTATTTGGCACTGTTGTCACAAAAGACTTGCAAATGTTGCAACAAAATTCCTACCGCAACGAGCGGTATGCACGATGGCTCACGACAAGTGGCGACACATTGTCGCCGAGGCGGCTTTTCAACGTGGTGTTGTTCCTGCTGTTGGTTTCGTCGCTGGCACAGTCGATATATGTATTGGGCATCGCGCTTGTGGCGATGGTAGTGGAGTGCATAGTGTTGATGACCCGCAAGTCGAAGAAACCGCTTGTTTTCACCAAGCGCGTGTGGCGGTTGTTTGCGACGATTAACGTGGTAACTTGGGGCATTTCGGCATTGGTGGCGTTCATCTATCAAGGGCCGGAATTCATTCTTACTGTTTTCGGGCAGACGATGATGCTTGCCACGGCAGCTTCGTCGGCAATAACGCTTGCCGCCAACTGGTTGCTCAAACCGGTAGAGAAAGCCATCAACAACAGTTACATCAACGATGCCCGCCGCATACTTGCGCAGAAAGGCGACATGATTATAGTGGGCATAACAGGCAGCTATGGCAAGACGAGTACCAAGCATTACTTGAACCGCATATTGAGCGAAAAATATTCGGTACTCATGACACCCGGCAGCTATAACACGCCTATGGGCGTGGTGCGCACCGTGCGCGAAATGCTGCAACCCTATAACAACCTGTTCATAGTGGAAATGGGGGCAAAAAACATTGGCGACATTCGCGAGATTTGCGACATAGTGCATCCCACATACGGCATAGTGACAGCAGTGGGCGAGCAGCACTTGGAGTCGTTCAAGACCATTGAGAACGTGCAGCGCACCAAGTTTGAATTGATTGATGCCTTGCCGGCCGACGGATTCGGCGTACTAAACAACGATTTCCCCTACGTGGCAAACCGTGAGGTGACGAATGTCGCCGTTAGTCGATACTCGGTGAAACCGTCGAATGGAAGCGACTACCATGCCGAGGATATAGCATACTCGGCTCGCGGTACGTCGTTCAAAATCGTAGGCGAGGGGAAAACGTTGGAGCTTACTACAAAGCTCGTCGGCGAATGCAATATTTCCAATTTGATGGCAGCTGTAATCATGGCGATGCGTCTGGGTGTCCCTGATAGTAAAATACAATATGCTGTGAGCCGAATCGAGCAGGTGGAACATCGCCTGAACGTGAAACGCACCGCAAGCGGCATTACCATCATTGACGACGCTTTCAATTCCAATCCCGACGGCTCGCGCATGGCACTTGATGTGCTTGCCGGCATGACTGGTGGCAAGCGCATAGTCATCACTCCCGGAATGATAGAGCTTGGCAGCAAGCAGGAGCATTATAACGAACTTTTCGGTGAGCATATTGCCGCGGCTTGCGACGTGGCAATCGTCGTGGGCGAGTATAACCGCGACGCAATAGTGCGGGGCATCGAACGCAAGAGGTCGTCGAAACTTGTGTTGCACACCGTGGCTACATTTGCCGAAGCCCAAAGCGTCATGCTGGGGCTGGCACGGCCGGGCGACACGGTGCTGTATGAGAACGATTTGCCCGACACATTCAAATAAGCGACATATAAAAGCAATATAGAAAAAGTAATGAAAACGACTATTGGCGTATTTTTCGGAGGCCGCTCGACCGAGCATGAAATTTCGGTGATTTCGGCTTCTCAGGCCATGCATGCAATTGATGCGGAGAAATATGACGTGGTGCCTATATACATTTCCAAGCAAGGAAAATGGTACACAGGTGAGGCACTGCTCGACATACAGAACTATCGCAATATCCCCGACCTGCTTGCCCGTGTGGAAGAGGTGTACATGAAACCGATTTTCGGCGATTACAATTTGTACAAGAAGAAGCAGGGGCTGTTTGGCTCGGGGGTGTTGAAGCACCTCGATGTGGTGATTCCTGTGCTTCATGGCTCGAATGGCGAAGATGGCATTTTTGAAGGAGTGCTTGAAACCATCGGCATTCCCTACGCAGGGTGTAACACTGTGTCGAGTGCCAATGGCATGGATAAAATCACGATGAAAATGATATTGCGCTCGTGCGGCATTCCGGTGGTAAACTACGTGTGGTTTACCGACAAGGAATGGTTTGCAAAACGCGATGAATTGATTGCGCGCATCGAGTCGGAGATAGGTTACCCGGTAATAGTCAAACCTGCCAACTTGGGGTCGAGCGTGGGTATTGGCCGGGCCAGCAATCGCGAGGAATTGATTGAGAAAGTTGACGGTGCCGAAATCTATACTACACGCATCATCGTGGAAGACATGGTTGAGGACTTGCAGGAAATCAACTGTTCGGTACTCGGCGATTGCGACGAATGCCAGGCATCGGTGCTTGAAGAACCTATCAAGAGCGGCGAAATATTGTCGTATGAAGACAAATATGTGGGTGGCAGCAAAGGCACAAAAGGAATGCAAGCCGCGCAGAAGCGCATACCTGCCGAGTTGCCGCAGGCCGAAACCAAACGCATCCAATTCCTTGCCCGAGAAACATTCCGTGTGTTGTCGTGCCACGGCGTGAGCCGTGTCGATATGATTATCGACCGTGCCACACGCGACATTTATGTGAACGAAATCAACACCATACCAGGGTCGCTGTCGTTCTACCTGTGGGAAGCCACCGGAATTAGTTTCACGCAGTTGATGGACCGCCTTGTGGAGCTTGCCATCAAGCGCAAGCGCGAGCAAGGAATGAAGACTGTTTCATACGACCACAACATTTTCAACCTCGGTGCAGGAATAAAGGGAAGTAAAACCAAGTTGCATTGATTGCGCCAGCTGGCACACATTGCGATTTGCATTTTCACGGTGTGATTTTGCCCTTTGCGACAGAGTCACACCGTGAAAAGTAATTGCCGTGTTAAGGTTTTTTTGCCGTTTTGCATGGTTCAACAGGGAATTTATGTAGTAACTTTGTAAATCAAATAATTATTTATACAATAGCCAATGAAAGTTCTTAAATTTGGAGGTACTTCAGTCGGCTCGGCTGAAAGAATTAAAAATGTAGCCAATCTGATAATAGAGAGAGGCAAGAACATCGTTGTGTTGTCGGCAATGTCGGGGACAACCAACACGCTTGTTGAGATTTCTGACTATCTTTATAAACATAATATAGATGGCGCGAAAGAAACCATCAACGCATTGGAAAAGAAATATGGCCAGACATTAAAAGAATTGTTTGCCGACAATGCGCAAGCATACGAGGCTGCAACGACCGAAGTTAAGGCATGCTTCAATTATATGCGTTCGTTCACTAAGGACTTGTTTACAGTATTTGAAGAAAAGGAAATCCTTGCCCAAGGCGAATTGATGTCAACGGCAATGATGAACATATACTTGCAGTCGCATGGCATCAAGTCGGTGATGCTCCCTGCCCTCGATTACATGCGCACCGACAAGAATGGCGAACCCGACAGCCTGTATATCAAACAGAAACTCACTGCACTGTTGGCAAAATATGCCGATGCCGACGTATATATAACCCAAGGCTTCATTTGCCGCAACGCATACGGTGAAATTGACAACTTGCAGCGCGGCGGCAGCGACTATAGCGCATCGCTCATCGGCGCGGCAATCAGTGCCGAAGAAATAGAAATATGGACCGACATTGACGGAATGCACAACAACGACCCTCGATATGTGGAGGGTACCGACCCTGTGGATGAATTGCATTTCGAGGAGGCTGCCGAACTGGCATATTTCGGTGCCAAAATCTTGCATCCTACCTGCGTGCTGCCGGCAAAGTTGAACAACATTCCTGTGCGGCTTTTGAACACAATGATGCCGGAAGCCCGAGGCACGCTCATATACAACACTACTACCCCGCATGGTGTGAAGGCCGTGGCTGCAAAGGACAACATCACGGCAATAAAAATAAAATCGGGGCGTATGTTGCTGGCATACGGGTTCTTGCGCAAGGTGTTTGAGATTTTTGAAACATATAAGACTCCGATTGACATGATAGCCACATCTGAAGTCGGCGTGTCGGTTACAATCGACAGTGAGAAAAACCTCGACAACATACTCGACGACCTTAAGAAATTCGGCACAGTGACTATAGACCGCGACATGGTAATAATATGTGTCGTGGGCGACCTTGAATGGCAGAACAAGGGCATAGAAGCAGCTGCGCTCGATGCACTGAAGGATATACCTGTGCGCATGATTTCTTATGGTGGCAGCAATTTCAATATTTCGTTCCTCGTGAGCAAGAAAGACAAAGTGAAGGCTTTGAACTTGCTTAGCGACCACCTGTTTAAGAACAAGAAAAAATAAGTTGCAAACAGATATGAAAACAATATTCCCGATAAACATTTTCAAGCATTGTGCTACGCCATTCTATTACTACGATATAGATTTGCTCAGAGCCACTTTGCAAGAATTGAAGTCGTGCATCAAGGGAGTACCTTACAAGGTGCATTATGCCGTCAAGGCAAATGCAAACCCTCGCATTCTGCACGAAATCAAAGAGGCTGGCTTGTCAATCGACTGCGTGAGTGGCGGCGAGATTGTCGCTGCACTTGCTGCCGGGTTCAAGGGCGATGCAATTGCGTTTGCCGGAGTTGGCAAGACCGACCATGAGATAGGGCTTGGTGTGAACCACGATATTTTTTGCTTCAATGTAGAATCGTTGCCCGAGTTGGAGGTGATTAACGAAATTGCCGCTACAAAAGGCAAAGTGGCAAATATCGCACTCAGAGTGAACCCTAACATTGACGCGCATACACATGAATATATCACTACGGGATTGAGCGAAAACAAGTTTGGCATCAACTTGGAGCAGTTAGACAAGGCTGTGGACAAGGCTATGTCGATGCCCGATGTCAATTTGATAGGCTTGCATTTCCATATAGGTTCGCAGTTGCTCGACTTCAAGCCATACGAAATGCTGTGCAACCGCATCAACGAGCTGCAAGACCATTTCGACGCCCGTGGCATATCTTTCAAAATCATCAATGTCGGAGGTGGGCTTGGCATAGACTATGACGACCCCGACGGGAATCCTATACCTGATTTTAAAGGGTATTTCGACACTTTCAAGCAGCACTTGAAGTTGCGCCCGGGGCAGGAATTGCATTTTGAGCTCGGTCGCTCCATAGTGGGGCAGTGCGGCTCGCTCATTGCTCGTGTGCTGTATGTGAAGAATGGCACGAAACGCAATTTTATAATTGTTGACGCAGGTATGACCGACTTGATTCGCCCGGCACTCTATCAGGCGCACCATGTGGCCGAAAACATTACATCAACATCGACCGAAACCGAGCTATACGATATTGTAGGGCCTATATGCGAGTCGAGCGACAAGTTTGCCTCTGATGAGAAATTGCCATCCACGCACCGTGGCGACTTGATAGCATTGCGTTCGGCTGGTGCGTATGGCGAGGTGATGGCGATGCAATACAATTGCCGCAATCTGCCAAAGTCGCATTTCTCGCACGATTAATCCCCCACAGCTTAAAAGCCAGCCTCTGCGCATAGTGTAGAGAACTGGCTTTTGTAAACTGTGGTCGTGCAAAGCAGGCAGGGTGTCAAATGAATTGCTTCAAGGCTGCGGCAACCGTGGCGCGGCTTTGAAGCCCCGATACTTGCCACACTATTTGCCCTTGCTTGAAAATGAACAAGGTTGGAATCGACTGTATGCCGTATCGTTCGCACAAGTCGTGATTTTCGTCAACATTGATTTTGATGATTGTTGCTTGGTCGCCAATTTGTGATTTGACTTCCTCAAGGATTGGAGCCATTGCTTGGCAAGGACGGCACCAATCGGCATAGAAATCAACCAAGACAGGCTTGTCGCCCGAGATAAGTGTTTCAAAATTGTTCATAACGTGATTATTTTAAAGATTTAAATAAGGATAATTCAAACATCGTGCCTAAGTCATGGACGGTGTTGCAATATAATCAGAAAACTGCACCATAATGGCTCGCATTAATTTAAAAGGCATGGGGGTGGCACTGATAACCCCCTTCCATAGCGACAAGTCGATAGACTTTGACTCGCTCGCCCGTCTGCTTGAATATCAGATACGTAACGGCATAGATTACCTTGTGGTGCTGGGAACCACAGCCGAAACGGCAACTCTCACTCCCGATGAACAGGCGCAAGTGCGGCAATTTGTCGCTGAGCGTGTGCGTGGCCGAGTTCCACTGGTTTTGGGGCTTGGAGGCAACAACACCATGGCAATCGTCGAGTCAGCCAAAACGCTCGATTTGTCGGCTTTTGATGCCATATTGTCGGTCGTGCCGTATTACAATAAACCTTCGCAGGAAGGAATTTACCAGCATTATAAGGCAATTGCGACGGCAAGCCCGTTGCCAGTGATATTGTATAACGTGCCTGGCCGTACTGGGGTGAACATGTCGCCCGAGGTGTGCTTGCGCCTCGCCCGCGAATTTGAAAATATTGTGGGTGTGAAAGAGGCTTCGGGAAACATATCCCAAATGGATGAAATAATAAAAAACAAACCGGCCGACTTCATGGTAATATCGGGTGACGACGGAATCACGTTCCCGCTCATCACGTTGGGTGCTGTGGGGGTGATTTCGGTCATAGGCAATGCTTTCCCTCGTGAGTTCAGCCGCATGGTGCGCCTTGCGCTGGATGGCGATTATGCCCATGCACGAGAAATACACCACCGGTTCACCGAGCTGTTCAGCTTGCTTTTCATCGACGGCAATCCGGCTGGCGTGAAATGCTTGCTGAATGCAATGGGATTTATAGAGAACGAATTGCGGTTGCCGCTTGTGCCGACACGTATTACCACGTATGAGAAAATAAAGACTGTTCTTAATAATCTAAATGCAATTGGTTGACATGAAAAAATCGATAGAAAGTTCCGAAATGATAATTAATGACGATGGTAGCATATTCCACTTGCATCTGCGTCCCGAGCAGCTGAGGGATAAAATAATCATTGTCGGCGACCCTGCCAGGGTGAATATGGTAGCGTCGTTTTTCGACAACGTGGATTATGAGGCTTCGTCGCGCGAGTTCCACACAATAGCCGGGACATACGCAGGCAAGCAAGTCATGTGCTTGTCGCATGGAATAGGTGGTGACAATATCGACATCGTGATGAATGAGCTTGATGCCCTTGCCAACATCGACTTTTCGACACGCCAGGTGAAAGACTCGTTCAGGCAATTGACCGTAGTGCGCGTGGGAACTTCGGGCGGATTGCAGCCCGACCTGCCTGTCGGCACTTTTGTGGTAGCACAGAAAGGTATCGGTTTTGATGGCGTGCTTAATTTTTATGCCGACCGTAACAAGGTGTGCGACCTTGAATTTGAACGAAATTTCTGTGAGGCCGTGGATTGGAATCAGTTGTGGGCCAAGCCATACGTTGCCGATGCCGATGCCGAACTTGTGCAACGCATAGCCTGTGGCGACATGAAGCTTGGTTGCACCATATCGGCAAATGGATTTTATGGACCGCAGGGTCGCCAATTGAGGCTCGCACTTGCCGACCCATTGATAAATAGCAAGATAGAGGCATTCCGCTACAAAGATTACCGCATTACAAACTATGAGATGGAAAGTGCTGCTTTGCAGGGGTTAGGCAAGATGCTCGGCCACAAGACAATGACTGTGTGTGCAATCATAGCCAACAGGCTTGCAGGCAATGCAAATTCCAACTATAAGTCATCGGTCAAGGATTTGGTAAAGTTGGTACTCGACCGTATCTGAGCATCGATTACGTGTTGCACGAAGAAATAAATCGGCCATCAGACTTCGGAATTTCTGATGGCCGATTGTTTTATTTCCAAGTGTCAACAATTTACATGGCAATCTTGGACTTTATGTTTGATGGGATTACAGTCTTGTTCACCAGTATGCTCATGGTTTTTGCAAGCAAGTAAGGTTCGGAAACGTAGAAGAAGCCGCCATATAGCTGGTTGGTGTTCCATGAGTTTTGCACCTTGTAGTAGCGTTTGCCGTTTTGGTCGGTAGCGATGCCCACGATTACCATTCCGTGGTCGTCGGTGGTGAGTTGGCGGTCAAACATTTCTTGGCGCGACTCTTGCGTTACCTCGATTTCGTCCACAGGCCCCTTGATGTCTTTTGTGCGGTTCTTGCGTTCCCTGTCGCTGATTACTTTCCACTCGTTGCGTTCCTCTTCGGTCATGTCGGCTTCGGCCTTTTCTTTCGGCATTACGGCAAAGCCGCGGCGGAAGTTGAAACCGTCTTCGCTCACGTCGGCAGCCCACAGCACTGCGTGGCCGTTGTTAAGCGAGTTGTCGATGACGGCTTTGAGTTCGTCGAGCGGAATGTTCATATACAAGCCGAAGCACCAGTTGTCGGGAACTTCAAGCACAAATGGGCTGTAGAATGGGTGATGTGTGAACGACGTCAGTGCAACATAGTTGTCAAGGTTGAGATTGAGCGACTGTGCGTATGATTGCGGAGTGTAGGTCTGCCCGTTGTAGGTGAATGTTTCTGGCACTTCGCCGAAATAAGCATCAAGAATGCCCTTGAATCCTTCAAACCATGCAGTCGATAGTTTCTTGCCGCGGCACACGCTCTTGAGGTAGGCTGTGAGTGTTGCTGCGAGTTCGCTATGGTCATGCGAGTCTTCGCCGTAGTTGAGCCCGGGGTAGGCTTCTTCGGGCATTGCTCCATAGCGGCGAATGATGTAGGGAACATCGAGCAGCCCGCCGCCTTCCGAGAAGTTGGCTTGCCCATACATGCGCACGAAGCGCAATGCTTTCTCTTCGTAGCACATTCTCACGGTGTACATTTCCGACAAATCGACTTCACGACCCTGTTGTGCGCCCATGATTTCGCTTTCGAGGAAAGTGTCGCCCGAGAAGCACCAGCATGTGCCCGACTGGTTCTGGTCGCGGACGGGCGTGGTTTTTACTATGGTCACATCAGTGAACTTAAAGCCTGTGCTGTCGGGGTTCACCACCCCCTCGTCGTCGGCCACGGCCGAAGCTGCAATGCACAATGCAAAAGCCGACGCTATGAATTTGATAGATTTCATGAATATAAAAGTTTATTAGTTTCGTAGTGGCAAATTTACGATAATTTATGGAGAGTGGCAGCACATTGCTGCGGCTTTGTGCTGTCAAGGCTTGGAAACTGTTTTGAATTTTTGCAGAAAAACAGTTTCTCGCAAGTGTAGCGCATGGCGGCGCATCATTGGTCTTGCTTTTCGGTGGAGTGCTGGGGTGATGTTTCCAAGTTGGGCAGCAGGTAATCGTCATAGTCGGCTATGATGTCGCCCACGCGGTTGATTTCGAGGAACGACGTGCCGCGCCCCTCGCCGTATGCGCCGCCAATGTAGGCGATTAAGTAGTCGTCTTGGAGCAGCCCGAGGTTTATGAGCTGTTTAAGCCCCGTATATAGGTACTCGCGTGAAGTTGCCGACCGCTTCAGATATACCGGGAATACGCCATAACTAAGTGCGAGTTGCCTGATAACGTGGCTGTAGTAGCACAGTGCCAGGGTGGGGTTCTTGCCGCGGAACGAGGCGATGTAACGTGCCGTGCGCCCAGTGTAGCTGTCGGTGATGATGGCTTGGGTGTCGAGCACCTCGGCCGAGTCAACGGCTTGGTGTGCGAGGAACGATGTCACGTCGTTTTCCATTGGTGGGTGGTGCTCGTCGTTATGCGGCATTTTGTGTAGCATATTTTCGGCTTCGATGGCCACTGATGCCATTGTGGAGATTGCCTCGATGGGGTATTTGCCGTAGGCCGTTTCGCCACTCAGCATCAGCGCGTCGGTGCGTTGATATACTGCGTTGGCGATGTCCGACACCTCGGCGCGCGTCGGGCGCGGGCTGGTAATCATCGAGTGCAACATCTGTGTAGCCACTATTACGGGCTTGTGGGCAGCTATGCAGCGGCTTATAAGGTCGTTTTGGATGCTCGGGATTTTTTCGGCCGGCACTTCTATGCCAAGGTCGCCGCGGGCTATCATTATGCCGTATGCAGCATCGAGTATTTCGTCGAAGTTGTCGATGCCTTCCTGGTTTTCTATTTTGGCAATTATTTTTATGTGGCTTCCGCGCGAGTCGAGTATTGCCTGTATGTCGAGTACGTCTTGCTTGGTGCGCACAAACGAGTGAGCAATGAAGTCTATGTCGAGGTCGATGGCCGTGTGTATGTTCACGATGTCGCGCTGTGTGAGCGACGGCAAGCATATTTTCACGCCCGGAATGTTGACACTTTTGCGCGAACCCAGCGAGCCACTGTTTCGTGCCGTGCAGTAAATCACTCCGTCGGCAATGCTGTCGATTACGAAATCGAGTTCCCCGTCATCGATGAGCAGGTGTGCGCCTGGCATCACGTCATTGGCGATTTGTGGATACGACAGGCATATCGTATCGTGCGTGGTGATGCCGTCGGGGCGACCAACCACTTTCACTTTGTCGCCCTCGGTGATGTCGATGTCGGCATCGTCGGCGTTGGTAGTTGTGCGTACCTCAGGCCCTTTGGTGTCCATGAGGATACCTATGCGGTCGGAAACTGCACGAACGTTACCTATGATTCTTTCAAATCCTTCGCGGTTGATGTGGGCCGAATTCATGCGCACTACGTTCAGCCCGTTGTCGAATAGTTGTTGTATGAATTCCTTGTCGCAGCGCTTGTCCGATATTGTCGCTACAATCTTTGTAAATTTATTCATAATTGTATAAGCCTAAAACACTGCGGCTTCTGCCATGAAGCCGTTAAACAATGGAGTTGCCATGCATTGTGGCATTTTGCAAACTCTTGTGCAAAGGTAATATATTCCTGCCGCCTCGGCAATATTTGCCATTGCGAAATTGCGTCGTTGTTGGGCGAGGATATAAAAGAATGGATTGAGTGGAAATGGCATTGCACCCACGTCGCAGGGATTCACGGTTCGAGTGTTTGGCGCTTCGATAAATGTATATATACTTGAAATACAGTTGCTTGTGGTGCGATATTGCATGCGAGGCTGTGTTATAATCGCAAATATTTTTAGTAGAGCCGTGTATCAAAATAGCGATGTCTGAAACAATCAGCATTACAGACAGGCAATTGTGTAGAGGGTGTATCAAAATTAAGGATTTTGTGACTTTTGTAGAGACGCGATTTATCGCGTCTGTCGTTGCAGTAATCTATTATGTTGTGCATCAGACAATTGTATATTCAGCAGAAGCAGACGCGATAAATCGCGTCTCTACATTGAACTGGGATAAGCCTATTTTGATACACCTCCGTTACTGCCACATTTACAGTATATTACGGTTGCAATCGAGATGTCATCGAGCCGCCATGATATGACGGCTCTACAACAAAGTAAATGTATTTGCAATTTTGATATACCCTCTATAAGGCAATGAATATACAATTACGGTACACCTCCGCTAATTTTATTTTGACTTTACTGAGTTGTGGGTGGCGGTATGTGTGTGTTAATCGAATACACCTTCGATTGACTCGGTTGGAACGACATCTTCATCGCTCACTTGGTCGAGTGGCACGCCCACCACGCCGCTCCTTGCGCATGGGTCGAAGCCATCGGGGAATTCAAATTTTGCCTCTTGCGAGTAGGGTAGCGACGAGTCGCCATACACGCTTTTCATATAGAAACCGTATATCGGGAGTGCCATTTCGGCACCTTGGCCGTTAGCCATGGTGTTGAAGTGTATGTAACGTTCTTCACCGCCTACCCACACGCCGGTGACGAGTTGCGGCGTGAAGCCCATGAACCAGCCGTCGGAGTTTGAGTTGGTGGTACCGGTTTTTCCGCCCATCTGCGCCGTGAGCTTGTAGGGGTTGCGGCGCACACGGTTGCCGGTGCCCGAGTCAACGACGTTGAGCAGCATCGAAAGTATTTTGTAATACCCGTCCTCGCTGATGCATTCGGTGTGCTGTGGCACAAACTCGCTTATTATGTTGCCCTGGTTGTCGGTAATGCGGGTTACGAATACTGGGTCAACACGCATACCTTTGTTGGCAAATGCGCTGTATGCTGTCACCATCTCTTTCACCGACACATCGCATGAGCCGAGGCATATTGCCTTCACGGGGTCGAGATAGTTGGTTATGCCGAAGTTGTGCATGTTACGCACGAGCTGTGCCGGCGACAGGTTGTCCATCAGGCGTGCCGAAATCCAGTTGTTGGAATTGGTAAGTGCCCAACGCAATGTCACCATCTCGCCTATGCGTGCGTGGCCCGAGTTGCGCGGCATCCATGGGCGGCCGAGTTCGTCGCGCAGCACAGGTTGCGAATTGAGAAATTCGTCGCATGGCGTGTAGCCCTCTTCCATTGCGTATGTATAAAGGAACGGCTTGATGGTCGAACCTATTTGCCGCCGCCCGGTGCTTACCATGTCGTATTGGAAATATTTAAAGTTCGGTCCGCCGACGTAGGCTTTTACATATCCAGTAACCGGGTCCATCGACATCATGCCGGTGCGCAGGAACGACTTGGCATAGAGCAGCGAGTCGAGCGGCGACATGGTGGTGTCGATGTCGCCATCGTATGAGAATACACGCATTTCGCGCGGCGTGTTGAAGTTTTCGGTGATTTCCTCGTCGTTCAGTCCTGCAATTTTCAGTACACGGTAACGCTCGCTTTGCCTGATGGCTCGTTTTATGAGCTGGTCGCGTTGTTCAAGCGAGAGTTCGGCGCGGTTGGTAGTGTAAGGGTTGCTCGTGCCTTTCTTTTCTTTGATAAAGCGCGGTTGCAGGCTCTTGCCGAGGTGCTTTAATACGGCATCTTCGGCATATCGTTGCATACGTGAGTCGATTGTCGTGTAGATTTTCAGCCCGTCGGTATAGATGTTGTATTTCGAGCCGTCGGGCTTGCGGTTTTTCTCCACCCAGCCGAACAATGGGTTTGTGGCCCAGGCAATGGAGTCGTCCACGAATGCTTGCTGGTTCCAACTTGGGTAATTGCTGCGTTGCGGCAACTTTGCCGACAGCATACGTCGCAATTCCTCGCGGAAATAGGGGGCTGTTCCGTCCTTGTGGTCCACGCGGTGGTAGTTCAGCACGAGCGGTTTCTTTTTCAATTCCTCGGCTTCGGCCTCGGAGAGCATTCCTGCACGGCACATTTGGTCGAGTACCACGTTGCGGCGGTTGCGGGTGCGCTCGTTGTATCGCACTGGGTTGTAGAGCGACGGGTTTTTCACCATTCCCACTAATGTGGCGGCTTCCTCGATGCTCACTTCGCTCGGTTCTTTGCCGAAATACACGTAGCAGGCACTTTCGATGCCCACGGCATTGTTGAGGAAGTCGAATTGGTTGAAATACATTTGTATGATTTCGTCCTTGGTGTAATATCGTTCGAGTTTCACGGCAATGGCCCATTCAATGGGTTTTTGCAACATTCGCTGGAACATGTTTTCATAATCGGGCGAGTATAGCTGCTTGGCAAGCTGCTGGGTGATGGTGCTGCCACCACCGGCGTTTTTCTGCCCAAGCAACCCACGTTTGACCACTGCACGCAGCAATGCGCGGAAGTCGATGCCCGAGTGGCTCAGGAAACGTTCGTCCTCGGTGGCGATGAGCGCATTGGTGAGGTGCGGCGAGAGTTCGTCGAAATCGACAAACACGCGGTTGGCCATGCTCTGGTAGTAACGGCCCATCTCCACTCCATCGGCGGTGTATAGCACTGTGGCGTAACGGTCGGTGGGGTTTTTCAGCTCCTCGATAGGAGGCATGTAGCCTATGATGCCGTTGTAAATGAGGATGAAAATTATGGTGAGTGCCACGACAACGGTGGCAAACGCAATCCATATCGCTTTAACGATGTGCTTTGTCCACTTGCCGTTTTTTTTCTTCTTGTTGTTCGGTTTGTTCTCAGTTTGTTCCATGACTCATTGAAAAAATTGCCATTGCGAGGGCGAGCCAAAATGTCTATCCATCTGGTTTGCAGGGGCGCACGGCTCGTGCGTCCTTTGGGCAACCCGGTGATAATGATGCCGCTACAATATCGCTGCACACTGACGCACGAGCCGTGCGTCCCTACAATGCAACTGCATTGCCATTTTGCCACTCCCTCATATTATCCTGCAAAATTAACTATAATTGCGACACACAGCAACAAGCCGCCCACGAATTAACCAGTTTTTTATTTATCGCTTGCAGTGTCGGAGTGTAGCACTTCGTTGACGATTTCCAGCATCTTCGTGTTGTTTAACTGCGTCTTGAAACGGACGGTGAAGCCTTGTGCCGACAGGTTTTGGAAGAATACCTCGGCGCACTTGATTTTGACCTCTTCTGTTCCACGGAGTGTTGACTTGTTTTCAACGTCTTTGGTTTCGACCACAATGTTCAGTTCTTTTTCGCCGTTGTTTTTCTTGACCACATACATGAAGTCGGGGCTATAGGTGTCGCCGGTGATGGTGGGAATGGCAATGCTGCTGCGAGGGATTTTGCCATACACGACGACTTCGGCAATATCTGCATTGATGTTTTCGAGTTCCAGCGGCGAGTCGTATGCCTTGGTGTCATACAGGTATTTCTCCATGGGTTCGCCTTCCTGCACCTTGGTGCCTATGCGCCCTTGTGCGATTTCGTTGCGCATCGAGCCGTCGGCGTGTGTGAGGACTGTTGCTGCTGTGGGCGCATTGGTCTTTTTGTATCTGAAATAGCCGTAGAGGTTTGATGTTTTCCAGTCGGCAAATCGGCTTATGATGTAGCTGGCCGATTGCTCGTTGAAATGCGTGTTGTCGATTGCGCCATGTGTTTCGGCATATATTTTTATTGCCCGGTGCAGGGTGGTGGCTGGAACATTGGTCGCACCTGAAATTCGCTTTAGGAACAATCCGTAGGGCATCGTGCGGGCGACGGCGTATTGTGAGCCGCTGCCCGTTTGCGCCGTTACATGGTTACCATCGCTTTTGACGATTTCCCGGTGGCTCGAAATGACTTGTTGCGACAGTGTGTTGCCCGAGTTTAATATGTCGAGCAATGCGGCATCGAGCATCGTGTTGAGCTGGCTGTCATACCAGATGGTGTATTGCTGGTTCAAGATATTCCACAATTCTGCAATTTCGGCATAGCGAGCTTTGCGAATGCCCACCGGCTTGCTGGCTGCCGCTTTGTTACGGTCTTTGATTTTCTGTGCATTGACCCCGGTGCTGAATAATGGATATTCTTCGAAGAAACGGGTACGGTTTTGCTGGACGATTGTAAAATCGCTATTTATGTATTCCTTTATGAGCAGGTCAGCAAGGAGCTGCCTGTCTGCGATGTGCATTTTTTCTGCGACTGCCTTGATTTGATAGAGTGTCACCGCAAGTGTTTCGGGAACCTCTCCGTTGATTTGCTCGACGAGTTTGTTGGCAAAGTCGGCTTCGGAGAAGTCAACGATGTAGTTGAGCGTGAACTCCTGATTGGCGATGCGGTTGCCGCATTCGTCCACAGGTAGGCGCAGGCCGCGTCCCACTTCTTGCAGCTTTGATGTTTCGCTGCCGCTTGAACGCAGTTTCGCAATGGTGAAAACGTTGGGGTTGTCCCAGCCCTCCTTGAGCGTCCACTTCGAGAACAAAAAACGGCGCAATACATAGTTGCCCTCGCTGTCCTTGAAAGATAGCAATTGCTTCTTGCCCTTTAGTATGTCGTCCACTTCTTCGGCTATTTTCTCGTCCGACGAGCTGTTGTCTTGGGCGAAATATCCGCCGTGGCACGCTTCTATATTTGCGAGGCTTGCTTCGAGAAAAGTGCGGTATTCATTTTCATTCTCGTCGAGTTGCGATATTGTCTTTTCAAGCATTTCTTTCAACAGCCGCTCAAATGCTTCGAGCAGGTAGGGCCGCTTGCCACTCTCGGCATCGGGGCGGTATGATGCTATGTCGTCGATGAAAAACAGTGCGAGTGTCTTGATTTTAAATTTGCGTCCCGAGAAGTTTTCACGCTCGGTTTCAAAGTGCCGTTGCAGGGCGAGCCGCAGCATCTGTTCCTGGTAGGAATTCATGTACACGTCCACGTCCATCACTTCGCCTGTGTTCTTTGTCTGCCCATTTGAAAGTTCAACGCAGCTATTGCCGATTGCTTGCACGGTGATGCCGTTAAACTCCTCGTCGATGATTGACAGAGGGTCGTTGACGCGCAATTGGTAGGTGCGTTTAGTGTCGGCTTGCCAGTATTGGAATGTGGCTGTTTCGTTTTTCTTTGCGCCCAGCAGCTTCACTTTCCCGCTTTTCTTTGAAATGGGTTCGAAGTGTTCTTTTGCCACCCCCTTGATTAATCCTTGGTTGAATGCTTGGCAGGCATTGAGGTCGTATAGCAAGTTGGCATACTGGCGAATGGTTTTCTTCTCCCGTCCTCGGCCTATTGCCACTTCGGGGAACGTTGCGCCATACCTGATGACGCACTGCGGAGCAATTTCGCTCTTGATTACGCCGAATGCCTTTTGGTCGATGGCAAATTTGTGAGGCTCGTCGATGATTAAGAAAGGGCGAGTGGCTCGCAAGGCATCGAACGGTCGGTAAAAGCCCTCGACCACGCTTCCATAGTCGTCACGGCTGAGCATATAGTTCTTTGCGACTTTGAGCAGTTGCATATTAACGAGCAGAACGTAAATCTTGCCAGAATTGCGGTTCGACCCTTTGACAAATTCGCTCACTGCCGCCGGAAAATATTGGCGGCCTTTCTTCTTTTTCTTGGGCGTGTCGAGCGTGAGCAGCTCGATTTCGGTACCATATCCGCACACGTCGCGGAAATGGCGTTTCACATACTCGTCGTCCATGAATTGCCTTGCCCCCGTCTTGATTGCGAGCGACGGAACGGCCACGATAAACTTGTTGATGCCATACCGCTTGTGCAACTCGTGCATGGTGTGGACATAGACGTAGGTCTTGCCCGTGCCTGTTTCCATCTTTATGTCGATGTTGAGGCACTCGGGGTCGTGCGTGTAGGCGGCGTTGCAGGCGGCAATTCCGTTGCGGGATTGTATGGCCGCAATGTTGGCTGCCAGCCCGCTGTGCGACAAGTCAACGACCGGGTTAGCGTAATACACCGCTGGCGGCACGATGGGGACTCCGGCAAAAACATCGGCAACGGCATCGACGGCCTTTTGCTGGTGTGGCAGTGACGGTTGTAGGATTAGTTCCATGGCGTTCTCAATATCTAATGTCAAAGTTGATGCGCATATTCTTCTCGCCGGCTTGCACGGTGCCGAGGTTGTCCTTGAGGCCTTGCAGCTCGTTCCACGACAGGGAATAGCCATACACGACAACGTTTTGAGGATTGAAGCCGGCTTCGGTCTGGTAACGGCACAGCAGGGCGGCAACGGCATCTTCGGTCGGGTTGGGATTGATGATGTATAGGTGGTTGCCGATGTAGTAGGCTTCATATCCGGCAAGGTCGAGTGTGGTCACTTCGGGCGTAAGGCCGTAGCCATCGCGCACGAGCCATGTGGTGAGAATGGAAGGAATGCCGAACTCATCAACGAGGGTTTCGTCGCCGAACGTCGAGTGCGGGTCGAACGCTTCCATCCGCTCGATGGCTTGCGTAGTGGGTTCTTTCAGCGTGAAGTGCTTGAACCCGAGGTCGCCGCTGAACAGCGGATTTTCCTTGCGGATTTTCTCCGCAGCCCGGCGTATGCGCTCAAATCCTACATAATCCAACGTGTGTGGGTACCCGTTGGTTTCAAGGAACTCGATTGTCTGCTTGATTTTGGGTTTATCGGAGGCTTTGGCTTCGGTAAAGCGAATGTCGAGGTTGGCGGGTAGCTGAACTGCGATATACCTTCTATTGCCGTTCTCGGCGTTCAATTGCATAACGGCATCGGCAAAAGTACCTGACCCGGAAAAGAAGTCAAGGCAAATAGAATCTAGGTCGGAGCCGATTGTCAATATTTTCTTTATCAAGTAAGTCGGTTTGGGAAAGTCAAAAGTATTGGCCATGCCGAGCTTTCCCAATTCGGAAGTGCCTTGTTCGGTAATAACTCCTGTTTCGTCCCAAGTAAGGGGGTCTAAAGAGTCTTCATCATCGTCGTCATCGAGAATGGCAGTTTCAAACCAAATGGTCTTTGCCTTGTATGTTCCTTTTCGGTATTTTTCATATATACCATATTCTCCCGACACTTTCTTCCGGGCAACTATATTGCTCACCATGGTATTGGTGTCGTTGTTTGTTTCGAGTTTTCGAGTACCCCACCTCCAGCAGCTTTCGCCGCCCTCGCTGTTATACGGCAAAACAGGGAGGCAAAAATCGGCATTACGAGTCGTTGACACTGGGGAATAACCATTTGCATCACAGCTATTAGGGTTCACATAAATTGGATAAAAAAGGTTAGGACGATTAAACCTACCATATTTAGGATTGCGATTCCTTAGTTCTCTTTCGGAATACTCACTAATGTCATCCTTTTTTAAATCGCCTGATATTTCTTTTTTAAGCTCGTTAATTACTGAATTTTCCGATTTAGCGTAAAGCAAGAGATATTCATGAGTTTTGGCAATTTGTTTGTATGTTTGCCCACGTTTGTTGGCTTGCACTATGATATTGGCAATCATGTTTTCTTCGCCGAAGATGTCGTCGCAGAGCAGCCGCAGGTTGCTTTGTTCGTTGTCGTCGATGGAGATGAAGATAACGCCGTCGCTTGACAGCAGGTCGCGGGCAAGCATAAGGCGTGGCAGCATGAACATCAGCCATGCCGAGTGGGTTGAAGAGCCGCGGCGCGCAAGGTCAAGAATGCGTCTGGCTTGACCTTCGGGAATGCTTAGCTTGTCGGCCAGCTCTTCGGCGGTGAAGTTGAAATTGTCGGTATAGACAAATTCGTCCGACCCGGTATTGTACGGTGGGTCGATGTATATGCACTTTATGACTCCGGCGTATGACTTGAGCAGGTGCTTGAGGGCATCCAAGTTGTCGCCGCTGATGTATATGTTTTTGCTGTCGACGTTTTCAGGCAAGCTGTTGTGTTTCTCATCGGGAACTATGACGGTCGTCGTGTCGAGCTGAGCGAGCAGCCGCGCATAGTTTTTCCCGAGGAAACGTAGTTCATAACCCTCGTCGGTCACTTCTACTTTGTCTTTCAGATATTCGCGCAGTCTTTCGATGTCGAAAGCTCCGTCGGCATGGAAACACGCGGGGAAATTTTGCCTTAATATTTCAATTTCTTTTGTTCCTGCGGCGATGCCGCTGTTGGCAGTTATAATGTCTTTTATCATCTTGCTTGAGTTAGTCTATTCTATGATTGACGTGCCGTCTATGTCGGCGATTTTTTGCCGCAGGGTGGGAATGTCGTCAAGATTGGCTTGGATGGTCATGCGGCACAGGTTGTCGAATTGCTGGTCGGTGACGTGCAGGTTGTCGCGCTTGACGAGCTTCATCACGTCGTTCATGCCAAGGTAGGGGAAAGTGAACGTCACCGTGCCTTGCTCGTGGCATTCGAGTATTGTGCCGTTTTTGATGGCCTCGGCAGCGGCTTCGCGGTAGGCCACAATCAGCCCCGAGGTGCCGAGCAATATGCCGCCGAAGTAGCGCACTACGATAATTAACACATTGGTTAGCTCGAATGAGTTGATTTGCCCCAATATGGGTCGGCCGGCAGTGCCCGACGGCTCGCCGTTGTCACTGCTGAGGAACTCGGTGCGGTCGGAGCCAATCATGTATGCCCAGCACACATGCCGTGCGTCGTAAAACCGCTTTTGGTATTGCTTTATGATTTCCTTGGCTTCGGCGGCCGAGGTCACGGGAATTGCAAACGACAGGAATTTGCTCATCTTCTCCTTGTAAATCCCTTCGGAAGGCGCGGCCAGAGTCTTGTAGTAATCGCTCATCGTGCGTGGTAGTGTGACAATTATGTGTGATATTTTAATATGAAGCTGTGCATAGATGTGATTTGGTGCGATGTTGTAGGGACGCACGGCTCGTGCGTCCGTATGCAGTGAAATGGATAATATACAGTATTTTAGCGTAATACGTCGTTGTTAACCACGGACGCACGAGCCGTGCGTCCCTACAAAATTGCACCATATCATATTCGACACAGCCACCTTCTGTGTGTGTCAATATTTGTGGTCGTCGCTGGACATTTCGTCGGGGGTGATTGGCTCACGGTTGAGCGAATACCAGGCGTAGGCTATGTATGCCACCACGAATGGTATGATTACCGTCACCCAGCTCATGACTGTGAGTGTGAACGGGCTTGACGAACTGTTGCCGATGGTGAGCGAGCTGGCCGGGTCGAGCAGCGAAGGGTAGTATGGCGTGCCGTTGAACCCTGCCACCCAGAACAGCGACATCACGACGAGCGCAGTGCCAATGCCGCTATACCAGATGCCACAGCGGAAGTGGTCGCGGAAAATGGTGGTGACATAGGCGTAAAGCACTAATGCCACACCGATTAACAATACCGCCAATGCCCACCACATATCCACAAAGTTTTGCAGGTATTTGTAAGGTACTGCCTCAAATGTTTCTTTACCATCGATAACAGTGACTTGGTAACCGTCGGCAGTGAGCAGCACTGCGAGAAATGTCACGAATAGCAACACGAACACGCCGCCATTCACCAGCACGGCCTTGCGTTGCACCTTGTAATTGTTGATGTCGTCAATGGTGTTGATGAAATACATTGCGGCCTGCATACGCGCAAGGAACAGCACGGCAACGCCCAGCAGCAGGTTTTTCCAGCACACGATGGCTTCGAGCCCGTGTGTGCTCGACCAGCTGGCTATTGCCGGAGCGCCAGTATCGAGCAGGTTGCCCTTGTGCAGTGTGAACTCGGCTCCGAAGAAGAATGTGCCGACAGCCACACCGAGCAGTATGCAGCCAAGCACGCCGTTGATGCACAAGAATGTGTCGAAAGTGCGTGTGCCATACACGTTACCGCTTTTTTTGCGGAACTCGTAAGAAACGGCTTGCAGCACGAATCCGAGCAGAATCAATATCCACAGCCAATAGGCACCGCCAAAGCTGACTGAATAGAACAGCGGGAAAGAGGCAAAGAACGCTCCGCCAAATACCACAAGCGTTGTAAACGACAATTCCCACTTGCGTCCGAGCGAGTTGACCATCATGGAGCGTTGCAGGTCGTTGCGCGCGCCGAGAAGCATGGTTTGCCCCCCTTGCACGAAAAGCAGGAAGACGAGTGCGGCACCAAGAATGGAAATCAGGAGCCACCAATATGATTGCAATAATTCGTAAGTTTCCATAATAAATGTTTAGAGGGTTAAACAGCTTCTTAATCGATATTCTCTTGCGACTTGCGTGAGATATATTTCGTCATGATACTTATTTCGGCAATGAGCAGTCCGGTGAATATGACGGCAAACAGGGTGAAAGTGACTATTACCGACGATGCCGGAATGTTGGATATGGCAGCACGTGCCGGCATCAGTCCTTCGATGACCCACGGCTGGCGGCCGACTTCGGCTACCACCCAGCCTGCTTCGCTGCATATCCACACCAATGGGATTGAGATTATGGCTATGTAATGCAGCCACTTGTTACGCTCGACAAAGTTGCGCTTTTTGTAAACGAGCAAAAGCACGACAATGTAGAAAAGCAAGAAGTAACCGCCCAATATAACCATTATGTGGAACGAGTAGAACGTCATGGGAATGTCGGGAACGGCCTCTTGCGGCGAGTCGAAATATCCATACCCGAAATATTTGAAATCTTTGTCAAGGTCGGCACGTGCTTGTTGCATGGCATTTTCGTCGCCCTGCGACTTGGCCACGTCAAACCGCCGCAAGGCATCGTGTGCAGCCTTGCCACGCTCGATGCGCTGTGCATACGAGTCGCCCTTGATGGTATCGCCTTCGGGGGTCAACTCGATTCCCGCCAAAATATCTTCAACGCCTGGAACAAATGCGTCGGGGTCGCCTTCGGCCAAAACCGAAAGGCCGTAGGGAATGGATATGTCGAAGATGTATGGCTCTTGGTCATCGCCCACCTGCTTGTCGGGGTTCAATATGCCCACGCCCACAATGGCTTGTCCACACGAGCCTTTGTACAAGCCTTCCATGGCTGCAAGTTTCATGGGCTGCACTTCCGAAACCACCTTGGCCGAGCCATCGCCAGTGGCGAGCGTTGCCAATATGCCGGCGATGCCTACCCATCCGGCTACCTTGATGCTGCGCACGGCCATAGCCACATTGCGCTTCTTGAGCAGCATCCATGCGCTCACCCCGATTACAAACACGCCGGCGAGCGTCCAGCCGCTGAGTACCGAGTGGAAAAACTTGTTTATGGCAACGGGCGACAATACCAGTGCCCAAAAGTCGTTCATGACGTTGCGCATGTCGTCGGGATTAAATTCCATGCCCACGGGGTATTGCATCCATGAGTTAGCCACGAGAATCCACAGTGCCGACAGGCTTGCCCCTATGGCAGTGAGCCATGTGGAGGCGAGGTGGAAGCGTGGCGAAACCTTTTTCCAGCCAAAAAACATCACAGCGATGAAAGTGGCTTCCATGAAGAATGCAAGTAATCCCTCGATGGCGAGTGGCGCACCGAATATGTCGCCAACAAACCAGCTGTAGTTCGACCAATTGGTGCCGAACTCAAATTCCAGAATGATGCCCGTTGCCACTCCCATTGCGAAGTTGATACCGAAAATCGTCATCCAGAACTTGGTGGTGGCGAGCCATCGTGGGTCGCGGTTTTTAAAATAAATCGATTCCATGATAGCCACTATCACCGAAAGGCCGAGCGTTAGCGGAACAAACAGCCAGTGGTACATGGCAGTGAGGGCAAATTGCGCCCTCGACCAATCGACCAGTGTAGTTAAGTCATTCATAATTATTGTGCTTTTTGTGTTTATGTTAGCATTATGTAATTGGTATTATTTATCATTGTTGATTAGCTCGCTCCTCACATGTTGTGCCCGTTGTTCGTCGGTATCGAAATTGTTGTTGAGGAAATTCGGGAAAAAGAAGAGTTTTAAAACGACAAAAATCAGGAACAGCTTTATGAGGATTAGCAACCACAACGATTTCCCGATGGTCATATTGCGGAAACCGTCGATGTAAAACAGGGCTATTTTCTTGATAATGTTTGTCATGCCAATATGTGATTGCTGCCAAACCGCAGCTTGCGTTATCCAAAGGTAGCAATTTTTGCAAATAATACAAAAGATTGCAATTAATTATGATATTTGTGGTGCGCCGTTGCTTTGTGGGGGGATGTTTTGCTGCGCCTTGGGTTGATGTGCAAAAAGAACGTGCATGGAAAATTCCTCTCCATGCACGTTCTTTTTTGTAGGTTGTCTATTTCAGGGCTTTCAATGCTGCATCATGAATTTCACCGCTTTGGCTTCGCCGGCCGAGATGGCTTTTACTACATAGAAACCAATAGCGTAGCGGCTGCAGTCGATTTCGACTTGCGAGTCGGATGTGCGTACAACATCCAACAGTTGGCCTTGCATCGAAACCACGTAGATGGCCACTTCCTGGCCTTCGTTCCAGCCCGAGAGCCGCAGGCTGCTGCGGTCGTTGACCACTTTCAGCTGCCAATCGCCGTCGTTGTAGTCTATCAGTTCGGTCGATGACCCTGCGTCTTCTTCACATGCTATGGTGGCTTCGGCAATCAACCCCGAACCGTCGAGTGCCGTTGCGCGCACCACTATTGTGCCAGCAGGGTTGCCGCTTGTGGCCGTGAGCAAGCCGTTGTTGTCGAGTGTGGCCAATTCTGCACCTTCGATGATAGACCAAGCCACACGGTTGAATGTAGCAGATAGCGGTTGCATTTCGACAAACAGGTGTAGCGACCCTTGTTCGCGTGTGAGTTCCATCTCGGGTTCAACCGAGAAGATTTGCATCGACTCGGCGTATGTCGTGGCGACTGCTTCACTTGTCGCAACCACGTTGGAGCGTACAGTTGCCGTTGTCCGTCCTGCCGCTTTGCTACGCAGCATCTCGGTGGCAGTCGGCGCGAAAGTGACGGCATAATACATCTCGCCTTCAGGAGCCGAGAGGTCGGTGTAGTTTTGCTGGCTGCCGGCGATTTCGGTAAGTTCCACCAGGTTGTCGGCCGACGTTCCGCGCAAAATCGTGTAGTAGTCCACTTCTACGCCCTCGTATTGGTTCCACATCAGGTTGTAGCCTCCAGCCACCGCATGGTTAATCATCACGTGGAGCGGCTTGTGTGCATCGCTTGCAAGGCTCTTCTGTCCGTTGGCAGCAATGAGGTTGATTATGTAGCGTTCCGACTTCACCGACGGGTTTGATTCGGTATCGGTCAGCGAGCCGTCCGACAGATTTACCTCGCCGATAATTTCATACACGTCCAAGCGGCTGGTTTCCTTGCTTACCAGCACTTTCGTCACCTGTTGCGGCACACTTGTGGTGTTCCAGCATATAGTGTAGTGGCCCGTGGCATCGGCCGTCACGCCAGTGATTTCGGCCAATGGCATGACCTCGGTCACGATGGCTTCGCGGCGGCACACGTTGCCTTGAATGCTGTCTTCGATGTATGCCTCTATGGTGTATGTTCCAGTTTCGGCGAAAGTTATCACTGCCGTTTCGTCGCCCTGTTCCCATTCGATTGTCACGTTTCCGTCGTCGCAGCGGAATCCGCAATTGTGCGAAGCGTCGAGCATAACCTCAGGCACGGCCACCTCTATCGGTGCTCCGGCAAGCGGGTTTTGCGGCAATGTGAAATCGACATCGAGCAAATCGACAACAGTTATGGCCGAGTAGATTTTCACGCCATCGGCTGTGAGAGTGATGTTTTTCACTCCCGGCTCGTTCCACCGGGCCGTGATTTCACCGTTGCCCTTGTCGGCAACCAATGTTCCACCGACTAAGTCGTAGCTGAATGCCACGGCCTGTGTGCCGACATATTTCAGCGTGGTTTCAGCGCCTTTCGCCACCTTGTCGGCAGCGTTGACATATCCTGCCGCATTGATTGTGACATCTACCGGGGTGGTCATAGGCGAATGCTCGTTGAATGCGTCGATTGCCTGTATTTGCACCTCGTAGGTTTGCCCTGCTTCAAGGAATTCTATCGGCACGGTCATGCGAGTCGATTTCTTGTACATGTAGTTTGGCACAACTGTGGCGGCATCGGCAAGGGCGTTCATCGGCGAAATTACGAAGCTGCCTTCTCCGGTAGCACCTTTTTTCTTTACACTCACGTTATACTGCATTTGCATTGGCAGTGTGTGGTCGTCTTGAGCGTCGCTCCACGTGATGAGCAGTCCGTCGGCCGTCTGCTTGGCCATCACGTTGGTCGGGCGTTCCGGGGCTTGGTTGTCGCTCTTGCCAGTTGTTCGCTCATAATCGCCCATTTGCGGATATGACCCATCGGCCAGCGAAATGAACGGCAACGACGCATCACGGTAGTCGCCATCTATGCGGCACAGTTCGGCCTTGAAGCCGGGTTGCATGAGCAATATTGCCTGCGTGGGCATTGCTTCCGAGCCGGCAGGGTCCTCGGCGTTCAACGGGATGTCGGGATAGCCGTTGTTGTCGAAATCGTGAAGTAGCAAATATGCGTCGGAATACTCCATCGAAAATTCATAATCGCCGACAAGCGGAATTTGCACCTCTTCGGTACACGGCCATTCGCTCATGGGCTTCCCGGGAATCACTCGAAAAAAGTTCTCGCCCGAGCGGCGGGATAACAAATCCAAATAGCCGTCGCTGTTGAGGTCGCAGAAATATGTGTTGAGTCCATATCCATACTCAACATTGTCGATTTTAAACATCAACTTGGCATCTTCAAATGAGAAGTCGCCTGTGGCATCTTTCAGCAAAGCATATTTTTTCACAGTGTTTTCGGTGGAATTGTAACGCGTCACTATTGCGTCGATAAAGCCGTCACGGTTGATGTCGTGATAATATTCCACGCCTAATTCTATAGTTTTTTCTGGATTTTCTTCGTCGGGAATTTCAAAACTTTCAACTTGTGTGAAAGTGAGGTTGTCGCCTCCGTTCAGATAGCATGGGTTACCATGGGTTCCTGTGTCTGAAAACCACTCTGGATAGCCGTCATTGTTCATGTCGCCAAGCATCAATCCGTTTGGATAGGGGCGGCTTGAGTTGTTCATCACAAGCTCTTTCGTGCTGTATTCAAAGCTGAAGTCGTCGTAGCCGCTGTTGATGAACACGTTGCCTTTGTCGGCATTAATCATGAAATCTAAATATCCATCCTTGTTGAAATCGAGAATGCCATATACGGTGCCTTTCAAGTCGGTGTTGTAGAGTTTTGCGACTTTTGAGAATGTCGCTTTGCTGTCGTTTGATAGCATTCCGTAAGAAGTATCTAATCCATCGATATTCCCGTCGAAATTAAAATCACCATAATAAACAGGTAATAAGTCTTCATAGGAATAAGTGCTCTTGAACATCAGCACCTTTACTGGCTTGCTCTCGGCAGTGAGCGTTCCGCCGTCGGCAAGTGTTACGGTCAGCCCGATTTTACGTTCGCCATAGCTACTAAATGTCACTTCGGCACGGTTGTCGTCCTCGCTGATAATGATGCCGTCGCCCACATTCCATTTATATGTTGCGCCGTCGATTTTGCGGGCCATCAATTGCAGGGTGTCGGCAGTGCACATCTCCGAATGGCTGATGCTGAAATCGGCCGTGGCTTTCTTGTGGTTGTAAACAGCCTCGTCGGACCACGCACCGCCCAAACCGGCGGCATCGATGGCCTGCACGGCTATGTAGTAAGTGCCCTCGTCCATTGCCGAAGTGTTGAACAAGTTGTAGAGATTGCGGCCCATGTTGCCATCTTCGAGAGTACGTCGGCGGCCGTCGGTAAGCGAGTTGGTGGCAAGAATGTCGGCTTTGCCCGGTGCCGAGCCTATGCGCAACTCGTAGGTGAGGTCGCAGGCCGATGTTTCGGCATCGCTTCCTTCGGCCCATGTTATGTGCAGCTTGCCTTTTTCGCTGTCGTAGTAGGCTACCGGGGCATCCATCTTGCTGGGTGCGGTGTTCTGCTTATCGGTAAATCTTAACCCTCTGCCGATTTGGTTGTTTCTGTTGTAATAGAAATCGGTAAATCCGTCGTTGTCAACGTCACCGAGCGTGTAGAAGTAGAAGTGGCCTCCATTGTAGTCAGAGTAAGACGAGCATTGGTCATTAAGGATTATTGCTTTGAACGAGGCAAAATCGCTTTCACAATCAAGCAGCACCGTGTGTTCCTTATTGTAATTCTCTTTCTCGACCGCAATTATCTCATACAACCCGTCGGCATCCAAGTCGTGGCATCCGATGAATTGATAATTATTGCCCGCGAACGACACTTCACGGCGTTTGAAATTACCGTTGCCTTCATTGATGAAGTAGGCAAGCAGACTGAAACCGTTGCTTTAGGTATAATCGATAGGCAACAATATATCTATGTCGCCGTCGTGGTCGAAATCTTTGCACCACAAGTTGCTGACGCTGTTGTTTTCAATCAGCAACTGTTGCGAATACGAGCCGTCTTGCTGGTACATCATGAGATACACCTTGCTCTCGCTGTCGTCAAACAGCACATAGTCGAGTACACCGTCGCCGTTCAAGTCGCACTGGTGTATTTCGCCCTTCTCGGGGCTGGAGTAATAGTCGGTGCCTCCTATGTTATACAGTATTCCGCCGATATTGTTGTCGATAAGGTCGGGAATGCCGTCTTTGTTCAAATCGACGGCAAGCGTTATGTCGGTGTACGACGATGGACTCGTGCTGCCCCAAATCATCCAACCGTCGCTGAGCGATGGCAAGTTGTCGCCCCAGTTGCCCGATACTTGGTAAGTGGCGTTGTAAACATCTTCCTTGTTGGTCGTCAGCCGCAGCTTGCTCTTCATGTAGTCGCCGTCGGTCTGCCGGTAGTTGATGTATAAGTCCGAACCTTCGGCCGTGAGTATGTCGGTCAGGCCGTTGTTGTCGGCATCGAGCAGTAAATATCCTTCGGGGAATTCCACCTTGTTGAATCCTCCGTCGCCGTCATATTTGAAAGCATCTTTGTTGCTGAAGAAAATCGTAGGCACCCCTGAATTGTCGTAATCCACAGTGCGGGAAATCCATTTGGAAACATTACTATCGAGCTTGCCGCCAAAGCTGTATTCATACTCTATATCGGGGCTATAAACGTTGCCGTAGTTTTCGTTATAGTTATATTCGTATCCGTTAACAATAGACATAATACCGTCGCCGTCGAAATCATACCACGACGAATATTTCACCCCGGCCATATTTTCGGGATAGACCAATGTAAGCAGTGATGCTCCCTCAAATTTTTCGGGTATGGTGGTGTAATCCTTCGGAATATAATAAGTAACCACATCATCGCCGACATAAAGTGTGCCGATTGATTGCATGTTGAGCGGGTATTCAATATTTTCCGACACATCGAGCCAGCCAATCACTGCATTTTGCAATGCGGTGCTGCCGGTGTTGCTGTTCACTTTGAGCCGCTCTAAGTTGCACGAACTGAAAGCATTATCGTAGATTCGTTCAAATTCTTCATTGGCTACAGCAAGCTCTTCGACCATTGAAAAGGATGCTTTCACCACTTTGACATTTTCGGTCAACGTGGCTTTGCCGACACGGTATAAGTCGGCATATTCGTAACCTGTGCGTGACGCTCTTGTGATACCGGCCGTGTCGCAATCGAACACCAAATCTTGCAAATAGACAATTCCCTCCGTTGCATAATTCAATGAAATCGTGCCTCCAGCCCCTTTGACGGTCAATGTGGGTACACTCAAGCCAGTGTCGCTGCCACCTATGTTAATCGTGGCTTCCTTTTCTGTTTCTATTTCTGTCAGAAGTGGTGACTTATTGTTAAGAACTATACTCGTAACTTGAGTAGTGAGTTTCTGCATGTCTGGGGCATCAAACGCAGTTAAGATGATTGAACCTCTTTTACTTGTTTTATTACCCAAAGAAGTCACAGTGTAAGTGCTTCCGTCGTATTCCACCTCGCCAGGTACGTACACTACCTCACCAGTGGCTGCCGTCGCCCTGACTTAGGCTTTTACACCGTTATTAGTGCCATAATAGCTCACGCCATCGACTGTGAATTCGACTTCGACGGTCGCCGCCCGGCCGGGCAGCATATAGCCTAAAATGAAAATAAGGGTTAAAACCCATCGTCCTTTAATGTTACTCATATCTTTTATATTGATTGGTTGTTACCGCTTTTTGATTTTGCTGAACGCAAAAAGCCAATTTCATGTTAAATTACTACCACTGTTATAAGTTTTCACAGTTAGAAATTTGTGTGCGACAAAATTAATGATAAAAAATAAATATAAAAATATCTTACACTTTCAGAAACTGTTTTGCTTTTTTGTTCAATGGTTAGAGATGGATTTTCGAGTCGGTTGTGATTGTTTTTTGTGTAAGTTTAGTGAAACAAACGTCGAAAAAACAATCAAAAAACGGCCTAAAAGACGCTCGAACATGAACAAAGAGCCTTACATGTAATTATCTGTAAAAATTCAAAACAGTTTTTAAAACCATTTGGTGTGCCAGAATACGGTTCTTTCATTTAAAACGACACTGGGTGTGGATGGTGAAGCCGCCCAACTGCTGTGTCACCGCCAGTTGGCGCATGGTTGGATGTCTTCGTTGCCCCGACATTCACCAAATGGCCGTGTGTTATATGAAATCTTTTGCTTACTTCTTTTTTGAATGGGCTATGGAATTGGTGCGGAAATTTTTTGGCTAAATTGTTTTGCACTACACACAAGTTGCAGTAACTTTGTACGATATAAATTGTTTACACTTTTGTAGAATGATAATAATCGGAATTGCAGGTGGTACCGGGTCGGGGAAAACCACTGTCGTCAACAAGATAATGGAGCGGATGCCCGCGGGGCAGGTTGGTGTGATTTCGCAAGACTCGTATTACAAGGATTCGAGCCATGTGCCTGTCGAGGACAGGCAGAAAATCAACTTTGACGAACCTGGGGCGTTTGACTGGGACTTGCTTTTTGAGCATTTGAACAAGCTCCGTGCAGGACAGTCGGTCGAAATGCCCACTTACTCGTTCCTCACCTGCACCCGCCAAAAAGAAACCGTGCATCTCGACCCTCACGACGTAGTGTTGATTGAGGGAATATTGGTGTTTTCCGATTCCAAGTTGCGCGACATGATGGACATAAAGGTGTTTGTCGATGCCGATGCCGACGACAGGCTGATACGGGTGATTTATCGCGATTGCATAGAACGCGGACGCACCCCGCAAATGGTAATAGACCGTTATGAGCGCGTGTTGAAACCGATGCACAACCAGTATATCGAGCCTGCCAAGCGTTATGCCGACTTGATTGTGCCGCAAGGGGGTAACAACGAGGTGGCAATCAACCTGCTCACCGATTATATAAAGAGTCGATTGAGGAAGAGCAATCCATAAAAACATATTTTTACGATGGCTTTTAAATGTAAGTGGATAGACAAGATTTTTAACAAAGAAGAAAGATTAGAAGAAGAACAATTGCGCGCCGAGTCGTTGGCCGATGACGGCAATATGGTGCTATGCACCGAGGGGCTGGTGAAGAAATACCGCCAACGCACGGTTGCCAACCATGTTTCAATCAACGTAAGGCAGGGTGAAATTGTAGGATTGCTCGGACCCAACGGTGCTGGCAAGACAACTACATTCTATATGACCACGGGGCTCATCACGCCCAACGAGGGCAACATATTCCTCAACGACCACAACATCACGAAATATCCGGTTTACAAACGTGCGAAATATGGCATAGGCTATCTGCCGCAAGAGCCGTCGGTGTTTCGCAAGCTGAGTGTGGAGAACAACATCCGTGCTGTGCTTGAGATGACCAATACCTCGCCCGAGTACCAACGCGAAAAGTTGGAAAGCCTGCTGTCGGAGTTCCGCATACAGAAAGTGCGTAAAAACCTTGGCGATCAGTTGTCGGGTGGCGAGCGCCGTCGTTGCGAGATTGCGCGTTGCCTTGCCATCAACCCCAAATTTATCATGCTCGACGAGCCGTTCGCCGGCGTTGACCCAATTGCTGTGGAAGACATTCAGTACATTGTATATAAGCTGAAAGAGAAAAATATAGGCATTCTCATCACCGACCACAACGCTCCCGAAACGTTGAGCATCACCGACCGTGCATACTTGCTGTTTGAGGGTAAAATATTGTTTCAAGGTACGAGCGAGGAACTTGCCGAAAATCCCATCGTGAGAGAAAAATACTTGGGTCGCAACTTCGTGTTCCGCCGCAAAAAATTTGATTAATAAGCTATTTTTCATTATTGCATATAACGCAAGACTTCTCTACACACATAGACATACTATATGGTATATCCGCAAAATTTTGAAAGTAAGATAGATTTTGCAACAGTACGCACTATGCTCGAAAACAAGTGCCTCGGCCCGCTCGGTGTCAAATGCTGTCAGGCCATGCGCTTTTCGGGCAATTTCGATACGGTACTGAAGTTGTTGCAACAGACCGACGAATTCTTGTCGATAATAGTATCGGGGAAAGATTTCCCGCTTAACGGTTATCACGACTTGACCGAGCAATTGAAATCAATCAGGGCATACGGGGCATACATGACTGCCGACGAACTGCACGGATTGCAGCGTTCGCTTGCGACGATAGCCGACATTGTGGCTTTTTTCGGCAGTGCCACAATCAATGATGCTCCTGCCTATCCGCGCTTGTCGGAACTGACGGCGTCGATGCTCACATTCCCGCAAATCATCGCACGCATCGACGGCATTCTCGACAAGTATGGCAACATAAAGGACAATGCTTCGCCCGAACTGCTGAACTTGAAACGCTCGCTCGCCTCGGCCACGCAGAGTGTCAACTCAATCATGCGGCGCATATTGGCCCGGAGCCGCGAGGAGGGCATCATCGACAGCGACGCTGCCCCATCGGTGCGTGACGGGAGGCTGGTAATCCCGGTCGCCCCGATGAACAAGCGCAAGATTCGTGGCATAGTACACGACGAGTCGGCTACGGGTAAAACCATCTTCATAGAACCTGCCGAGATTGTAGAAGCCAATAATAACATACGCGAACTCGAAAACGAGGTGCAGCGCGAAATCATACGCATACTTGTGGAAGTGTCTGATTTCATACGCCCGCACATCGACGATTTGCTCGACTCGTATGCCACATTGGGTATCATAGATTTTATAAGGGCAAAAGCGGTATTTGCGCACGAAATAGGAGGCAACATGCCGGTGCTTGAGCGTGAGCCGCAAGTGGAGTATTACCATGCCGTGCACCCTACGTTGCTGCTGTCGCTCCGCTCGCAGGGCAAGGAGGTGGTGCCGCTCGACATCACGCTCGACGACCGCAACCGCATATTGCTCATTTCCGGACCTAATGCCGGAGGCAAGTCGGTGTGCCTAAAGACGGTGAGCATAGTGCAATATATGACGCAATGCGGGTTGTTGCCGCCTATTTACAGCAATTCGCACATCGGCATATTCAAGAACCTGTTTATCGACATCGGCGATGAGCAGTCAATTGAGAACGACCTCAGCACATATAGCTCGCACCTCACCAACATGAAGTATTTCATGAACAACGGGCATGGCGACACACTTGTGCTGATTGACGAATTTGGCGGCGGAACCGAGCCGCAAATAGGCGGGGCGATAGCGCAAGCCATACTCAAACGGTTAAACGACAGGCACATATTTGGAGTCATTACCACGCACTACCAGAACCTGAAACATTTTGCCGAGGATACCGACGGGCTTGTCAACGGCGCGATGCTGTATGACCGCCGCAATATGCGCCCGTTGTTCCAGTTGTCAATCGGTTATCCGGGTAGCTCATTCGCAATAGAGATTGCGCGCAACATAGGCTTGCCGGCCGAGGTAATCAAGGATGCCGAGGAAATCGTGGGCAGTGACTACATCAACATGGACCGATACCTGCTCGACATAGCGCGCGACAAAAAATACTGGGAAAACAAGCGTGCCGAAATACACAATCGCAACAAGCGGCTGCAACAGCTCGAAGCGCAATATGAAAGCGAAATAGAACGTCTTGGCAACGAGCAAAAGACTATCATCAAGAATGCTCGTGAAGAGGCTCGCCAAATCTTGTCGCAGAGCAATGCCACCATCGAGCGCACCATTCACGAGATTCGCCGCAACCAAGCCGAAAAGGAGCAAACCAAGGAGTTGCGCCGCCAGCTCGACGAGCTTAAATCGCAACTTGAGGATGAGGATATAAAACTGCCCGACTTGCGCCGTGGCAGCAACTTGAAGCATCGCCGTAAACCTGCTGGCAAGCCTGCGCCGGCTACTGCACCGCAAGAACCGGTACAGGTGGGCGACTATGCTGCAATAGATGGCGGCAACACGCCCTGCCGTGTGCTTGAGGTGGCCGGGAACGTGGCAACTGTGGCTATGGGGAATTTCCAGTCGAGGGTGGCACTCGACAGGTTGCGCAAGGTCGCCGCACCGACGGCCGCGAGTCAGTCGCGTCCGGCTGCTGCTACGGTGGCGATGTCCAATGACATACGCCGCCGCCAGCTTGAATTTAAGCCCGAAATTGACGTGCGCGGAATGCGTGCCGACGAGGCAATTCAGGCCGTGACCTACTTTATCGATGATGCCATACAGTTCAACGCCAAGCAAGTGCGCATATTGCATGGCACTGGCAACGGCATATTGCGCCAGCGAGTGCGCGAATACCTCAACACCGTAGCCGGCGTTAAATCCTACCGCGACGAGCACGTGCAGTTCGGCGGAGCCGGCATCACCGTCGTCACCTTAGACTGACTCACCACCGCCCAGTCGGGTTTCGTTTAGCAACCTTTGGGCGTTCATATCTTGCAAGATGCCCCACAACTCGTCGAAAAACTGCTTTGCGAACTTCGTTCCGCTGAAATAATCTTCATCGGGTCGTTCGAAGTAAATCGGGTTTTTGATGGCGATTAATTTAGATTCGTCGTCGCATATCCACTCTATTGGGGTATTGCATATATGTGTGACTTTGTCGCGTAGCGCATCGACAAAGGCTTCGGGCAACGTGCCTCCAAGCCTGTGTCCTATGCGACAATACCACTTCCCGCCGTCGGGAAACCAGTCATACCATATATCGATGTAATAGTCGTTGCGCTGGTCGCTTCTCGATGCAACTAAGCCATTGCCGGAGGGCTTGAAATCAAACACGCAGAAATTATGCTGCCACATCCAGCTTTCGCTAATTTGCTTGTGCAGCTCTTGGATGCATAATTCCCTTGCCTTGTTTTCCGCCGCTTGCTTGGCTTTAAGTAGCACGACTCGTGTTCGCTCATTCTCTTTTTCATACCACAAATAGTATTTTTGAGTCATGTAATCTAAGTTTGTGCCTATGCTATCTAATAAGTAGTCTTGAGCCATCGCTGCCGTGTTATCAAAAAGGTAGTTTGCTACAATTGTGGCGTTCTTTTCGGCATTGTCGCCAGTCATGAATTTGTCCCAGTAGGGTTCGTCACGTTCGTTGCGCAGCATACACCATCGTTCCATCCATATTTTCAATTTCCAGCTTCCTCCGTAGTCATATATTGAAATGTCGCCATATTTCAAGAGCGAGCGGCGCAGTTCGTCGGAATTCCGATGCTGGTATATTTTGTTCTTGAAACGTTGCAAATACTCTTCGGGCGTTGCACCGCCGTGCCGCATCAGGCGTATGATGAAATCGTGGTTGCCACGCAAGAAGTCGTTTAATTCCTTGTCGTTCGTAATTGACCAGAAGAAAGTTTCCCATCGTCCAATTTCGTCGCATTTCGGGTGTGCCGACTGGCTTTCTTGCCAGTCTATTAAGTAATAGCCAAAACGTAAGTCATCGGGGCGCAAGACGTATGTGTCGGAAAAGTCAAAACTATGCATGGAAAAATATTTGCCAATCAACCTGACATCTACAATACCATTGATTGCGCACCACCTTATCAAATCCATGCATCGTATCACTGCACGGTCGGGATTACGGCGAAGAGTGTATTCCGACTTTAAATTCTTGAGATACATTGCCATGCGCAACACGTTCAAATCGGTTGCGCCTGGTAACAACACTATGTAATAAAGCACACCTATAAGTGCCACGTAATCAATGGTGTTGTCACAGCCATTGAACCATTGTTCGCCACTGAATCCATAAAGTCGAAATGCCGGGGAGGTGTGCATCAGCACATGCAATCGTTCCACGGCTTGCTCGACCTGTTGCAGCCAGAGGAATGTGAAATCTTTATTTTCAGTGACATAAGTGCTTATCAAGTCTTCTTGCCGCGTTTTTTTCTCGTTGTTTTTCTCTATTCTGATGTAATCTTCAATTTCTTCAATGCTTTTTGGAGGATAGGTGTGCAGGTGCATTATGACGGCCCATTTTATAAATTCAAAGAAACCTCTGTCGGCATTTTCGTCGTTCGGCGATTTCAGTCGCCAGAAGAAATTTTGCCAATCTTCCCAGTATTCACCTGACTTTAATTTGTCATTGCTTCGGCTGACAATTATCGATTTTATGCGTTCTTGCACCGACAGCGGTTCGCCGCGGCTGTTCATGTACAAGTATAGTTTCTCGCCCTGTTGGCTCATGTTAGTGTCGAAATAATTAAATTCGACATAATTCTCAACATAATCTATGAGTTGCGCAGCATCTACACCTTCAACCTCCTTGACGATAACATTATAATTGCTGAGTATCGACTTGCAGGTTATGTCGGTATCATATTCGATATAGTAACGGTTGCTCTTTTCAAACTTCTCGCCATCGTTTTGGCTTAATTCAAATTCGATGAAGTCAACCAAGAAGTCGTGGGCTATTTCACGCACCTTGTAGTCGAGCTTGGGTATGCGTTTGTGGAAATACTTGTTTCTAAACGTTTGTGGGTCATACGTCTTGTAAAGCGACAGCAGAAGTAGGAATATTGTAGTGATGCGCTGTTGGCCGTCAATCAAGTAGTATTGCCCGGGCAGCGACAAGTCGTGGTAGGCATATATGAATCCTATGCGTGTGTTGTAGCGTAAGCGCATGTATTCTTCACTAAGGTACTTTTCGATGTCGCTATCTAATGCATCGCCATTGCCATCCTTGATATTGAGGATTTGCGTTTCTTTGGAATTGAAGTTACCCAAAATAGAGGATAATAAGCCTCTGACATTGCGCTTCTTCCAAACATAATCTCGTTGCAGCTCGGGAATTACTATTTGTTCAATCTCTGGTGCAGTTAGCAGCTGTGATATGTTGTAGCGTCCTGTTTTCATATATTCAAGTTGTTTATCCAGTTGATTATTTCACTGTTTGCCTGTTCCATCCATCTTATGTGGGCTTCGACATCTTCTTTGTTCCAGATTATCGACTCGGCCGAGAATGGCTTTTCGGCATCGGGCGACACGAGGATTTTGTTAAACACTTCGTAGGTGTGATTTGGAATAAACGCCCCCAACCCTTTGCGTTTTTGTATGATTAATTTTTTTACCATGAAAGGGTTGTTATTGTTGGCGCTGTTGTCTTTCCGTGATAGGAGAGCCATGTTGCCGAGCGAGTGCTCATCGATGCCCGAATCGAAAAGAAATTCGATGTCGGCTGTGTCTATTTTTTCTCCATTTGCAATTCTTTCTCTCAATTCCTTTAATTCAATGGTTGCACTCTCATTGGTACCTTCTTTTATCTGTTTGTCAACATGGTTCAGAACAAATGTCCGTGCATAGTCGGGTACGGTGATTGAATCTTTTGGATTTTGAGGAGAAATGTGTTCGAAACTCCAGTCCGAGATTTCATAATCATAGAATCGGAATCGAAATTCGCGTTCGTTTTTCCACGGGATAAAAACGCTGAACGAAAGAAGCAGGTTTGTAAGATACGGATTATAGGACTTGTAACGCAATTTTTCATAATTGTTTGCGCTAAATTCAGGGATTGATAAATCGGGTATCCTTTTAATCGCTTCATCTTTCAGGTAATGCAAAAGTTCGGTTTCCGACTTGTCGATAAAAGCATACATATTGAGCGAAGCTTTGTTCTTGGTAGGTACGCTAAACTGTATAAACCCCCACAAGTTGTATAGTATGCCACCATAGATAGTTTTCATCTTTTTATAAATGTGCTTGATGGCGGCAATCATTTCAATGGCTTCGGCGGTGTCCTTAATTTTGCTGTTGTAACGGTTAAAAAGGTTGAGGTATTTGTCGGGTCCGTAATCTCCCACAAAAGTGTCGCCGTATTTGTGGCATAATGCCATCTCAAGCAGGTATTCCATGCCAGTGTTGGCATTGGGACTTTTGAAGAAGAAGTGGCAATGCTGGTTTTGCATTATCCATGTTTGCATCTCGTCCCACATGCGCCCCAGTATTTTCCGCTTCTCTTGTATTTCACTGTATTCCAAACTACGCCCGTAACTGTTGGTGCGGCTCACGGCATTGGTCAACAAGAGTCCTTTGATTAGGTAGGCATCGGTGAGCGGCACGTGGTTGTCGTTGAGGTTCGCGAAAATCTCCTCCGACGAAACGAAATTGCTCTCAATGTTGACTATGAATTTCACATTGTGGAGCAGGTAATCTATTTTGTCGCTTCCCCATTTGGCAATTTCATCTTTGATGCGTCTTGCCGCGGTGACCATGTAGTACAGGTCTTGCTCTTCAATCGCTTTGTCGTCGTCGGGAGGAGTGTTGTAGCACATATCGCACACTTTGTCAAAAATGTTGCCATTGGCATACCGCGAATAGTTCAGCTTGTTGGCTGCGATATTATATTTGCTGTCGGTTTGTCCCAATAGATAGAAAATTATTGCTAATGTGGTGAGACGTTGCTGGCCGTCGATGACTTCTATCCACTTGTTGCTATTGTCGGCTTTAACGGTAATGTATTGTAGGAAATATTCGGGCAATTTGTTATCAAAAGCTTCGTTGATGTCGTTGAGCAACTGCGGAACTTGGTCATAATCATTTCTCGACTTCCATTTGTAACTTCGTTGATAAGGACCGATGTAATACATTGTAGTCTTGGTAAAATGGAATACCGAGCCAGGACCATCTGAGAAAATATTTTCAATGCTGTAAACAAATTCGGTTGTCATGGTGCTTAGTATTTCGTTAGCATTCTGTAAATATACAAAGGAATCCAATAACAGCCACTAAGAAACGCATTTTTTAGTGGCAGCATTATGAAGTTTTCCCATATTCCCATAATACAGGCTGTGGCTTGGCAATGCAAAAATCAGTAAGGTGTTTTTTGGCGTTGCGCTCGACTTTTGCTATATTTGCATGAGCAAGTTGCTTTTGTGGGGATAAGTTGTGGGGAAGCACAAGCGTGAATGTAATTGTGCGTAGCGTGATTGTGCGCCCTGCCGTGACCCACTTGTATAGAATCATACGCACATATATGAGAGAAGACGACGATATATCGGATGAAGAATTGAACGAAGATGGCAAGCCGGAATCGTGGCAGGGCGAGGCGGCTGACGACGGTGCCGCCGTGGAGGAGGTGCCGGCGCATTCCACATACGTGCCTAAGGACAACCGCATGAAGTTGCCGGGCATGTTCCGCAGCTGGTATCTCGACTATGCGTCATACGTAATCCTTGAGCGTGCCGTGCCGCACATCGAGGACGGCCTGAAGCCCGTGCAGCGGCGCATATTGCACACCATGAAGGAGCTTGACGACGGACGGTACAACAAGGTTGCCAACATAGTGGGTTTTACCATGCAATACCACCCTCACGGCGATGCGTCAATCAAGGATGCGTTGGTGCAATTGGGGCAAAAGAACCTGCTGATTGACACGCAAGGTAACTGGGGCAACATATTGACCGGTGACGATGCCGCAGCTGGCCGTTACATCGAGGCGCGGTTGTCGGAATTTGCGCTCGACGTGGCTTTCAGCCCGAAAATCACCGACTGGGGGCGTTCGTATGACGGGCGTAAGCCCGAGCCAATCACCTTGCCCGTGAAGTTCCCACTTGTGCTGTTCCACGGTGCCGAAGGCATTGCCGTGGGGCTATCGACAAAGATTTTGCCGCATAATTTCAATGAAATAATCGACGCTGCCGTGGCATACTTGCGCGGCGAGCCGTTCCAGCTTTACCCCGATTTCCCTACAGGAGGGTATGTCGATGTTCGTCGCTATAACGATGGCGAACGTGGCGGACAGGTGCGCGCCCGAGCCAAGATTGAAAAGCGCGACAGCAAGACACTTGTCATCAACGACTTGCCATACGGCTACACTACACCCAAGCTGATTGAGTCTATCCTGCTTGCACAGCGCAAGGGAAAAATCAAAATCAAGAAAATCGACGACAACACATCGTCAACGGCCGAAATCATAGTGACGTTGATGCCCGGAACGTCGAGCGACAAGACGATTGACGCACTGTATGCCTTCACCAATTGCGAGGCGAGCATATCGCCCAACTGCTGTGTGATACAGGACAAGAAACCACGGTTCATGTCGGTGAGCGACATCTTGCGCGACAACGTTGACCGCACCAAGGACATGCTGCGCCGCGAGCTTGAAATACAGCGAGGTGAAACGCTCGAAGCCATACACTTTGCGTCGCTCGAAAAAATATTCATCGAGCAGCGCATCTACAAGGACAAGGAATTTGAGGATAGCCGCGACATTGATGCTGCGGTGGACTATATCGACCACAGGCTCGACCCTTGGAAGCAGTCGTTCTACCGCGAAGTGACGCGTGACGACATCTTGCGGCTGCTCGAAATCAAGACACGCCGCTTCACGAAATTTGACAGCGACAAGGCCGATGAATACATTGCCATGCTCAACGAGCGCATCGGCAAGATTGACTATGAGCTGGCGCATCTTGTGGAGTTTACCATCGACTGGTTCGAGGGGCTTAAAGCAAAATATGGTTCGATGTATCCTCGACGCACCATAATACGCAATTTCGACACCATCGAGGCGACAAAGGTTGCCGAGGCAAACGAGAAATTGTATATCAACCGCGAGGAAGGCTTCATAGGCACTGCGCTCAAGAAGGACGAGTTTGTGTGCAACTGCTCGGACATCGATGATGTGATTATTTTCTACAAAGACGGCAAGTACAAGGTAATCAAGGTCGCCGACAAGATATACGTCGGGAAAAACGTCCTTTACCTCAACGTGTTCAAGCGTAATGATGCACGCACCATATATAATGTGGTATATCAGGACGGCAAGGGTGGCGTGGTGTACATGAAACGTTTTGCAGTGACGGGCATATCGCGCGACAAGGAGTATGACCTCACGCAGGGCAAGCCTGGGTCGAAAGTCTTGTGGTTCACAGCCAATCCCAATGGAGAGGCCGAGGTGCTGCGCATCACGCTGAAGCCCAAGTTCAGGCTGAAAGTGTTGCAATTCGACGTTGACCTTGCCACGCTTGCCATAAAGGGGAAACAGTCGCGCGGCAACGTTGTTACCAAAAACGAGGTTCATCGCATCTCGCTTAAGGAGCGAGGTACATCGACGCTCGGCGGCCGTGAAGTGTGGTTTGACCCCGATGTGCTTAGGCTGAATTATGACGGACGCGGACGTTCGCTTGGCGAGTTTGCCGGCGACGACATGGTACTTGTAGTATGTCGCGGCGGCGAGTATTACACCACGTCGTTTGACACTGGCAACCATTATGGCGACGACATATTGCGCATAGAGAAATTTCGGCAGCATGTGGTGTGGACAGCCGTGCTGTTTGATGCCGACCAAGGGTTTGTGTATGTGAAACGGTTTGAATTTGAGCCGACGGCTCGCCGTGCAAGTTTCATCGGCGGCAACCCGTCGTCACGCTTGATGTTGCTCACCGACGAGCGTTATCCGCGCTTTGAGGTGAAATTTGGCGGCGGCGACAGTTTCCGTGAAAACCTCGTTGTCGATGCCGAGGAATTCATCGGCGTTAAGAGCTTCAAGGCAAAAGGCAAGCGCATTTCTAACTACACGGTCGATTCGGTCGAAGAAATTGAGCCGCGCGAGGTTGCCGAAGACGAAGAACCTGTCGATGTGCAACCTGTTGACGATGATGCGGCCGAAGTCGAACCCGATAAACCCATAAGCCAGCAAGATGTGCTTGACGAGCTTACCGGACAGAAGAAACTTTTTGACATTGAACCCGATGATGGCACGAGCATGTAATAGATGGAGGACGGTGGTAGTGCTTGTTGCCGTGATGTTATGGTGGCTACCACAGTCAATGTTGGCACAGGCTACATCAGCCACCGACACAGCATCGACGGCCGTGCCGATAGAACGGCCAGTAAATTCGTCATTCACGTTCGACGTTGGAGGTGCGCACATACTTGATACCTACTTGACTCCCATAAAATACTCGGGATTAAGCCTGCGGTTGGGTTACGAACGCTTGCAGGCGATGAAGTTCTCGCCATTTGAGTGGGTGTCGCAAATGGATGCCGGAATTGAGTATCAGAAAGTGAAAAATCCCGTGGGCAACCACACAATGCATTCGCTCATGGTGGAATATACATGGGGAATGATGCACCGTTGGCACATGGAGTGCCTTCCCGGGCTGCAACTGATGGCAGGCGGTGGCGCACGTTTCCGTGGTGGGGTAATCTACAATGCCAATAATTCCAACAATCCCGTATCGGCAAAAATACATTTCAGTGCCAACCTGCAAGGAATGGCCGTTTATAATATGCGGCTTGGCAGGTTGCCAGTGACCTTGCGTTACGAGGCGACATTGCCTTTCATCGGGGCATTCTTCTCGCCTGAATATGGGCAATCGTTTTACGAGATTTACCTTGGCGACCGTGGAGACATAGTGCATTGCGGGTGGTGGGGAAATCGCTTCGATATGCGCAACTTGTTTACCGTTGACCTGCATTTCGGCCGCACGTCGCTGCGTATTGGTTACCGGGGGCAGATTGAAACGAGCTATGTGAACAACTTGAATTATCACTTTTTCACACATAGCGCAATCATCGGCGTAAGCGGCGAATGGTTGTCATTGCGACCAGGCAAAAAAGACTCGGACAAGGCTCGCATAATTTCGGCATTATATTAGAAGAGTAAATGACATGAAAATATCGCAATCATATAGTTCGATGAAAATCGTCAAGCGGATAGCTGCATGGGTAACAGGCGTGGCCGCTGCTGCCTGTGCAGTGGTTACGCTCGTAGGCTGCCATAAATATGAAGAATTTGCCAATGACCCGTATGGCAATTTCGATGCGTTGTGGACTGCTATCGACGAGCATTATTGCTTCTTTGAATATAAAGATATTGACTGGGAGGAGGTGGGGCAACGCTACCGCGCGCAAGTATTGCCCGAGATGACTAACGAGGAGCTGTTTGATGTGTGCGGGCAGATGCTCATGGAGCTCAAAGACGGGCACACCAATCTGATTTCGGCGTGGGATGTGTCGCGCTATTGGATATGGGAACAATATCCTGTCAACTTCGACGAGAGGATTATAGATGAATTTTACTTGAATTTCAATTATCGCCAATCGTCGGGCATCAAGTATGCCATCATGAGCAACAACATCGGGTATATGTATTACGACGATTTCAGTTCGGGCATAGGCGAGGGCAACTTGGATAATATACTTGCCTACTTGTCGGCGTGTGACGGACTTGTGATAGATGTGCGCAGCAACGGAGGTGGCTACCTCACCAACGTCGAGAAACTTGTGGCCCGGTTTATCACCGAACCCATACTTGCCGGATATATATCGCACAAGACAGGGCCGGGGCATGACGAATTTTCAGAGCCGTATGCCTATTATTTTGACCCTGCCGATGACAGCCGCATCAAATTCTTGAAGCCTGTGGTTGTCCTCACCAACAGGTCGTCGTATAGTGCGACAAACAATTTCGCGTCAATCATGAAATCGTTGCCCAATGTTCGCATAGTCGGCGACACCACTGGCGGTGGCAGCGGTATGCCATTCACATCGGAACTGCCCAATGGCTGGAATGTGAGATTCTCGGCATGTTCCATCCTTGACCCAGACGGAAACGAAACCGAATTTGGCACCGAGCCGTCGGACGGTTACAAAGTGGACATGGACGAAGCCGATAGTGATGCAGGGCGCGACACGATACTCGAAACGGCATTTGTGGCCATCGATGACATGATTGCAGCAGGGTTGTGAAAAAAGATTTTAATGCGCTTGTTTTTACATAACGAGATGTTGCAAGGAATGTTCTAAATTGATAATTTTGCAATTACATAATGCTATTTAATCATTGAACTAACGAGAAGATTGTTATGCAAAGAATGTTGTGCTGCTTAAGGTTTTGGGTAGTGTTGTCGTGTCTGTTGGCAATTGTTCAAGTTCAGGGCATGACAAAGAAGGAATTGTATAATCTACTCATCATAAACACGTATAGCGAGAATGCCGAATGGAGCAACGGTGTGATTGTGCCTATTGTGGAAGAAGTGTCGCACATGCCTAACGTCGAGGCATACATCGTCCACATGAATGCGGCCTTCATCACTAATGATTCGTTATACAATGCCACAGAAAAGACGCTCTTTGAACGTTATGGCAACTCGGTGGCTCCCGATTATGTGGTGATGATAGGCAATATGGCATTCACGCTGCGCGACAAGGTGCGTGAAGAATGGGGCGATGTGCCTATAGTGCTGTGTGCCGAAATGGATTTCATGCTGCCGCGGCAATTCTATTACACGGGGAACGACAGTATGCCGGCTCAGTCCGATTGTACACCGCTATCGCAATACACCGATGATTACAATATGACTTACGTGCTGTTTCCGTATTACCTCACCGAAACTGTCGATTTGGTAGTGCGCATGTCGCCCGAAATGGAAACACTCGTTTTTGCTGCCGATGAAATGTATTTCAACCGTCGGTTTGAATATATCATAAAGAATTATGTCGAATCCAAGTATCCCGATATTACTTACCGCAGGTTGGTACCCGGGCAGAAAAACGTCGGGCAATTGCAGCAATATCTGATTGAGAATGACCCTCGTGTGGGGCTGTTGTTTTCGTCATGGATGTACAAGCGCAATAATTTGCTCGGGATGCCAATGCTCGTGTCGGGCGAATACCGGCAGATAATGTCGGCTTCAAAACCCATATATTCAGTGCGCGAGGCTTACATGCTTGCCGGTGGTTTTGTCGGCGGGCATTTCTATTCGCGCGACGAGATGCGCAGAGTATTGAAAAAGTTGATGCAAGACATCTCCACTGGCAAGCAGCCGAGGAACATGCGGCCGCAAACAATCGAGCAGTCATACACCCTCATCAACTATGAGAACATGAAATCGCGCGGTGTTGACGAGGAGCTGTGTCCGCCAGATGCGTTGTTTATCAACAAGCCGCCTACTGTGTGGGAGCAATACCGTTGGCACATCATAATGATAACCCTTGTGGTTGTAGTGGCATTTGTTGCGCTGGCGTGGGTTTATCGCATTAGGGCTCGACGCTTGAAGATGCTCAAGAAGCACAATATCATACTCGACAACATGCCTGTGTTTTATGCCCAGGAACTTGTGTTGCGCGACAGCAGTGGGCGAGTGTATGACATGGAATGCATGCACACCAATGAGAGGTTCCGTGAGGTATTTACCAATTCCGACGGCGCAGCACCTAACAAGGGCGACAAATTGCCTCAGGCGACTGTAGAAGCGGTGCTTCCGTATGTCGATAAGGTAGCAAACGGCAAGGTACAACTTGCTTCGTTCTCTTATTATTTGAAAGAAAAAGGACGGTATTATGACATAATAATGCGCAATTCGGCCGAGAAAGATGTGATAGACATTTTTGGCATTGATGCCACCGATTTGCGCCATGTGGAAAAAGAATTGCGAGAAACAAATCGCAAATTAGAAGTGGCCATGCAAGCGGCGCAAATCATTCCCTACCGAATGAATCCCGACACGGGGCAGGTGGTGTTTTATGCCCGGTTGCCAATATTGGATTATGCCGATGGCGGCACTGGCGTTGTCACCCTTGATGGTGAGGCATTCATGCAGATGGTTCATGCCGACGACCGGCAGCGCATCAGCAATTGTTACCACGACCTATTGTCGGGCAAGATTGATGTTGTGAACGTGGATTTCCGCATGGTGTCGAAAGATGGTAATGTGGAATGGTTTGAAGCTCGCGCCACGTTGTTGGATAATTCCGACGAGCAGAAGTCGCCTGTGGTCATAGGTTCGTTGCTGGTAATCACGCGTCGTAAGCATAACGAGGCCGAACTGGTGGCGGCTAAGAACAAGGCTGTGGAGTCGGATAAGTTAAAGTCGGCTTTCCTTGCCAACATGAGCCACGAAATCCGCACGCCGCTCAATGCCATAGTGGGTTTCTCGTCCATCTTGCTCGAAGCCGACAGCGAGGAGGAACGCAATGAGTATGTACAAATAATCGATACTAACAGCAAATTGCTGTTGCAGTTGATAAGCGACATACTCGACTTCTCCAAAATCGAGTCGGGAACTCTTGAGTTTAATTATTCCGACACCGATGTCAATGAAATGATGCGCGACATAGAACGCACCACGAGCTTGCGCATCCACGATGGTGTTGAGCTCAAGTTTGTGCAAGGTGCCAGCAAGTGCATATTTCACACCGACCGCAACCGCTTGTCGCAGGTGCTGATAAACTTGCTTACCAATGCCATAAAGTTCACTACCGAGGGTTCAATAACATTCGGCTACGAGCTTTCCGACGACACGATATACTTCTATGTGCAAGATACCGGTTGTGGCATACCACAGGAACAGCAGAAACACATATTCGACCGTTTTGTGAAACTCAACAGTTTCGCACAAGGTACGGGTCTGGGTTTGCCCATAAGTTATAATATCGTCAGGATACTCGGTGGCATGATGGGTGTCGAGTCGGAAGTGGGCAAGGGTAGCAAATTCTGGTTTAGATTGCCAAGGAACAAAAAAATTGAAAAATGAAAAGAATAGCATTGATTATAGTAGCATTGGCGTTGGCCGGCATTGGTCGTGTTCAGGCTGGTGATAAATATGAAGAAGTAAATGCCGAGTGGCAGAGTGCCATTATGGCCGCAATCGACTCGTTCCCCCAGGGTGGCGGATATTACACGGGGCGAAACAGCAATGCGCAATTCCGCCGCACGGCGTGGAGGGGCATGAACGAGGCTTTCGGTATGCAGCCCACCGACCCACAGCCACGGTTAGACGTGTCGAAGGCGCAACCGTCGTTCTGCTCAATGGCTACATACCTTGCTATGCTGAAGGCTATAACAATATGGGATGCCGCCGACGGCAAGCAAGATGTGCCGAACCTTGCTTGGTTCTGTTTCAAGCCATTTTGCGGTGTCACCGACATAATCAATCATCAAGGCTATAACCAGGCCGACGGCGAGGGGCTGTGGGGTATGGCAAATGCCAATGGTCCGGGCATGGCGGTGCTGGTGAAGGAGCTTGGTGTAGGATTCAATTTTACGGGTTATCGTGGAGCGAAAACCGAGGAATACCGCGAAGAAAAAGATGAGCGTTACCTCACCGACGAGGAATGGCAAGCCGACCCGGTGTGGGCGAGAGCGCGTCGTGGCGACTTCATGAAAATCTTCTGGAACCGCAATGAAACAGCTGGCAGCGACAGCGGAGCCGTGATTGGCGACAATGGCAAAGTCGATGAAGAACAGGAACATGGCCACAGCGTGGTTTTCATGGGTTATGACGACGATGGCAACGTCATCTATTGGAGTTCCAACGGTCCGGGCAGCGACCCTGTCAATGCCGGCTACAGTGTCGATACTTGTTCGCGCCAAGCAATACAGCGTGTGGTGTTTTCGCGCATAACGCACCCCGAAAAATTCGCTGATGCAAAAAAATGGCGAGCAAGCAAGAAGCACAAGTGGCTCAACGAACTTGCCGGCAAGCGCCACGGCACAACCAAGGAGCTAAAAAAGTATTGCGGCATTGATTGAGGAAATCAACGGTTCCTATTTTGGCATAGTTCCGATACTGAAACAGTCTGCAATTACAGGCAGGCAATTGTGTAGAGTCGTTATATTATGGCGGCTCTACAACAAAGTAAATGTATTTACAATTTTGATACACCTTCGTTGCGCCAATAGATGTGTATTGGGTTGAAACATAGTGGTTTAATAATGCTTTACGGCACGTGGACGCACGGGCCGTGTGTTCCCTGCGAACCAAATTGATGCTAATTTTGATACACACTCGTTATTTTGACGGTGCACATATAGTGCATTACCGTAGTAAATACAAAGGCAGCGGTGCCGGCCAGTCCGAAAAAGACCGTATGCAATGAGCCAATGGCATAAAGTCTGTTGTGGTTGAGTGTGGTTGTAGGCCTTTGCAGGTAATATGCGTAGCTGTCTGTCGAAAAAACTTTGATGTAAAAAATCGAAACAGTTCCTAATTTTGTTGGGAAAAATTCGGTTTTTTATTCGATTTGATGTACTTTTACACTGATTTTTCCAAATCGTGACAACCTACGCATATTTATCAACATAAATAGCTGACAAATATATCATTAATAATAAACCAACTAAACCAACACAATGGAAAAAGTTCAAACTAATTCAAGGCCTAATTACGCCTTGCCTATAGCCATCATGTTTGCGCTGTTCTTCATGATTGCATTCGTGACCGGCTACCAAAACCCTCTGGGCAGTGTTATAGAAGCTAAATCGGGCAACAATGCAGTGATGTCGCAATTGCCCACGCTTGCCAACTTTTTGGCATACTTGTGCATGGGGCTTCCTGCAGGTATGATTTTGCAAAAGAAGGGTTATCGCATCTCGTCGATGCTTGCCGTGACGGTAGGTTTCGTGGGCGTGTTTATTTCTTACCTTTCGGGATACATTACTGGCAACGACACGGCAGCAATTATTGTCTATGTGATAGGCGCATTCGTGTCGGGCTTCGCAATGTGTATGCTCAACACCATCGTCAACCCCATGCTTAACAGTCTCGGTCGCGACGACAAGCAGGGCAACCAGCTCGTGCAGTTTGGTGGTACATGCAACTCGCTCGGAGCAACGCTTGCACCTACGGTAGTAGGCTTGTTGATGGGTTCTTCTGCTACTAACATTGCCGATGCCAATCCAGTGTTCTACCTTGCAATGGGTATCTTTGCATTGGCATTTGTTGTTCTTTATTTCTCGAAATTGCCCGAGTCGCCGACATTGGGTCAGAAACAAGAGAAGATTGCCGCTTCGGGCGCATTCAAATATAGCAATTTCACACTTGGCGTGATTGCAATATTCATGTATATGGGTATAGAAATCGGTGTGTCGAATTTTACCTTGCAATACCTCACAAAGGGTGTTGAAGTAGGTGGTTTAGGTGTTCAAATGTCGGTAGCCGGAGCCATAGTAGGTGTTTACTGGTTGTTGATGCTTGTTGGCCGTTTCATAGGTGGACTTGTCGGAGGTAAGATTTCGAGCCGCACAATGCTTGCCACAGTAGCATCGCTGCTTGTTGTGTTGTTGCTCCTTGCTATATTCTTGCCTAAAGATATGATAGTTTCGGTTCCGGGCTTCTCAAGCGGAGCCAATGGCTTTGAATTTATCAGTACCGAAGTTCCTATCAGCATATTGATGTTGATTCTTTGCGGACTTGGCACATCGGTAATGTGGGGTGCTATATTCAACCTGTCGGTAAGTGGGTTGGGCAAGTACACCCAAGTTGCCTCGGGTATCTTTATGGTAATGGTGGTAGGCGGCGGCATTTGGCCAGTTGTGCAAGGTGCCATCGCTAACGCTGCCGACTATGTGACCAGTTTCTGGTTGGTAGTTGTGTGTGCCCTTTACCAGTTGTTCTATGCCCTCATAGGCAGCCGCACAAAGAATGCATGATTTTTTGAATTTTTTCTGTAAAAACTCAAAACAGTTCCTTAATAGTTGCGATGTGGTGTCGTGCCGCATCGCAATTTTTTTGTTTACGATGCCAACAACTATTGCAGTTGCACACAAATGCTTTTGCATGGAGAGTTGCGGCGCAGTGTGGCACTGTGTCGCAACCTCGGTGTATATATGTAGTCGCACTATGTTACTCGATGATAATCATGGTATCTTGGTAAAGAGGGAACTTAATCGGTTAGCTTGTTTATGCACCAGGCAATACCTGCACCGATGCCGGCTCCTACTGCAGCTGCAGCAACGAATGGAGCGGCTGCGACGCATGCGGCACCTACTGCCGTGCCTACTGCTGTGGCTCCTGCCGAAACCGATGATACAACTCCAGCAGCTGATGCGCCAATCGAGCCGAACGATGATAGTGTAGAGGCGAGTGTCGTCACTGCGCCCGAACTTGCCGATGTTATTGCTGTTCCCACTGATGTGGCTCCCATTGCTGTAAGTGCCGAACCTGTGGACATTCCTACTGTTGCACCAGCTGTTCCTTTTATCAACTGGTCGCCTATACTACCTGGTCTTGGAGGTCTCATAATTGTATGGATTTAGAAAGTTATTAAATGTGTGATAAAGTATTCTCGTTGAGAGTGTACTGGTTGCGAAGCCGTGTGAGTACGTCGGTCTTTTTTGCAGCCATCAGCAACTTGTATGCGCATAATGTACCTGAAGCTCCGAGAGTAAGGAACACAACGCCTCCTACGCCGCCGCATACTGTCAATATGGCTGGCAAACCTATCGTAATCCCAAGTATTGTTGCTCCTGGACTTCCCCAAAAGAATGTGCTTGCTACCAAAGCAGCTAAAACAGATTTCCATACGACTTCGCTCGGGTCTTTGATTCTCTCTACGCCTGTGGCAAGGTCGCTCGACAATTCAATTTTTGAATTGCTCGCCATTATGGCTCGTGCCAAATCTTTTTCTTTCGTTATCATGACTTTTTGTGGTTTAATTGTTGTTTATGTCACAAAGGTAATGCTCGGGCAAAGCGATGACCAAGCCGAAGTGTGATTTTTACACGAAATGTGGGGGTTAGTGTATAAAATGTATTCCAGCGCTTGAAAGCAGGGCTATTGAGGCGTGGTTGTCTGGAGCAACGTGGGTGTAAAGTGGGCGGTTGATGATTGATTGAATTTGGGTTATGGCTTGGTGCATATATCCGTGGCGGCGGAATGCAGGCAACATGGCGTAGAAGATGAACGGATTGTCGGTAAGGTCATAGACGGCGATAAAGCCGATGTCCTCGCCGTGCCATCGGATGATGCGCAGCAGCCCAAGTCCTGTACGTTCGGCAGCAAGCATGTCGGCGATGAAGAGGCTGGCATCAGTAGAGAGGTGGGGCAGTTGCCGTCTTACTTCTACATCGTGGAGCAATGTAGTAAGCCATTTTTCGTCGCTTGGTGACACTGGCGATAGTGATATTTCGGTGTTGTCACGTGTCATATAAGTTCTCTTTCGGCCAGTTCGCAGAATAATCGTAGCTTTACATGTTGAAGGACTTGCTGGTTGTGGCAAAATATGTCTATTTCGTTGTCGTCAAGGTCGAGCAACATTGGGCACACGTTACAAAGCCTTGCCACTGGGCACGATGCGCAGCGTTGCCCGATTATTCCTGCCAGGGTTGCAGCCATCTTGTCGGCTCTGTTCCAGTCGATGCCAGTTGCGACATCACCCATCCTGAATGTGTCGGGCATCTTCTCGCATAGGCCTATGGCATGGTCGGTGTCGATGTATAGCTTGGTGTTGTGTGGCATGCAAGTGGGATATTCCACGGGCGCATCGAGTTCTACGATTGGGCGGTCTGTCCACTCCGATAGCATTCGTTCAAAAAACACCGCCAATAGCTGCCAATCGCGGTGGTGGTCGTAGGCTTCGAGTATGGTCATGTATTTGCCTGTTTCGGTGTCGATGTCGGCACGTTCCACGCCTTGGCCATAGTTGGGGGCGACGGTCGAAATTCTGAATGGAGGCTTCGATGCGAGCAGTGCGTCATCATTCCATAGCTGGGCAATTTCGGGCAGCCGTGTGATGTCGGTGACTGTCATCATCAGGTTCACATTGTTGTCGAAGTATGTGCGGTGGTTTGTGTGCAGGTATTCCAGTGCGCGACGCACCGCACCGAACGAGCCGCGCCCACGTTGTGCGTCGTTGGTTTGTTGTGAGCCGTCGAGCGAGATGAAAAGTGTAATATCATTGCTGACAGTCCATTCCAAAACATCGTTTGATAGTAAAATGCCATTGGTGGAGATTTCAAATTTTACTTCGCCTGGCCATCGCCGTTGTGCACAAGCCACGCATTCCACGATAAATGGCAGTTCGAGCAGGCATTCGCCGCCATAAAAACTGATGGTGATGGGTCGCACGGCGGCATTGTGGGCGATGAAATTGAGTATTGGTTCAATGTCGGCCGACGTTAGCGACTTGCTCCCGTGGCTGCGAGTGTTGCGGTATTGCCCCGAGTAGCAGCAATATGTGCATCGCAGGTTGCACCGTGTGGTGACACCCAATGTGAACACCGACAATGTCGGCAACTCTGTTATGCGCTCACGCGGTTTGAAGATGATGTGACGTGGCAACTCGTCAACCTCACCTTCGACAATCTCGTTAGTGTGTCGCAAATAGGTATAGGTGTTGCCATCTGTGGTGTGGATGGTAAATGCCATTGCGGTGTGACTGTCAGCAGAATACTTTTGAACTTACATGGTATCTTATGCAGCCTGCTTGGCAAGCTGCGAGCCCCATTGCCTTGGTGTTTTTGTCGGCACCGAGCATGACGTTGCGGTTCAGTTTCTTCAATATTTTGTTCTTATTCATGTCTGTTGTCGTTTAATATTTTGTCGTATTTGCCTGATTTGTACCAATTGTAAAGGTTGGCGGCGCGGGCTACGAGCCATGGGCTGTAGGCCGAGTTGACCGAGATATAGTTGATTAGTTTTCCTGATAGGCCGGCAAACATTTCGTCAAACTCGCAGGCTTGCTTGATGAAGCTGTCGATATTGATTCCGCCGAAATACTTGCGAGGAATGCCGGCCATCTTGATTAACGCTCGCATGGCGGCGTTGAAATCTTGGCAAGCGAGCAAACCCATGCGGTCGGCAGTGTAGTCGGACATGCGGTACCAGTTAAGCAGCGTTGACCTCACCAGCCCTATCCACAATTCGCTGCCGGGGATTGAGTTGACAACGGGCATGTAGAGCGATTCGAGAAACACGTGGTAAGGCTTGTGTCCGCACATCTGGTGCCCCATTTCATGCCCGAGCGTGAATGCCAGTTCATCGCCGTCGAGCAGGTCGATTGCGCCACTCATTGCGGTGATGTGTGGGCTATTGACCCCTTCGGTGGCGGCTGCGATGTCGTAGCCCCATATAAGCGAGAACCCTGGAATGGCAGCCGTACCCAATGTGCGGCACACCTCCTTGAGCTGGCTGTGAAGCTCGGGGAGGCTTTCATCGGTGACACGCAGCCCGTCGCCGGCATATTCGATGGCGGTGATTTTCTCGCGCAGGGCGCACACCGTGCCAGTCATGATTTGCTTGAACTTGGGTATTGCATCGAGTTTCTTCCGCAGGGCTGTGTCGTCGTCGTGTTCAAGCAGGGCTGTGTCGATGTGCCGCAATATTACCTTGTGTGTCATATCTGGTCACTTCCGCAAAATGGGCATTTGGTGGCATCAAATGGGATTTGTTGCCCGCAACGTGGACACACTTTTACATTGGCCGAGTCGAGAATGCGCTGGTATTCGCCCGACTCGTACCACAGCAGCAGCTCGGCGGCTCGCAATACAGTCCACGGGTGTGAGCTGCCCATGATTGAAATGGTCTTAATCACATTGTCGGTGAAGCCGCTGAACGACTTGCGGAATTCGGTCGCCTGTTTTATGAACGAGTCGCGGTTCATTTTCTCGAAATATTTCAACGGTAGCCCCGACATCTTGATGATGGCATTGATGGCGGCATCGATGTTTTGGCACGCAAGCAGCCCGGCACGGTCGGCAGTGAACTCCGACATGCGGTTCCAGTACATCAGCCCATAGTAAATGGGCGTGGTGAGTGCGCTCACCAGCGGTATTTGGCTTATGGCCGAGTTGAACAATTGTGCCATTACGTGGTAAAGCACATGCCCGCTCTTGACGTGGCCCATTTCGTGGCCGGCCACGTAGCGCAACTCGTCGTCGCTCAGCAGGTCGATGGCACCGCTGTTAAGCACCAGCAGCGTGTCTTCTTTGTAGCCGGTGGTGTAGCCGTTGATGGCATAGCCCCACTGGGTGTAGAATCGCGGCAGTGGACGCACGTCGAGCGTGTCGGCCACGCTGTGTACAAGGTCGTACAGCTCGGGGCACGACTCGCGGGTGACGAGGAAGTTGCTTCCCTGTAATTCTATGACATGCCACTTTATGTAGCCCCAGTTGAGGAAAAAATTAACCACAGAATCGAAGCCAGGCAGAGCCTTAAGCGATTTCAGTGCATTCTTGTCGAAATTATGTTCATACGTCTTGCTGTCAAGACCGAATAATACTTTTTTCATTGTTCTTTGGATTGGTTTAGTAGTCGTTCTAATTGGGAAATGCGCCTTTCAAGCTGCGAAACCTGCTCTTCGAGCTGTGCGATTCGTTGTTCGTGCTGCCCTATGCGAGGAAGTTGCTCCTTGAAATTTTTTATTAGGCTTAATAGTGTCTGAACTTTGTCCTTGTCAGGAGCCGTCTGCCAGGCCGAGTGCGCTTGCCTGGAGATGGGCGGTTCGGGCTGTGTGTTCATCCGTCTGGTGCGGTTTTCCGATATTGAGTATATAATATCCACACAGCTGCAGTCGATGCCTTGCTCGCGTTGCAGCAAGTCGAGGGCATTGGTGTATTCGCCATAGTGGGCAAACAGGCACACCTGCCGGCCGAGCTTGTCCGATTCTTCCATTGCAATGCTGCTTGGCTTGGCACTGTTGCTGGCTGCGATGCGGTCTATTTCATTGTTGAGTAGCCGCAAATCGAAGCGCAAGCCATTCTCGGCTACGTCGTTGACAAACAATGTCGATAAGAATTGCTCAAGGTCTGTCAGGTGTTGGGTCATGTATCGGGCCAAGCAATCGAGCGTGGCTGTGTCGTCGTTGCTGTCGCCCACCATCATGATGCAGAACGGCGTGGAGCGGCCGTATGCGTCTTTTGTGCCGGGGATGTCGCGAATGGCAAACACCGTGCGTCGGCTGTCGATGCGTCGGTACAGGGCTTTGTAGCCGCTGTGCGACACCATCCGCCGCAGACAGTCGGGATAGTTGTACTCGACAGTCAAGTCGGTAAGTACGGTGAGCATGGGCAGCTGCCGTTGGCGGTCAACCTCTTTCTGTAGCTCGGCATTGGGCTTCTCGATGAGCCGTTGCTCGTGCACTTGCAGCAGTGGCAAGAAGTATCTCGACTTTGTGTCCTCGGCATTGCAGCCAAGGTAGAAATCCTTGTAGCCGCCGTGGCTATAATAGGCGTAATACTTAATCATAACGAGTAAAGTTTTGAAGGTTTGATGTTTTTAATGCCGTCGCAGTTGCTTTTTATATATCCACCGGCCTTTATTTTATCCACCAAGGCTATCATTTGGTCAACGGTGAATGTGCCGAATTTCCGCGAAAGATATTTGGCGGTGTAGTAGGTCAAGATTCCCAATACAGCTCCTCCGCTCAACACAGCAATCACGGTACCACATATCTTCAGGAATTTGAAGAATTTGTGTTTGAAGCTGTGTGCTTCCTCCACTTTCTTGGCAAACAGCACTTTGGCAAGGTAGAACTGCAAGATGTAGAAAGCCAGCTGGTCGCAATTGTGCGGTGCATATTCTTTCCCGATGGTGCGGAACCACGAGTTAGGGCGCAGCAGCGTCGAGCCTTCACGTATTTTGGCACGGTTGTCCATGTCGAATTTGTGGCGGCTCGGGTCGATGGGTTCCACTGTGCCGTCCTCGAACCTCACGTGCCGCTTGTCGGCCGATATGCTGCACCGCCGCTGCTTGCCGTCGCTGTTGCACACCATCGCACGGCATTGCTCGGCAAAGACGATGTTACCCACCGTCTGTATGGGCAAGATGTCTATTTCGACATTGGTGTAGGGCGACAAGTTGTGAATGATGCGGCCGTAAACCTCCTCGACACGTTTCACCACGCTCTCGACCTTCCCCTCGCGTACCCATTTCTCGCACTTTAGTGGCACGAAGATTACCAACTTAGCATCGGCACCCTCCTTGTCGTCGAGTTCGGTGAAGAAATCTTCCAAGTCCCTGACGTGGTTGTACGACAAGTTGACAGGTTCGTTGCACAGCTTGTTGTCGGGGTTGACTGCTTCCATGAGGAACGGGGTATCGATTGCCACGAGAAACACGTCGTATTCCCTTATGCGCTTGCTAATTTCGACATCGTGCAGTTGGTGACCCTTGTCGTAAAACTCGCCGTTGACATCCGAGAATAGCATTCGCATCTTGCTCGAAGTGCCTGGCACGGCAAATTCCAGCGTGTAGTCGCTGAAAGCGTTGGTCTTGTTGGCTTCGTCGTCAATCAGGAACTGCTTGTCTTGCGTCATGAGCAACCGCAGTTTTAAGTCGCGTATGTTGCGCGACAAGTCGTGCCCGGTACCGCTCTTGGTGTCGTTTACTGTGATGAGCTGCTTCACGGGCCCGTTCACCATGGTTTCCACAAGTCCTGCCAGCATCGAGCTTTTGCCCGACCGCTGGCCGCCCATCATGAGTATTTTAAGCAAGTCGTCTGCCATAGCATATCTATATTTGTCAGTGTGAGCAGCAGCTGGCTATCATTACGCCAATAAGGAAACCGCAGATGGCGGCGAGTACAAGCCCCCGCTTGAGCGTCTTGTTGCGGCTGCGTTCCTCTTTGAGCATGGTGGCGAGCCGTGCCACGGTGTTGACCAATTGCCCCGGGTTGTCGTGTGCGACGATGTCGTCGATACACACGGTTTCCGATATTGTGCCGGCATTGAGCCGTTGCTCGGCGATTGCTGTTTTTATTGGTATTCCGCCGGGCAGCACGAGCAGAGCCGTCTGGTTGCGGCTGGCATGGATGGTGATGTTGCCATTGATGGTGGCTATGGTGCATGACTTGGAGCTTTTCGTCACCGTGTCAATCCACTGGTTGAACTTGCGCAGGTCGAACCTAAGTCCGTTCTTGTCATAGTCCATGCCTATCATTGATGATATGGTGCGCTCGGCAGTGACAATGTTGCTTGCCATGTATGCCGCAAGTGTGTCGAGTGTGCGCAAGTCGGCGGTCGTGTCGCCCATGATTACGACGAGGAACGGGATTGAACGCCCGTTCTCGTCCTTGTCGTCGGGATATATGTCGCGCAGGGCTATGGCATACTTGTCGCCTTCCAAGTGGCGATATAGCAACTTGTAGCCGGCATGTGAAAACAGGTATCGTGCCGATGATGGTAGCCCATGTCCATCATCGGATGTCAGCAGCCTCATGGCAGGCAGCTTGCGCAGCTCCTCGGCACGTTGCTGCGATGTGGCATCGGTCGCGCCACGCTCTTCAAGCACAGGCAGCATGGGCAGGAAGTAGGTGGACTCGTCGCCCGATGCGCTGTCGCCCAACAGCAGGTCTTTATACCCGCCGACCGAGTAATATGAATAGTATCTTAGCATGGTATATATAGTGTGTTAGAAGCGTTTGATGATTTCGATTCCTTCGCCTTTGTCCTTGATGATGCCCTTGCTCTGCATGTCGCCTATTATGTCTCTCAATTCATCGATATCCATCGTGCCAAAGACGCTTCTGAGAAATTTCAGGATAGAGCCGAAGAAGCCTTTGTATTCGTTGGTTTGTGCGTCGATGAGCTTAGCGAGCATGAAGCGTATGATGTGCAATGGCAGCTGGTCGCAATTGCGTGGGGCGTAACTGTTGTCGCCGGGAGTGATTTGATACCAGCAGTATGGGCGCATGAGTGATGTGCCAGCGATTACGGCTTTTGAGTCTTCGGTGACCGTTTCGCCAGGCATGAGTGGCTCGATTTCGCCAAATTCGGTTCTGATTTTATCGGCATCGATTCGGCAGCAACGTTTTGGTCCTTCAATTGAATGGTAGATGTAAGCGTCGTGAAATTCAACGAAGTTGATATTGCCGGCAGTGAGCATCGGCATTATGGTGATGTTCATCTTGGAATAGGCCGAGAGGTTCTTGATGTGCGTGGCATACACCTCTTTCACGCGCTGTGTCACACGGTTGAGGCCGCCCGGTTCTTTGGCCCACTTTTCGCATTTCAGCGGCACGAATATTACCATCTTGGCATCTTTGCCGTCGTTGTCGGTGATGTGTGTCAAGAAGTCTTGAATGTCTTTTACGCGGTTGACACCTAAGCCGATTGACTCGCGGCATATTTCTTTAGTTGCTTCATCGTAAGGTCCCATCAAGTAGGGGGTGTCGATGACAATCACGAACACATCACAGTCACGCACATACTCTTCGGTTTCCCGGGCGTGCTGCCCCGATGCTTCGAAGAATTCACCAGCCGAGTCGCGAAACTCGATATCCATCTCGCGCTTTTTGCCTGGGATTTGCAGGTGCAACTTGTAGAGCCACGAATTCATTGTGGGGGCTTGGTCAACAAGGAAAACATTGCTGTTGTCCTTGTTGGTTTCAAGCATATTGGTAAGTTCAAGCGTTTTATTTGACAATGATTCTTGGCGTTCAATGCCTTTCGTTTCCAATATTGTGCGGTCGGCTACGGTGAAATAGTTGTTGATAGGCCCGTTTTTGGCTTGCTCAAACAGGCTGGCCAGTGCCGATGTCTTGCCGCATCGGCGGCCGCCCATCATTAATACTTTCAGCGGTTGTGACATGATTATAAGTGTTTTAATTGATTTTAAGGATTGAGTTGGTTGTTACAGCTATGAACCCGTTTTGGTTGTAGATTACGAAGCGCGTCAGCTTGCGCATCTCTTCAAGGAATGCGCTATCGTCTTTCAGGAATGAGAAAAGCGAGTCCATTATGCTGTCGAAGAAGCCTTTCTTCTGCTTTTTCTGCCATTCGTAGTAGTTGGCTACGTAGGTCAACAAGTAATAAAGCGGTTGCGGGCAGAATAGTGGCTTGTATTGTGGGCATTTTGCCCAAGGGCGGTACACGGCAACTTTGGCGGTGTCGCCAGTGCCCGAGGTGTTGTCGGTCATGTGGTCAAATTCGATGCCGCCCAGCGTGATGATAGGGGTGACGAAGCTGGCAATGTTGTTGTCGGAAAAGAATCGGGCAAGTTCGGCGTATGCGTCACGAGTCTTTTTCGACACCTCCTCGATGCGTCCATCGTGGAAGTAGCGTTCGCACTTGAGCGGGACAAATAGCACCAACTTGTCGCGTACGGCTTCGGCATTGTCTTTGAGGTAGTGCGTCACGATGGCCATTTTGTTTTTCTCCTCGTTGTAGCGTCCTCCCTCCTCCATCAGGAATGGGGTATCGACGGCTATTAGTATGACTGTTGCGGCAGCCATGAAGTTATACACATCGTCGCGGTCTTCCTTGCGTGGCGATGTGAGGTATTCGCCGGGGAAATCACGTATTTTTAACCTCACCGACTCGTTGCGTCCTGCTAACCCAAGACCGAAGAGGAATTCCGAAACGGTGTTTGAGGCTGGCAAGTTTGACGCATCTTGTTTTTCTACTGCATCGACGAGCCGCAGATAGTAGTCATTGAGGCTGCTTGTGTTGCTATCGCAAGCCCGCAGGTAGATTGACGAGCCGTTGCAGATGCTCGATTGCGACTCGTGGAATATTGATGTCATTACGGTGGTCTTGCCCACTGCGCGCGGGCCCATCATGCACACGTTGAGTGTGGGGACACTGCGGTTCCCGCTTTTTTTAACTATGAAATCTTTTACGTTGTCGAGTAGGCTCATATCAGTTGAGTTTCAAGTGGAAATTGTTTTTGATGCACAAGTCGGTAATATCCTTGCTTGCCTTGTTCCAGTCGCCAAAAGCGTCGGCTACGGTGACAAGTGCCGCAAACTCGTCGCGCCACACGGCAAGGCGGTTCTCTGAGTAGAAGTTGTAAAGCTCTTCGTAGGTGTCGGCGTCGTCCACCATCATGTCGCGGTACATGCTTATGCGGGCATAGAACGAGTGGCTGGGAATGAGCGAGAACTCGTCGCGCCAGCTGCGCATCTTGGTTTGGATTACGGTGGTGCGGTTGACTATTTCGCTCCATATCTTTTTTGCGTGTTGCAAGTCGCTGACACCAGTAATGGGATTCATGGTACGGAATTCGGCGTTGTGCTTGTCGATTGTGTTGAGGCATTTTGCTACGTTATACTCTATCAGCCCTTGTATGTTGAGCTGGTAGTCGAGTATGAAGTTGAGCATGGCGTGCATCTTGGGGTATGCTTCATTATCGACTTTCTCGCCGATGAATGCCACGAGCCACTCTCTTGATGGCCCGTCCTCGACTGCGTAGCCCTGCAATGGGATGTTGCCAAACTTGGCATTGGTGAAAAGCACACGTATGAGCGAGTTTTTCACCTCCTCCTGCAACGGGATAAGTACACCGGTGTTGACCTCGGCGAAGGCCTTGTATATGCGGTTGCGCAGCAGCTGCACATATTTCTCGAATATTTCGTTTGTTGCACCTTGGCCCTTTTCCACATCGGCAAGTATGTCGTTGGGGTGGCTGATGAGCATCGTGAGGTTGGCAATGACGCGTTCAATTTCGTTTTTCACCTGCGAGCATTCCTTATCCTTGTTTTGGGCATATAGGTTGTCGAGTTTCTTCAGCTCGTTGCTGTAGTCGAGGCTTTGGAAAAGTTGGCGGAACTTCCTGAGCTCGTCCGAGCCTTGCCGCATTTGCCCCGATATGACACGTGCCACCGAGTCGGCAAACATCTTGTATTCCTGATACAGTTGTTCGCCTGATTTGTTGGCATTTTCCATGAGCCGCGAGTCGATGTCGTCGAGGTTGTCGGTAATCAAGTCGAGCAGCGGGCCGAGCAGCTTGTTGTTCACGTCGTCCTTGTCGGCGGCGTTAACATCGACCACATCGGCCACAGGCACCGATGAGAGGTTCTTGAACGACTCGGTTGCTGCCTTGATGATTGCAGGAATGTTTTCGGTGTTGCGTCCTTTGCCACATTCCACACGGTTGATGGCATAATATATCCAGCGTTGCGGGTCGCGGTCGCCCAGTTCTTTGCTTATTTTGGTGAGAACGTCGCCTTGTTTTTGATTGAAGCTGTCGCCTTGTGCATCGGGTCTGAACACATCGACGGCGGCATCGCAATCTTCGCGTAGCACACGGAACATCTCGGCTTCGATGCGTTCGACGTCGGTCGAGTCGCCCATGCCTATGGTATCGACAAGCACAATCTTTGCATCGTCGATTGCCGGGAACGAGGTGTATATGTTGGCCGATTTCACGGCAAGGTATTTATAGTAGTGTTTTTCATACACTTGTATCTCTTTCCCGTTTTCGTCTTCCTTGTCTTTGAGGGTAAACAGCGAGGCATCTTCACCGGTTGGGATTGAACTGAATTCTTCGTATTGCGCCACGTGTTGTATGATTTGCTTTTCATCGGCGGTGACTAATGGCGAGTGTCCTATTAGGCTGGCAAAGTCGTCGGCATGGGCCACATACCCATTGACAAACTTTTCAAACTCTCGCGAAAGCAATATGTTGGTGCCGGCGCTGAATCCGCTCAGGTCGAGATATTTCAGGTCTTGAACGCTGTTGAGCGTGAACGTGCGCGTGGGGAAGAACTTCTTGAGCTTGTCCTTCATGATTTCGAGGAATTCGGGCAGGGTGTAGAACGTGATGGTTGCCGAGAACCCTTGGTTGCTGTCGATATTATGGATTACCGACACCGCCCCGGTGCAGCTGGTACCGCTGTAAGCGGGAATGACACTGTTGCTCAATCCCGAGATTGATTGCAGGAAGCGGCTTTTGCCTTGGCGTTCGTAGCCTACGAATGCCACTTGCACGGCATCGCGCGAGAAACGCTTTTTGAGCAGCTTGAGCAATTCGATTTGTTCTCGTAGCTTAGCTGTCACTTGCGATGTGGAAACCACGCTGAATCGAGCTTCCATCGTGGGGTCGGAAAGCAGCATTGTGTAGTAGGGACCGCTTTTTTGCTCGATTTGGTAACGCACAGTGGCTATAACCGAGTCGAGCTTCTCCACTTTTTTCAATATTTTTTCCAAGAAAGCTATTTGCTCCTCGATTTTCGGCAAACGGGTTTGTTTGCGTTTGTCGATTATGTTTTCGATTTGTTGTTTTAGTTGTCGTGGCATATAGTAATAGTTTTTGTTGTTGTTATCGGTTAAAACAGCAGGTTTATGCCGCCCATCAGGAAGCCGAGCAGTGCGCCGAGCCACACAATGGCTTTCAGCTCCTTGTCCATGACTTGGAAAATGAGCTTTTCGGTTTCGTTCATGTCCATCTCGTTGATGCGCGCCTCGATGATTGTCGGTATGTCGATGGTTTCGAGTATCCGGGGCAGGTGTTCCGAGATTACCATGCGGTAAATGCCTATACAAGTGTCGGTGAACTGCGCTATTTGCGCCTCCTTGCCTTGCAGCAACTCTTGCATGGGGATTGCTGCGAAGTCGTCGATTTCGCGGTTGATGAGGTTTGCAGCCATTTCTGGCCCTTTGTCGGTGAGCATCTTGTTGATGTTCTTGGCAAGGAAGCTGCGAATAGGCTTTTCGAGTGCCGAAGCCAGCGGATTCAAGATTGAACCAATGTTGCCGATTATTCCCGGTAGAGGTATGCCGATTTCGCCTATGCGCACTTTCGATGCGATGTGTTCGGCTACTGCGGCGGCTATTTGCTCGGCTATGGCGGTGTCGGCTATTTTCAGCCCCACTTCGGCGGCGAGGTTGGATTTGACGTTTTCGATAATCTTTTCCTCTTCCTGTTCGGTCATGAAGTGCGACAGGAACGCTTTCACGGTTTCGGGGTTACGCTTTTGGGTGTCGAAAAAGTTGTCGATTGAATTGCGTATTTTCTGGAGCATTTCGTCAGACAACAGGTTCTTCTCCAATACCTCCTTGCTCATGAGATTTTCGCTGATGGCTCCGCCTATGGCCTTTGCGATGCGTCCTTTCTCCTTGGGTATTATGCCCGGGGTGAACGGGATTTTCATTCCCAGCAGGTATTTGGCTTTGTGGGGGCGGAATAGCATGCGTATGGCGATGTCGTTGGTGATATAGCCTATAATGCCGCCAATCACGGGTGCTATTATGTAATTGAGGTCAAACATTTTTTTCTTCGATGAATTTTTTTAATTCGGCAATGCGTGTGGCGGCATTCGGGTGGTCGCGATATAGCTCGACATATTGGGCGAAGCCGTCGTTGGCAGCGTATGGGTCGAGCGACTCTAACAGTGCCGTTATTGCCTCGATGTTTCTGCTGCACAGGTAGCCGGCACGGTCGGCCGAAAGTTCCGACACGCGATACCACTCATTCAGCGGTATTACGAGTGTGCCATTGGCTATGGCACCTACCAGTTCGTTGGCTCTGTTGATGTCGCCCAAAAGCCCTTGCAACGAATGTGCTGCTATGTGGCCCATCTGCACGTGACCCAACTCATGCCCTAAGATGAAACGTTGCTCGGCATCGTCTTCCGATATGACTTGCCGGCTCAGCAGTATTAATGTTTCGTCGTCGGCAGTAATGCACAAGGCGTTAAGACCTCGGAGCTTGGGCGTGACGTATGTTTTCGGTGCATTATCAATCTCCAGCGTGTTGCAGCAATGTTGATAATTGGCCCATGTGCGGGGAAAACTTTGGCTGTTGAGTATTGATGCCTGTTCGATAACTGTCTCTTTCTTGGGACAATATATTTTTGCCAAGTTTCCCAATGCCTTTTTGGAAAAGTTGTTGCTTAGTGCTATGTCTATGTAGCTGTTGTATGGGTAGGCATAACTCGGGCGTTCGGGAATTTTCATTTCCCCAATAAAGTCACCGACAGCGTTTTTCAACTGGGGCAACTTGGAAACGAGCTTTGGGATTCCTCCATTCGTTATGCTATTGAGAAACTGTTGCATGGCCGTCAATGGTTATCGGTTTGTTCTAAATCGTTCCACAAGTCGAGCAGCCGGTCGTCGCGGCGTTTCATTTCTTCAAGGATGTCCTGTCTTCGTTTTGCTGCTGGGTTGCCACTGGATTTTTCATTCTCCTTCATGGGCGCGAAGGCGGCTGCGCTCATGAAGGGGGTTGGAAACATCGGTGCCATTGCGGCAGCGGCAGCACCGATGATATTGGCGATTGTCCTGCCGTTTTGGCTCGGCTTGGCTTTCTCTTTTACATTTTGGTCGGCTTGTGGTATATCCCACTTGTCCATCAGTGATAGCACTACCGCTCGTTCCTCGGGGTGTTCCGCGAGGTATCGCATTACTTCGAGGTTTTCGCTGTCCGATAGTTTCCCTTCGATGTATGCAGCGATGATTTCGTCATTGATTACCATTTGTATCGTTTTTTTAGATTATCAATAATTTTCCGTAGTTCAGGATAGATTTTTTCGCTAAAAATCTTGTTGACTCCCTGTTCGGTGAAATTTCTTTCTACGCCTTGGCTTTTGTACCATTGTTTGAGCAACGTTGCAATCTCGGCTGATTGGTAACCTTCGAGTCTTTTGATAATCATAAGTTGCCATTGCTCGTTTTCCAACAGTCTGATGGCTTCAATTAGCAAGGTCTTGCGGTAGTCGTCGTGTGATGCTGTGTATGTCGCAGTACCATATTTGCTACTTTCGATGTCGCCATCGTCGGGTGAGTCGTTTGTCTTATAGATAGGGCAAGATGTGAATTTATTCCGCCGTTTAACTTCTTTTAAGCAATCATTTTGGGCGATTATGCTCAACCAGCGGCCAAATGTTGCATTACCTTGGTAGTTGCGGAGGTAATACCAGTTGTCTTTTTTTAATGTGTAATATATGTTTTGCTGTAAGTCGGCGAGATAGTCGTAGTCTTTGAAAATTTTATAGCATGTATTCCTTAGGGCAGGAAGGTATCTCTTGAATATGAGATAATGTGCAGCTTCTTCGTCGCTGCCATCATTAGCAGTAATCAAGTCGATTATCTCTTTGTCGCTTTTTTGGGAGTAGTTTTCATTCATCGTGGTTGGATTTTAAAAATTAATAATAGCCCGCTTTTCAACACTGCCCTTGTGTGGCAAAGTCTTAGTCCCAGACGTTAATAGCTCTCGCGTTATCACTCGATTAATGCATAATGTGTGATAAATACACTACAAAAATAGCGATTATACAAGAAAAAAGGTTTAAAAGTATATTAAATAAATATAAACGCGATAGCAGTGGCTTTCTTTGCCACTGGTGCATATTTCACGGCTTTAAATGGAAGAGCTGTGTGCTGGCGTTTTAAGTCGGTTTTATACCGGGTCAACATCGAAATATAGCTGCGTCGATTTCATGCGGCTGTCGGCATTCACCATGTTTTCGTATATTATGCGCAATATTTGCTTCACCTTGCTCATTGATGCGCTGTTTTCCATTTTCAACACGATTTGGCGGATATACTTGTTTTGGATGCGGCGCACGGCTGGAGCTTCGGGGCCCAGCACCCGGTGGTGGAACACCTGTCGCATCATGTTGCTCATGCGCACGGCCATCTCGCCCACAGTGGCATCGTCGGTGTGCTTGAGATATACGTTTATAATCTTTGTGAACGGAGGATAGCTGTATCGCTCGCGTTCGGCTATCTCGTCGGCATAGAAACCCTTGTAGTCGTGCGCAGTCACGAAGCGGATTACTGGGTTGTCGGGGTCGTAGGTCTGTATAAGCACCTGCCCTTGCTTGCCCTTGCGGCCAGCGCGTCCAGCCACCTGTTCCATCATGTTGAAGGCTCGTTCGTGGGCGAGGAAGTCGGGGAAATTTATCATTGTGTCGGCATTGAGTATGCCCACCGTGCTCACTCCTGCAAAGTCGAGTCCCTTTGTCACCATCTGCGTTCCCACCAGTATGTCGGACTTGTGTGCCGAGAAGTCGTCGATAATCTTTTCATAGCTGTTCTTGTTGCGTGTGGTGTCGAGGTCCATGCGTGCAATTTTGTTTTCGGGAAATAGTTCGGCAATGCCGTCTTCCACTCGTTCGGTACCGAATCCGGCGACCTCGATTGTAGGCTGGCCACAGGCAGGGCACACCGTCGGGAGCGACATCGAGTAGCCGCAATAGTGGCAACTGAGGTTGTTGACGTGCTTGTGGTAGGTGAGCGACACGTCGCAATTCTCGCATCGCGGCACCCATCCGCACTGGTGGCAAATCACCATCGGCGCATATCCGCGGCGGTTCTGGAACAGTATTACTTGGTTGCCGGCTTGCAGCGACTCGCGGCACACGGTCAGCAGCCGGTTGGAAAAGAATCCGTTCATCTCGTGCCGGCGGCGGCAATCCTTTATGTCTATCACGTTCACCTGCGGCATTTCTATGCCCTCGTAGCGGGTGGGCATTTCCACGAGTCCGAATTTGCCGGTCACGGCTTTGTAGTATGTTTCTATGGCTGGTGTCGCCGAGCCAAGCAGGCTCTTGGCTCCGTGCATGGCCGCGAGCATCATTGCCACATTGCGGCCGTTGTAGCGCGGGGCAGGGTCTTGCTGCTTGTAGCTGGTGTCGTGTTCTTCGTCGATGATTACCAGCCCGAGGTTGGAGAAGGGCAGGAACACCGACGAGCGCACGCCGATGATGAGGCATGGCTCGTTGCTTGTGAGCAATTTTTTCCAGGCATCTACACGCTCGTTGTCCGAGAATTTTGAGTGATATATGATGAGCCTGTCGCCAAACACGCGGTGCATGCGCTGCGTGAGCTGTGTGGTGAGGGCTATTTCAGGCACAAGGTATAGCACCTGCTTTTTCAATTTGAGCATCTGGTCGATGAGGTGCATATACACCGACGTCTTGCCGCTCGACGTGACTCCGTGCAGCAGCACGGCCGACTTAGTGTGGAAGCATTCGATGATTTGCCTCAATGCCCGGTTTTGCTCGTCGCTGAGTGTGGGCAGATCGGCGCGGGTTTCGGCCGAGAAGGCATACCGGTTGATTTCCTTTTTATATATTTTGAACAGTCCCTTCTTGATGGCGGCGGCAAGCATGGGCTGGGTGGCCTCGGCGCGTTCGAGCAGCACCGATTTTTTCACTTCGGCATGGTTCTGCGGCTTTTGCAGCCAGTGCGACAGCTCGATGAATGCGAGCAGCAATTGTTCTTGCCGCTTGGAGCGGCCAGCCAAGTCAAACAGGTGGTGTAGCCCGTCGTTGTCGCCGGGGGCTACTGTCAGTGTCACGAAAGTTTCGGTTTTCGGGCGGTAGGTGTCAACCACTTTCTCTGATACGAATATTGCCTCTTTTTCGAGCATTCGGCTCACGGTGGCTTCTATGTTGCGGAATCCTGTCGAGCGTGTGATTTCGCCCAATTGCACACGGTCGCGGCACGACACGAGGTCGTAAATCACCCGTTCGCGCTCCTTGAGCTTGCAGTCGTCGGTTTCTTCAAAGTCGGGGTTTACGCTGACCCATGTTTCGCTCTCTATTTTCAGTCCAGTCGGCACGGCGGCCTTGTACACGTCGCCCAGCGGGCACAGGTAGTAGTCGGCAATCCATTCCCACAACTTCAGCTGTGGGTGGCGCAGCAACGGAGCGTCGTCAAGCACCGAGAGCAGTTCCTTCACCTCATATCCGGTAGGCTGCGCATTGTGCAGCATGCGCACTATTGCCGTGTAATATTTCTTGCGGCCAAACTGTACAAGCACTCGGCTGCCGATTTTCACCATCTCTTGCATGGTGGGTGGCACCGAGTAGGTGTAGGTGTTATAAATGGGTAGTGGCAATATTACTTCGGCAAATTGTGGCATAATCGTAATAATAAAAAGTAACAGCAAAAATACGCAAAAAAACTCTGTTTGCACTCCATCGCGCCGCAAAGAATTTCACCTACCACGGTGGGGCGGGGAGCTGTGACGCGACCACAGTGCGGCTGTGCCGAAATGCAATTACATTCATTTGATACACCCCCGACGACAGCCCGATTGTGGTCGCAATGTGCTGTGATTGCGGCAGTAACGAAGGTGTATCAAAATTGGCATGACCCACCTCGTAGGGACGCACGGCCCGTGCGTCCGAGTGCCGCAAGACTTGATTAACCATCTGTAAATTAATAGAATATGCGTCTAATTGCGCAGCGGACGCACGAGCCGTGCGTCCCTACAAAATTGCACAAATCTACATTTTGATACACCTCCTACACCTCCCCTGTAATTTTTTTGTGGAGGTGGGGCGAAATTTGGGTGGGAATTGCTAACTTTGTGTGCCGCCACTGGGGTGCTGTTTTATGCGGGGTCGGGGCGGTTATCTTTTACCTTAAAATAGATTATTTTATGATTAAATATGACAAAGTGTTGCTGCCGGGAACGGTGCTGCGTGGCAAGCGGTATGGCTACCGTATCGACCGTGTGCTCGGGCAGGGAACGTTCGGCATCACCTACCTTGCCAGTGTGCAAATAGCTGGCGAATTAGGTTCGGTGCAGACCGAAGCACTTGTCGCAGTGAAGGAGTTTTTCATGGGCGACATTAATGGGCGCGAGGGCAGCACTGTGACTACGGGCGGCAGCCGCGAGCTGTTCGACCAGTACCGCCACAAGTTTGTGCGCGAGGCTCGCAGCCTCTCCAAGCTGAAACATCCGGGCATAGTGAAGGTGGTGGAAACGTTCGATGCCAACGAAACGAGCTATTACGTCATGGAATATTGCAGCGGCGGCAGTCTTGACGCACTCATCGCCCGCCGTGGTGGCATTCCGCAGGGCGAGGCGTTGGGGCTGTTCGGGCAGATGGCATCGGCGTTGGCCTATATGCACAGCCGCCGCATGTTGCACTTAGACCTGAAGCCGGGCAACGTGATGCTGCATGGCGACGGTCGTGCGGTGCTAATCGACTTCGGACTGGCAAAGCAGTTCAACGAAAAGGGCGACCCCGAGTCGAGCACCACCATAGGTGGCGGCACGCCGGGCTATGCCCCCATCGAGCAGGCCGACTACAACGAGGAGAAGCGTGGGAAGCGTAATCCCATGACGATGGACATATATGCCCTTGGTGCGACGCTCTACAAGATGCTCACCGGCGAACGTCCGCCCAAGGCATCGGATGTCAATATAGACGGTCTTCCCGAGCAGCCGCTCCGTGAGCATGGGGTAAGCAGCAACGTGGAGGCAGCCATTCGCCGAGCCATGTCGCCCAAGCCCGGCGACCGCTACCAGACGGTGGCCGATTTCGCCGCCGCTTTGGGCATTGCCATAGAGGTTGCACCCCACGACAAAGATGAAGAAACCCACAAGAGCGATGAAACGCAGCATGACGATGAAGTCGAAGAAGTAATCCTCGTCGATGACGGTCGGGGTGGACAAGGACACGACGGCAATGCTGGTGGCAACATTTCATCGAACCGCATTCCACGAGAAACCTCCGACCCTCATCCATATTACCCTAATTTGGAATTCAAGCCAACCCCACAGTATCGTAGGAAGTGGCAACCGTGGGTGGTGGCAGGATTGGTGGCAGTGGTGGCATTCGCTGCCATAATGTTGTTGCGTCCCGAGCCTGACCCTGACCCTGACCCTGTTCCTGTTCCAGGGCCGCTAATACAACATGACACAATAGTGGTAGTGACAAATGGCACCGACACAGTGTCGCCGCAGCCACAGAGCAACTTGCCTAAAATTGAGATAGAGGAAGTAGCAGGCTGCACTTTCGAGATGGTGTATGTCGAAGGTGGTACATTCACGATGGGAGCGACATCGGAGCAGGGTAGCGATGCATGGGATGGTGAGAAGCCAGCACACAGTGTTACGCTGAGTGGCTATTACATCGGCA
>CALUMJ010000007.1 GCA_944321715.1 uncultured Muribaculaceae bacterium | reverse complement strand
TGATAAAGGAGGACAGCAAGGGGAACTCGATGGGCGACGCCGCAGGGGTGCTTGGCGACATGGACCTGTTCCAGACCAGCACGAACGTAAACAACGAAATACAGTCGTTGCAGTCGCCTTCGGTGATGCTCGACGTGGTGAAGCGGCTGCACTTGGACATCGACTACCACACCGACGGCGGGTTCTACAAGAAAGTGCTGTACGGCAGCGAATGCCCGTATTCTGTGGATTTCGACGACCTGCGCGACAATGAAAACATAGCCTTCACAATCAATCCCGGACAAAATGGGCAAGTGATACTGGCCGGTTTCTCGCACGACGGAGAGGAAATCGACGGCGAGGTGGCGGCGACATTGAATGACACCACCGACACGCCGGTGGGCAGACTCGTGGTAAGGGCGGCAAGCGATTCCACAAGTTATGATGCCCCGGTCCATGTGTCGCGCACAGGCTACCAAGCCGCGACTGGCGCATACGCCTCCAACCTCTCGGTCGCCCTGAGCGACGACAAGTCAACGGTCATAAACCTATCGTTCAAGGACGTGTGCATTCAACGTGCCGAGGACGTGCTGAACACGGTCATCGCGGTTTACAACGAGAACTGGATTAAGGACAAGAACCAAATCGCCGTCAGCACCTCGCAGTTCATCAGCGAACGCCTCGGCGTAATCGAGCAGGAACTCGGCAACGTGGACGAGAACATATCATCTTATAAGAGCGAGCACCTGTTGCCCGACGTGCAGGCAGCTGCCAGCATGTACATGGCGCAGAGCAGCGAGACCAACGCGCAAATCCTCGCCCTGAACACGCAGCTGTCTATGGCCCGGTACATACGGAACTACCTCACAAACGCAACCAGCAAGAACCAGCTGCTGCCGGCGAACTCCGGCATCGAAAGCCCGGGCATCGAGCAGCAGATTGCCGCTTATAACACGGCGCAGCTTCGCCGCAACGACCTCGTGGCAAACAGCAGCGAGAAGAACCCGTTGGTCATCGACATGGACCAGTCGCTTGAAAACATGCGCCACGCAATCATAACCTCCATCGACAACCACATAACAACGCTCAACACACAGCTGCGCTCACTACAGCAGAGCGAGCGGCAGACCACGGCGCGAATCGCCGCAAACCCGACGCAGGGCAAGTACCTGCTATCCGTTGAACGCCAGCAGAAAGTGAAGGAGTCGCTTTACCTGTTCCTGCTGCAGAAACGCGAGGAAAACGAGCTTTCCCAAGCGTTCACAGCCTACAACACGCGCGTCATCACGCCGCCGTCGGGAAGCATGATACCCACAGCCCCGGTCAAGAAGAACATCGCCTTGGTCGCCGTCGCCCTCGGCCTGCTTATCCCGGTGGTCATAATCTTCATGCGTGAAAACATGAACACCAAGGTGCGCGGGCGCAAGGACCTGGAGGCGCTCTCACTGCCTTTCGCCGGGGAAATCCCGTTGGCCGCGAGCGGCAAGAAGAACGCAAACGACGCAAAAACGATTGTCATCAAGCAGGGCAACCGCGACGTGGTGAACGAGGCGTTCCGCGTGCTGCGCACCAACCTTGAGTTCATGCTCGATGCCAAGACTGGCGGCAAGGCGGGCGTCACACTGTTCACATCCTTCAACCCCGGCAGCGGCAAGACTTTCCTGGCGATGAACACGGCGGCCGTTTTCGCATTGAAAGGCAAGCGCATCCTGGTCATCGACGGCGACCTGCGCCACGGCTCGGCATCGGCTTACTTGGGCTCGCGCCACAAAGGACTGAGCGACTACCTGGGCAAACGGGAAAACAGCTTGGACGGCTTGATACAGGAAAACCCCGACATCCCGGGCTTCTTCCTGCTGCCCGCGGGCACAATCCCGCCCAACCCCACCGAGCTGCTGGCCGAACCGATGTTCAAGGAAGCGATTGAGCGGTTGCGCGGCAACTACGACTACATCTTCATCGACTGCCCGCCCATCGACATCGTGGCCGACACGCAAATCATCGAGAAACTGGCCGACCGCACCGTATTCGTCGTCCGCGCCGGCCTGCTCGAACGCGACATGCTCCCCGAGCTGCAGCGCATGTACGACGAACATCGCTTCAAGAACATGGCACTGGTGCTAAACGGCACCGACGGCGGCAACTCCCGCTACGGCTACCGCTACGGTTACCACTACGGCTACGGCAGCAAAAGCTACTACAACAATTGACAATCTAGTTACTGAAAAATTTTACATATAACTATATATGGATAAGGAAATTAAAATAGCCGTGGCCGGCACCGGATACGTCGGCCTTTCAATCGCCACGCTCCTGTCGCAACACCATCAGGTGACCGCCGTGGACGTAATCCCCGAAAAAGTGGACCTCATCAACCAACGGAAATCGCCAATCCAGGACGAATATATCGAGAAATACTTGGCCGAAAAGCCTTTGAACCTGACCGCAACTCTCGACGGGGCGAAGGCATATTCTGATGCCGACTTCGTGGTGATTGCCGCGCCTACGAATTACGACCCGGCACTCAACCACTTCGACACGCACCACATCGAGGATGTCATAGACCTCGTGCTGAGCGTCAACCCCGATGCCGTGATGGTCATCAAGAGCACCATCCCCGTGGGTTACTGCCGCAGCCTTTACGTGAAATACGCCCAAAAAGGTGTCAAGCAGTTCAACCTGCTCTTCTCGCCGGAGTTCCTGCGCGAGAGCAAGGCCCTCTATGACAACCTCTACCCCAGCCGCATCATCGTGGGATACCCTAAAATGATGGACGGGCGTTTCACCGAGGAAAACGAGGCAATACAAGCAATCACCGACATCGCAAGGATGGAACAAGCCGCCCGCACATTCGCCGCACTGCTGCAAGAGGGGGCAATCAAGGAGGATATTCCAACGCTGTTCATGGGCATGAAGGAGGCCGAGGCGGTGAAGTTGTTCGCCAACACCTACCTCGCCCTGCGCGTGAGCTACTTCAACGAATTGGACACATACGCCGAAGTGAAAGGGCTCGATTCCCGCGCCATCATCGAGGGTGTCGGCCTCGACCCGCGCATCGGTACGCATTACAACAACCCGTCGTTCGGCTACGGCGGCTACTGCCTCCCCAAAGACACCAAGCAATTGCTCGCCAACTACCAGGACGTGCCGCAAAACATGATGACCGCCATCGTGGAAAGCAACCGCACCCGCAAGGACTTCATCGCCGACCAGGTGCTGCGCAAGGCAGGTTACTACGACTACTATAACAAGGGCGATTACGAGGCCTCGGAGGAAAAGAAGTGCGTCATCGGCGTTTACCGCCTGACGATGAAGTCGAACAGCGACAATTTCCGCCAGTCGTCCATCCAAGGCGTGATGAAGCGTATAAAGGCAAAAGGCGCGACAGTCATCATCTACGAACCGACGTTAGAGAACGGCAGCACATTCTTCGGCAGCGAAGTGGTCAACGACCTCGCCGAGTTCAAGCACCGAAGTCAGGCCATCATCGCCAACCGCTACGACTCCAGCCTCGACGACGTGCAAGACAAAGTTTACACTCGCGATATATTCAGGAGGGATTAAATTTCCAATACTTGCAAATGACATCAACCAAGGGAAGCATTGCTAAAAATTCGATATTGCTATATATACGTATGCTCATAACTATGTGCATATCGCTATATACATCAAGGGCAATATTGGCAATATTGGGTGTTACAGATTATGGCATTTACAATGTTGTGGGAGGTGTCGTAACTATTATCGGATTTATTAATGGGTCATTAGCTGGAGCTTCTACACGATTTATTACATTTGCAATTGGCTGCAATGATGAAAGTAAGATATCATGTACGTTCAGCACTTTGTTGAATATACACAAAGTTGCGGCCGTTTTGCTAATAATTATTGTTGAAATTATTGGCGTTTGGTTCTTATATAATAAAATGAACATTCCAGCAGACCGCATGAATGCTGCTTTCTGGGTCCTGCAATGTTCGTTGCTAACTACTGCAATTTCATTAATAAGTGTTCCGTATAATTCAGTTATTATTGCGTACGAACGGATGGATGCTTTTGCATATATATCTGTATTTGAATATGCTGCAAAATTGGGAGTTGTTTATTTACTGCTTTTGTTTGGAAACGCCGACAGGCTTATCATATATGCAGTTTTAATTTGCTTGGTTCAAATAATCATAAGGCTTACATATCGCTGGTTCTGCCATAAGAATTTCAAACTTTCGCAAGCAGGAAAAATCTTTGACTGGAATTTAACAAAAGAAATCGCAAGATTCATAGGCTGGAAAATCAATGGCGACCTTGCGTTTGTAGGATGCAGTCAAGGCATAAACGTGGTTCTAAATATGTTTTTTGGTCCTGTAGTAAATGCTGCAAGAGGAATATCGGTGCAAATACAGAGCTTGACCAATACTTTTGTGCAGAATTATCAAATAGCAGTGCAACCCCAAATAATAAAGTCGTATGCAGCAGGAGATTTGCCTTATATGCAATCATTAATAATAGCATGTTCAAAATATGGCTTTTACCTAATGCTTATGATTGTATATCCTGTATTGAATTATACAGAGGCGGTTCTGACTTTATGGCTTAAAAACGTACCTGATAATACAGTCTTTTTAGTTCAAATAATAATATTGGTATGTTTTACATCGCCTTTGAGGCAACCTCTTATTCATGCAATAAATGCAACAGGGAATATCAGACGATTTCAAATCATTGAAGGTACAATATTGTTATTAGCTGTTCCGATTGCCTATATCGAATTAAAATTCTTCAATTTCACATTACAAGAAATGATGGTTTCTTATTTGTGTATTGAATATGCGGCACAAGTAGCTCGTATTTGGATTGTTTTACCTTCCGTCAAATTGCAATATAAGACTTATTTCAAATCCGTACTATTCCCTATATGTAAAGTTTTAATTTGCTTGTTTGTAGTAAAGCTGGTAGTATTGCCAATATTTCAACAATCTATAATTGATAAATTATTAGGAATAATAATCAGCGAAGCTTTATGTATAGGCACATTCCTTACTGTCGGCATGAATAAAGCTGAAAGGAATGGCATTATAATATTTATCAAACGCAAAATCTATAAAAATGGATAATGCTGACAAACCATTGGTGTCTGTTTTGATGCCAGTATATAATGGCGAAAAATTCCTTGCCACGACTATCAAAAACATATTGGCACAATCATACAACAATATAGAACTCATCATTGTCGATGACGGCTCAACTGATGCATCTTACAATATTGCAACGAGCTACGCAAATGCAGATGAGAGAGTGAAAGTATTTACGCAATCGAATGCTGGAGCATGGGCCGCAAGGAATAGGGCTTTTGATGAATCGACTGGGGAATATATTATGTATATGGATGCTGATGACTTGTTGTCATTGCAAAAAATTGAACGGCAAGTTCAATTTTTAATGGAAAATGACACAAGCACGGTCATATCTTCTGAATGGGATATTTTTTATCATGATATATCAGAAGCAAAGTTCCCTCAACGGAATATTTACAAAAATTATGAACGTCCAATTGACTTAGTAACGGACATGTTAAATACTGGAAACATGATGCTGACTTCATGTTGGCTAATGACACGAGAGCTGATTAAGGATACCGGGGGCTGGGATAAAGATATTACAATTAATGATGATGGGGTTTTCTTCACAAAAGTTCTAACATTAGCGTCAAAAGTCATATTTTGCCCCAATGCCCATGTTTATTACCGTCGAGGCCATGAGTCTTTGAGTACTTCGGATATTTATAGCGAGTCCAAATTACAAGCACTGTTTTACTCATATATGGCACAAGCAGAAATACTGCTATCGGTAGATTCTTCATTAGCCATTAAAACAGGTATTGCTCGCAATATGTCACTTGTGATGTGTAAAGCTAAATATGGTTCTCCATTATACCACAAGGCTATTTCAAAGATTGAATGTTTGGGGCAGAAACCTCTCCATCCATATCCATACTCAAAAACCGCAATGATATGCAAAATAATTGGGTTTGAAAACTTTCTAAAAATTAGAAACTTATGGAAGAAATAAACATCTGTCCTTTGATATCAATTGTGGTTCCTGCGTATAATTGTGAAAAATATATCACAAAGTGCTTGGATTCCATTTTGGAACAAACTTACAAAAATTGGGAGTGTATCATAATTGATGACGGTTCTACAGATACGAGCGGCAAAATTTGTGATAATTTTTCAGAACAAGATAAAAGATTTAGAGTAATCCATAAATCAAATGGAGGTGTAAGTTCTGCCCGCAACAAAGGGATAGATGTGGCATTAGGTAAATATATTACATTTATTGATTCTGATGACTTCATTGCGCCTGATTATATTACCGATTTAGCCAAGCACTGCCACAGCAATGAATATAAATCAATAGTTGTCAGTGGGTTAATAACAAAAACGCCAACAAGACAATATGTTTCTTTTCAATATTCTGATGATAGTACATGTAATATGCCTCCATCAGAATTAATCATAAATTATGATTTGTTTCGTGATGGTGGACCGACTAATAAATTATTTAATTTGAAAGTGATAAAAGATAATGGCCTGAGATTCTCAAATAAATTATCGTACCATGAAGACCATATATTTGTTTATTCCTACTACCTGCATATCGAACATATAATCCTTTCAAATTATTGTGGATATTATTATGCTTATCATGGAGAAGACTCAAAAAACTCACTGTCAAGAATAGGTAAACGAAATGTTAAATCGTTATTCACTGCTTCAGATATTTTTCTATCAATAGTTCCAAAATTATTTTCCAAATATAATATTATTGACGAAAAATATAAACGTACTGTTATTACCCGAACAGGCTATTCTCAGCGCATTTTGGCCTTGTTTAATTTATACATGTATTCAAATTATTCATTACATGACAAAAAGAGAATACTGCATGCCGAAAGAGATAATGTCAAATTAATTAAAGATTGTTATTATCCATTATCTTTTAAGCGCAGACTGTTTATTCATCTTTTATCATTACCTACATGTATAAGCCATAATACACTCTTATTAATTAAAGTTTTATTACTTTTTTATCAATCAATTCATAAAATCATAAAATAAATAAATCAGTGAATACAAAAATTGGACATTATTACTCTTATGAGGAATCAATACAGCAACGCTCGAATTTTCATTATTTTATAGGATTGATTGTCAGGTGGAAGAAACAATGGAAATACAAACTTGCTAGATATATTGCGCGTAAAAAAGGAGCGATAATTGGTGATGGGGTAGTTATGCCAATATCATTAGCAATGAAAGCCAATAAAAATTTATCGATTGGAAGCCACAGTAGTATCGATACTGATAAATTCTCGTCTTTTAGTTGGCCTGTTAGAATTGGGAGCCATGTGATTATAGGAAAAGATGTAAAAATTGTTATGGGGTCACATCGATTAGACACTGCAAGTTGGGAAAATTATAGACCGAATTCTGAATTGATTATTAAAGACTATGTTTGGTTATGTCCAGATAGTGTGGTTTTGCCCAGTGTAAATGAAATTGGGTACGGAAGCGTTTTGGGAGCAAATGCTGTAGCTGTGAAAAATATGAAAGATTTAACTATTTATGGAGGGAATCCAGCAAAAGAAATTAACATTAGAAAAAGAGTACATTCAGATTTGGTTGTGGAGTCATTGAAAGGCGGAGATTACATCATGTATAAAAAAGCGAGAAGAGCAAAAAAATAAAATAGCAAATTGGAATTATTAAATTCCAGAATAAATGAAAATAATCATGAAAATAGCAGTTATAACGCCAGGTCGTTCGCATTTATTAGATATGTCCGTACAGTTTGTAAAGCAAGGTCATGATGTGACATTTTATACAATGGTATCCAAAAGCAGATGTAAAAAATTTGGGTTAAATAAGGAAAACGTAGTGTCATTTTTTTATGTTTGCGCTCCATTAATGTTTTTATTCAGAAAATTTAAGTTTCCATTTGATGGAAATCGCCTTATATATTACCTTGTTTGCCGCATTGTTGACTATTTATCATCTCTCTATCTAAAGCAATGCGATATTGCCATAACCATCAGTGGCTGCTCTGTAAAGGCATTAAAAAAAGCGAAACAGAAATATGGCGCATTCATCATTTGTGATAGAGGTGCAAAACATATAATTGTACAAGATGAAATATTAAGAAAGATTCCAACAGCAAAACAAGTTTATCGAAAAGATATTCCCATTGAGCTGCGGCAATATGAAATGGCCGATATTATAGCATTGCCTTCGCAGCACACCTTTGAAAGTTTTATTTCTCAAGGTTTTGATGAGAATAAGTTATTTGTCAATCCATACGGAGTAAACATTGATTTGTTTCATCCTGTTAACAGCATAACACCCGAATATGATGTCATTTTCGTCGGCAACTGGTCGTACCAAAAGGGATGTGATTTGTTGACTGAGGCATGTAAAAGAGGACAGTTTACTTTGTTGCACGTTGGCAATATCATAGATTGCCCGTTTCCACAAAATGCTAATTCTACACATATTGATGCGGTCAGTCAGTTGGAATTAGTCGATTACTATGCTAAAGCAAAAGTTTTGGCTCTGCCGTCACGCCAAGATGGATTTGGATTGGTGCTGTTTCAAGCTATGGCTTGCGGATTGCCTTTGGTCTATTCACACGAAACAGGTGGACCCGACTTAAGGAATATAATCACGAAAAAAGAATTCCTGTTTGAAATGAAAGAATACACTGCCGACTCTCTTGCCAATGAATTGAGCCATGCCATAAGCATATCTAAATCACTTATTGGCCAGCGTAATTACTTAACCGAAGATGATAAACGACAAATTTCTTGGGAAGCATACGGCAAGAGATACAACCGTTTTCTTGTTTCAAGATTAAAAAGATGAACAATAGCAATATAGAAACCCTTAAGTTTTTCATCATCTTTTTTTACATATACATTTTCATGGAGGGAGTGCTGCGAAAATGGATTCTTCCAGGGGTGCCAGGCTCGTTGCTCTATACCGTGAAGTATTTGCTATTGATGATTATTGCGGCACTCTATGTTTTCAAACGGCATAGAGGACTAATAGGCATATCTTCTCCTATCATAAGCGCATACTCCATTTATGGCTGGACAGTTATTTTTTCGGCTACATGTATAACATTCCTGATAAACGGACTCATTGTTGGAGGCATTACCATCATTCAATATATCAGTCCTATAATTCTGGTTTCGGTTTTGCCTTTGTTGATTAATGACAGAAATGCACTGAACACTTTCCTCAAATATGGTGCAATCATTGCTTTTATTGTGCTGATTCTTGCCATCGTCCAATATGCAAGTCCGCCTACGGCATATATAAACAAATATGCAACAGAAATGAAAAACGGTATCGCCACGGTTGGTGGAGCAGCACGAGTATGCAGCGTATTCTCATACCTCACGCCGTTAGGAAATTTCTGCATCTTAGTTGTCACATTTACTCTATGCTTGGTTAGAATCAGAACAAAACTCAACAAAAACGTTAACAAAGTAGCCGTTACCTTATTAATACTTGGTGTATTAGGGTGTTTTATGACTGGCTCGCGCAGTGTAGTTATCATTGCAGGTGGTATAATATTTATGACCGCCATTTATGAATCATTATGGAAAATGAATCATAAGTTCCTGTTCGGGATTATCGCACTTAGTGTAATGGCAACAATATTTTACAATGAGTTTGGTATCGCAGCCGTGGACAATTTCATTGAACGTGTAAACGAATCATCCTATGACGTAGATACGCGCGTAAATCGCTTTTTCGATATCACACGAATGTTTGACTATGCAGGTGCGTTTGGGAATGGAGTCGGCATAGCCAATATGTCTGTACAAGGCTTTCTGCAACAACGGTCAGAGGTTGATTGGGAAGAAGAAATAGGCAGAATCATGATTGAATTTGGCTTCTATGGTTTTTTGCTCGTTACAGGCATACGATTGTTTGTGCTATTGCATATGATTCGAATCAGCCGAACTATTAAGGACGAATATTTATCTAAAATATCATGGGCAACAACAATTGTCATATTGCCCATGAGCTTATATATGCAAATGTGCCTGTACAATTGGTTCGCATATATCGTTTACTTTACCATGCTGGGTCTGAACATATCCATTAGCTATATAGACAAACAAAATGAAAGTTGTTGTATTCATACGAAAGAAACGACCTGAAGCTAACAGTATTGAAGAGATATTCTATTCATTGAAGAAATATCTTGGTGATAATGTCGCCTTAATAGAGTTACCTTACAGTGGTGCGAGTGTTTCGTCTATATTCAAGAACATTCTGTTTGCAAAGAAGCATCGAGGAGAGGTGAACCACATATCGGGAGAGGTTCATTATATTGCATTGGGGTTAGGAAAAAGAACTTTACTAACCATTCATGACGTACAATCTATTGTAAAAGGTAACTTCTTAGCTCGGTTCTTAAAAAAGTGGATATGGTTTAAGTTACCATTGTCAATTGTCAGCAAGGTGTCGGTAATTAGTCACTTCACTAAAGACGAATTGACTATAATGGTTCCAAAAGTGAAAAGAAAAATATCTGTTATATATAATCCTATATCTACTCATTATATACAAACCTTAGTCAAACGACATAATAATTTCCCGAACAAAATTTTACATATAGGTACAAAACCGAACAAAAATTTAGAAGGAGTTTTAAAAGCCATTGAGGGATTACAATTAAAACTGACGATAGTAGGTTATATGTCTGATAATCAAAAACAATTAGCGCAGGAACTGCATATCCATTATGAAAACTATTACAATATATCGTATGATAAAATATTAGAATTATATGCAAGTTCAAGTATTGTAACGTTTCCTTCTTTCTATGAAGGTTTTGGAATGCCGATTATTGAGGCAAATGCCGCAGGAGTTCCCATTATAGCCAGTGACATTCCAGTACTTCATGAAGTAGCTGGAGATGCTGCGTATTTTGTAAATCCAAAATCAATTGAAGACATACGCAATGCTATAATTCGACTTTTAACGGATGAAACTCTACGTACAAATTTAATCAGACTTGGCAAACAAAATATTGAGCGGTTTACCCCTCAGACTGTTGCAGAACAATATAAAACATTGTATAATCAAATATATAACACATGAAAGTTCTTCATTCGGGGATTCTTGATGTAAAATATGGCGGTCCTGCACTTAGTACATATTTAACAATTAAGGGACTTAAAATGCAAAACGTGGATGTTGAGGCAATTGCTCCTCCAATTGAAAATGATGGAATGCTTATTGCTAAAGATATTCCAATACATTATACTTCACCTACAAAGTATAAAAGATTTGGTTACATTCCAAATATAGACAATTTATTATGTTCTCTTAACGAATACGATTTGTATCATATACAAGGATTATGGTTGTATTTAGGGCATGGGGTTGCCTCCTACGCAAGAAGTTTAAATAGACCATATATAATAACCTTACGTGGAATGTTATACCCTCAAGCATTAGCCCATTCTTCTTTAATAAAAAAAATATCTTTAGCATTGTACCAGCGAACCGATTTGCAGATGGCTGCTTGCATTCAAGCTACATGTAAGGAAGAAATGGAGCATTATCGTAAGTTGGGTTTTACCAATCCTGTCGCGGTGATAGCAAATCCTATCGATTTGGATGACTATATAGATAGGGCTATTCCCCAAAAAGCCCATTTTAAAATAGGGTACCTTGGTAGAGTGCATCCAAGGAAGCGTATAGAAAGATTGATATATGCAATGAATGCTTTGAAGGGAAAAATCAATGATGCAGAATTGGTTGTGATTGGGGCAGGAGATGAAAATTATGAATCATTCCTTAAAAGTGAAGTTAAACGCCTGAATCTTAACAATGTAACATTTACCGGATTCCTCACGGGAGATAAAAAAGACACGGCTATCCGTGAGTTATCGGTATTGGCCGTTCCCAGCGATTTTGAGAATTTTGGAAATATAGTCACTGAAGCATTAATCAGAGGAGTCCCAGTTATTGCTTCTACTGGTATGCCATGGGAAGAATTGGAAACCAACCATTGCGGTTGGTGGATAAATAACGACCAAGAAACTATCAACAAAACCATTTTAGAAGCATACGAGATTGGTGAAGATGAACGCATTCAAATGGGACTAAATGGCAAACGGCTGATGAAAGATAATTATTCGGTTGAAGTTTTAGGGAAACGAATGATGATGTTGTATGAGTGGATATTAGGCAAGGCTGATAAACCAGATTTTGTATATGAGAACTAATCTGTCACAGTACGACAACTCTTGGTATCGGCCCGGGGCACCATGGAAACGGCTGCTGTGGTATTTTGCCAACGTATTGGTGATGAAGACCTCTTGGCTGCCAAACTCGGGATTGAAAGTGCGTTTGCTACGTGCCTTCGGGGCAAAAATTGGCACGGGGGTGAACATTAAGCCTTGTGTCAATATTAAATATCCGTGGATGCTCGAAATCGGGAACTACACTTGGATTGGCGAGAATGTGTGGATTGACAATCTTGCAAGGGTGAAAATCGGCAGCAACGTGTGCATCAGTCAAGGGGCGATGCTGCTTTGCGGCAACCACAATTACAAAAAAGCGACTTTCGACTTGATTGTCGGGGAAATCACTTTGGAAGATGGCAGTTGGGTGGGAGCCCAATCGGTTGTTTGTCCTGGAGTTACGTTACATTCACATGCAGTGTTAGGAGTTAACTCAGTTGCCAACCATGATTTAGAACCTTATTCTATCTACCAAGGAAACCCCGCACAAAAAGTTCGTACAAGGAATATATCCTAAATTCCAAATAAATCATTTATGAAAATCTCGATTGTCACTGCTACTTTCAATAGCGGTGCGACTCTTCGTGACACCATCGAGAGCGTGTTGCGGCAATCTTACGCCGACTTTGAACACATCATTGTGGACGGCGGCTCAAAGGACAAAACGCTCGACATCGTGCGAGAATATGAACCGCTGTACAATGGACGGCTGCGGTGGTCGAGCGAACCCGACCGTGGCATATACGATGCCATGAACAAGGGCATCGCCCGTGCCTCAGGCGATGTGGTGGGAATACTCAACAGCGACGACTTCTACACATCACCCGATGTGTTGGAAGAAGTGGCCAAAGTTTTGACCGATAACGACATTGATGCCGTGTATGGCGACGTACATTATGTGAACGACGGCAATTTAGGGAAATGTGTCCGTTACTATAGTTCACGTCGATTTCATCGGAGTTGGATGCGTTTCGGGTTCATGCCTGCTCACCCATCGTTCTATTGCCGCCGTTCTGTGTATGAGAAGTTCGGAACGTTCGCCCTTTCATATAAAGTGGCGGCCGACTTTGAAAACTTGTTGCGGCTAATTTTTATTCACCGTATCAGCACACGTTACATACCAAAGGATTTCGTGACGATGCGCACGGGCGGAGCGTCTTCCTCGGGGCTACGCAGCCACAAGCAAATCATGAACGACCACCTGCGGGCTCTGCGGCAAAACGGGGTGTATTCCAACTTTCTGTTTCTTGGTTTGCGCTATCCTTATAAAATCTGCGAGTTAGCAATAACCCAAATATGCAACATGTTTAATCATAAATAAAATGGTAACAGCTTTAAGATATTCAGTAAATGTTCCTCTTTATAGCTAATATCAAGGGAAACGTTGATATAAAGCTTTTCCATATTGCAAACTTATAACCTACCTTCTAAATTCCAATCCCCCAACCCTATCCAGACACAACCTCACACAAAGGTGATACTACTGAATATATGCAAAAAAGCCAGGCGAGCTTGCTGCTGCCTGGCTTTGATATTTTTTAATCTTTGTGAGATTAATCCTCGTTGAGGTTGACGCGACGGAATGCGATTGCTTTCAAGCCTGCGCTTTGTTTCTTGAGGTAAGTGGCGATGTCCATAGTGTTGTCGGAAACAAACTCTTGCTCCATCAACACATTTTCCTTGTAGAACTTGTTCAAGCGACCTTGTGCAATGCGGTCGATGATGTTCTCGGGCTTACCTTCTTCACGAGCCTTTTCGCGGCCGATTTCAAGCTCTTGCTCGGCAATCTTTGCAGGAACTTCTTCGCGGCACACTGCGAGCGGGTTCATCGCAGCAACTTGCATTGCCACTTCCTTGGCAACTTGTGCGTCAACGCCCTCTTCGTTGAAACCTACTACAGTGGCAAGCTTGTTGCCAAAGTGGTTGTAAGCTACAGTCGAAGGAGCTTCAACATACTCGTATGCACCAAGTTCCATTTTCTCACCAGTCTTGCCAATTTCCTCAACAATGAGGTCGGCAATAGTCTTGCCGTCGATGACAAGAGCCTTCACGTCGTCGAGCGACTTGGGGGCATTGTCCATTACAGCGGCAAGGATTTTCTTGGTGAGGTTCACAAAACCCTCGTTCTTTGCAACAAAGTCGGTTTCGCATTTCAGAGCCACGATAGCTGCAAACTTGCCCGTAGATGCTGCCAACACACAGCCTTCCGATGCTTCGCGGTCTTCACGCTTGGCTGCCACAGCTTGTCCTTTTTTGCGGATAATCTCGATGGCTGCCTCCATATCATTGTTTGCTTCGGCCAAAGCTTTCTTGCAATCCATCAAGCCAGCACCAGTCATGTGGCGCAGCTTGCTGATTTCGGCCATAGTAACTGCCATATATTCTTCAGTATTAAAAATTAGTTATTGAAAAAACTATCACCTCTCGTCGATTACTCGGCTGCGGTTTCCTCTGCGGCGGTCTTAGCTTCGGGCTCGGCAGCTTCGGCAGCTGCTTCAGCAGCTTCGTCGTTGCCTTCACCTTCGGCCTTGTTACGGCGCGAGATGCGAGTGCGCTTAGGTTTATCTTCGCCTTCGGCTGCATCCTTGTTGTCAACCTTCTCCACCTTGCGTTCTTCAATACCTTCGGCAATTGCAGCGCACACGGTGTCGAGAATTATTTCAATCGACTTCGATGCGTCATCGTTTGCCGGAATTATATAGTCCACAGTTGATGGGTCGGAATTGGTATCAACAATGCCAAACACAGGTATGCCCAGGCGGTTGGCTTCGGCTACGGCGATGTGTTCTTTCATAACATCAACCACGAAAAGAGCCGACGGCAGACGATTCAAGTCGGCAATGCTGCCAAGGTTCTTTTCGAGCTTTGCACGTTGACGCGAAATTTGAAGTCTTTCACGCTTCGAGAGGTTGTCGAAAGTTCCGTCTTTTTCCATCTTGTCGATGTTAGCCATCTTCTTCACAGCCTTACGGATAGTGGGGAAGTTGGTCAACATACCACCCGGCCAACGTTCGATAACGTAAGGCATTCCGACGGCGGCAGCCTTGTCGGCAAGCACTTGCTTGGCTTGCTTCTTGGTAGCGACAAAAAGGATTTTCTTTCCAGCTTTAGCAATACCCTTCAGGGCAGCAGCAGCTTCATCGAGTTTTGCGATTGTCTTGTACAGGTCAATGATGTGGATACCATTGCGCTCCATGAAGATATAAGGAGCCATGGCAGGATTCCATTTACGTTTCAGGTGGCCGAAATGGCATCCTGCTTCAAGTAATTGTTCAAAATTTGGTGTTGTCATTTGATTTTAATTTGTTTACATTCGACTTTTAACAACTGTGAGGTAGCCACGCAATTCCTATGCTGAATGCAGGAGTCCCCACAATTTGGATACTAAACTCTCTCGCAAAAAACGGATTAACGCTTGCTGAACTGGAATCTCTTGCGAGCCTTTGGACGACCCGGTTTCTTGCGTTCAACGACACGTGCGTCGCGTGTTACGAAACCAGCTGCACGCAATGCAGGCTTGTCCTCGGGGTTAATCTTAACCAATGCACGAGCGATAGCCAAGCGCAAAGCCTCGGCTTGACCTTTGAAACCGCCACCGCACAGGTTTACCTTGATGTCATATTTGCCCTCTGCTTCGAGCAGTGCAAGAGGTTGCTTAACGATGAATTGAAGTATAGAAGAAGGGAAATACACTTCGAGCGCACGTTTGTTGATGGTTATCACACCAGTTCCTTCTTTGAAAAACACGCGGGCTATTGCGGCTTTACGACGGCCAACTGCATTTACTATTTCCATACTTCCTATTATTTTAATGTATTAATGTCGATAACTTTTGGGTTTTGGGCTGCATGGGGATGTTCCGGACCATTGAATACATGCACGTTCTTCAACAGTTGAGCTCCGAGCCTGTTCTTTGGGAGCATACCCTTGAGAACCTTCATGAACAACGGGTTGATACCCGGCTTGATGCCTTTGCGCTCCGATTTCAACTTCAGCACAGCCGGAGTTGTAGAACGTTGTCCACCTGGATAACCAGTGTATGACAAGTAAACCCTGTCGGTCCACTTCTTGCCAGTCAAGACAACCTTGTCGGCATTAATAATGATAACATTGTCGCCACAATCGACATGCGGAGTATAGCAAGGTTTGTACTTGCCTCGCAATATCTTTGCAACTTTGGCACACAGACGGCCCAATACTTGGTCGGTAGCATCCACTACTACCCATTCCTTTTTGGCACCTTCTGCATTGACAGAAATAGTTTTGTAACTTAAAGTATCCACTTTTTTAAATCCTGATTAATAGTTAATTAATACATTCGCAACGTTTCAAGCGACTCGGCCAAAAGCCGCCCTCACGACAACGAATTTATAAAATCGGGTATAATCGGACTGCAAAGGTATGAATTTATTGCCGTAAATCAAACAAAGCCACACAACCACGTTAACCGCCAGCCATACTATTTAACATTATTTATCACTCCTACATATCATTGGCTACTCAATATAGGAGCAGCCGCAAGGCAACCGCATGTGCGGCGGAGTCATACCGGGCAATCGCATTGAATTTCTCCGCTCATTGCTATTTTAACCCAAATCGGCCATCGAACTTGAATAGAAATGCAATGGCCGCAGCACTGCTGCAACGATACTTCCAAGGAAATTTCACAGGCCAACATTTTTTGCTAAATTTGCCGTATTCTTTGCAATATGTAACCAATCATGAGCTGGATAGAAACGACATTCATCGTGTGCCTATGCATTGTGTTTTACACCTACATAGGCTATGGAATCATACTATGGATACTTGTCAAGGTTAAATGCGCCTTTACAAAACGCCCCGAGCCACAACTAATTGCCGACAGCGACCTTCCCGAAGCGACATTGCTGATTGCAGCATACAACGAAGAGCTAATCGTTGCCGAAAAAATGCGCAACACATCAATGCTCGAATATCCCAAAGGCAAATTAAAAGTAGTGTGGGTGACCGACGGCAGCAACGATGGCACAAATAAGCTATTGGAAAAATACGACAACATAACAGTGCTTTTCAAGCCCGAACGAAAAGGGAAAACGGCAGCCCTTAACCGCAGCATGCCATTCATCGACACGCCAATCGTCGTGTTCACCGATGCCAACACCATGCTCAACCGCAATGCCATCAAGTGCATTGCCGCTTGCTTCGTGCGCAATCTGCGGGTGGGCTGCGTTGCCGGCGAGAAACGCATTGCCGACCACCAGCGCAGCAACGCCTCGACAGGCGGCGAAGGCATGTACTGGAAATATGAATCGACACTGAAACGCTTAGATTCCGAGCTGTGCACTGCTGTCGGTGCCGCTGGCGAGCTGTTTGCCATCAGGCGCGAGTTGTTCGAGAAGATGGAAAACGACACATTACTCGATGATTTCATGATGTCGATGCGCATCGCGGCAAAAGGTTACAAAATAGAGTATTGCGCCGACGCATACGCCGAAGAAAGCGGTTCGGCCGATATGAAGGAAGAAGAAAAACGAAAGGTGCGCATCGCCGCTGGTGGGTTACAATCGGTGTGGCGATTGCGCGGCCTGTTCAACATATTCAAATATGGCACCATGTCGTTCCAGTACATATCACACCGTGTGCTGCGATGGACCATCACGCCTATCATGCTGTTCCTCATGCTGCCGCTCAACATCGCAATAACTGCCCTCAACCCGTCGTCGGCCTTTTTCACCGCCACACTCGTTTTCCAAGCAATGTTCTACCTTTGCGGACTATGGGGCTACGCCCTGTCGAGAAAGTCAATCAAGAACAAATACCTGTATGTGCCATATTACTTCTTGTTCATGAACATCAACGTAATAAAGGGATTTTTCTACCTGTGCCGACGCCGTGGCTCGGGAGCATGGGAAAAGTCGAAGCGCGCCACAACTTGAAAAGCGGCAAAATGGAAATATTGGTAAAATAATCATAATTCCGACAAGCCAATTAATTTTTTATTACTATATTCGTAGCAAATTATTAACATAAATCTTAAAACACTCAAGCTTTACAATGAAAGAGGAAATTCAGAAACAATTCTTGGAACGTTTCGGTAAAACCGAAGCAATCTACGCTTCGGCTGGTAGAATCAACCTTATAGGTGAACACACCGACTACAACGGCGGTTTCGTCATGCCTGGCGCTATCGACAAGTGCATAATGGCCGAAATACGCGCAAACGGGCTCGACAAAGTGCGCGTTTATTCAATGGACATCGACGAATACGTCGAATTCGGGCTTAACGAAGAAGACGCACCCAAGCAACAATGGGCGCGTTACATCTTCGGCGTGTGCCGCGAAGTAATCAAGCGAGGCTTCATCGTCAAAGGCTTCGATGCAGTATTCTCGGGCAACATACCATTGGGCGCTGGCCTGTCGTCTTCGGCAGCTCTTGAATCATGCTTCGCATACGCCATGAATGACATGTTCAACGGCAACAAAATCGACAAATTCGAGCTTGCACGCATCGGACAATCGACCGAACACAACTATTGCGGCGTAAACTGCGGTATCATGGACCAGTTTGCTTCGGTATTCGGGAAAGAAAACTGCCTTATCCGCTTAGACTGCCGCTCACTCGAATATGAATACTTCCCGTTCGAGCCAAAAGGCTACAAGCTGGTATTGCTCGACTCGGCAGTTAAGCACGAACTTGTTGACTCGCCATACAACAAACGCCGCGAATCATGCGAACGCGTGGCCAACACGCTGGGTGTTCCATCGCTGCGCGACGCCGAAATGGCCGACCTCAACGCACACAAGGGCGAAATTACCGAAGAGGACTTCAAGCGCGCCGAATATGTCATCGGCGAAAAGCAACGTGTGCTCGACGTTTGCGATGCCCTCAAACGTGGCGACTATGAAACCGTGGGCAAAAAGATGTATGAAACTCACGAAGGCTTGTCGAAGTATTACGAAGTGAGCTGCGAAGAGCTCGACTACCTCAACGACATCGCCAAAGAATGCGGCGTGACCGGTTCGCGCATCATGGGCGGAGGCTTCGGCGGTTGCACAATCAACCTTGTAAAGGACGAAATCCACGACACTTTCATCGAAACGGCCAAAAAGAAATTTGCCGAAAAATATGGCCACGAGCCAAAAGTTTACGATGTGATTATCTCGGACGGTGCCCACAGGGTTGAATAAACTCGCTTGCAATCATGAATATAACCCAACGGAAAGTAACATCGCCAAAGGGCGACATTACAATATACAAAATCACTAACGAAACTGGTGCGTGCGTCGAGCTTTCAAGCCTCGGCGCAGGCATCGTTTCAGTGTGGGTTCCCGACAAAGACGGGAAACTTGCCGACGTGGTAATCGGATATGCCAACGCGGCCGACTACTTCTACGATGGCCCATGCGCAGGCAAGGTCCCCGGCCGATATGCCAACCGCATCGCCAAAGGACACTTCACACTCAACGGCAAAGAATATACACTGGCCATCAACAACGGGCCAAATGCCCTGCACGGCGGCCCCGAAGGTTTCCAAAACCAGATTTGGAACAGCCGCATCGAAGGCGATTCCGTAGTAATGACTTACGAAAGCGCCGACGGCGAGGAAGGCTATCCCGGCAACATGAAAGTCACAGCCCGCTACAGCTGGAACAACGACAACGAACTCACATTGGGCTTTGAGGCAACCTGCGACGCCGACACCATAGTCAACCTCACCAACCACGTGTACTTCAACCTTGCCGGCGAGGAAACAGGCAGCGTGCTCGACCACACCCTGTGGCTGGCCGCCCATAAATACCTACCCACCGACGACACGTTGATACCCACCGGAGAAATAGCCGACGTGGCTGGCACACCGATGGACTTCACCGAGAGCAAGCCGCTGGGCCGTGACATAAAATGCGACTTCCCGGCATTGAACTACGGCAAAGGATATGACAATTGCTATGTGATCGACAACTGGAACCAGGAACTGAAAGAAATAGCCGTGCTGGCCGACCCGGCATCGGGCCGCTCACTGAAAGTTAGCACCGACCAGCCAGCCGTGCAGGTTTACACTGGCAACTGGTTAGAAGGATGCCCCAAGAGCATCAGCGGACACGACTACCACGACTATGCCGGAGTGGCCATAGAATGCCAGGGCATGCCCGACGCTCCCAACAAGCCCCAATTCCCGTCACAGAAATTGGCTGCCGGAGAAACATACAAAAGAACCATAAAATTTTCATTTCTTAAATAATTCTTTAATACACAAGACATGAAACCTACTTTGTTTGTACTGGCTGCCGGAATGGGTAGCCGCTATGGAGGTTTAAAACAACTCGACGGACTCGGCCCACACGGAGAAACCATCATGGACTATTCAATCTATGACGCTATCCGCAGCGGTTTTGGGAAAGTGGTATTTGTAATACGCCACGATTTTGAAGCCGACTTCCGCAGCAAAATCCTATCGAAATACGAGAACCACATTCCCACCGAGGTCGTGTTCCAGTCAATCAACGACCTTCCCGAGGGTTATACTTGCCCCGAAGGCCGCACCAAACCCTGGGGAACAAACCACGCCCTGCTGATGGGTAAAGATGTTATTAACGAGCCGTTTGCCATCATCAATGCCGACGACTTCTATGGCCAAGACAGCTTCAGGGTAATGGCCGAACAATTGTCGAAAGCAACTGGCGAAAACGAATATTGCATGGTAGGATTCCGCATCTGCAACACCATGTCGCGCAACGGCACTGTCGCCCGCGGAATTTGCGAAACCAAGGACGGCTACCTGACAGGCGTGGTCGAACGCACTGCCATCGGCTATAATGGCGATGCCATTTGCTTCACCGACGAGAACGGCGTTGAACAGACACTGGCTCCCGAAACTCCCGTTTCGATGAACCTTTGGGGCTTCACTCCCGACTACTTCAAGTATTCCGAAGATTATTTCAAGCGTTTCTTGGATGCCAACATGGGCAACCTCAAAGCCGAGTTTTACGTTCCGCTGCTCATCAACGAATTGGTGACAACAGGCAAAGCCAAGGTAAAAGTTCTCGACACCACGTCTAAATGGTTTGGCGTGACATACGCCGCCGACCGCCCTGCCGTTGTCGAAAAGTTTGCCGAGCTACACGCCAGCGGCGAATACCCCGAAAAGATGTTCTAAACATATAGTCATCAATAACAAAAGGAGGTGCAGCTTCAGGGCCGTACCTCCTTTCGTTTTATGTGTATGCAACTCCCTAACCACGAAGGAGCTTGATGAGCATGAGCATTCCGGTCATTGTCGCGCGGTCGATTACCCGGTCGCGAGTGCCAGGAAAATGGTAACGCTCGGCAACCTGACGGTCGCCACATTGCACGCAAATCCACACCGTGCCCACGGGTTTCTCTGGCGAACCACCGCCCGGGCCTGCAACGCCCGACGTGGCAATGCTGCACTGCGTGTGCAACAGATCGTTCACACCACGGCACATCTGCTCCACCACGGGCTGGCTCACTGCACCCTCGGCAGCCAGCACCGACGCAGGTACACCCAGCACCAACTGCTTCACATCATTGCTATAAGAAACTACCGACCCTACAAAATAGTCGGAACTGCCAGCAATTGCGGTAATTTCATGCGCCATGTTTCCTCCCGTGCAGCTTTCAGCCGTGGATATGGTCAACCCTCTTTCGCGCAACATGTCGCCAAGAATAGCAGCCACAGGCTTGTCTTCATAAGATATAATCGAGCTGCCAAGCAAGTCTTGCAATTGCCCCGACAACATGTCCAAGTCGGCCGCCAACTGGTCGCCATTGGCCGACCGCCCCGTAAGACGCAACCTGATAATTCCCGGACGTGGCAAATAAGCAAGATGTATGCCCGCAGGAATATTAGCCTCGAATTGCTCCAGCTTCATTGCAAGCACCGATTCGGAATAGTCTATGACAATGAATGTGCGGTGCATTATATGCTCGTCGGAACAAAAGTGCGACATCAGTTGAGGTATAACCTCTCGCTCCATCATCTGCTCGGTTTCAAACGGCACACCGGGCATTGCCACAAGCACCTTGCCATCTTTCTCAAACCACATGATGGGAGCCGTACCCACACGATTCTGTATCACGCGGCACGACGACGGCACGTATGCCTGGGCTGCCGTCAAGTCATTTATTTTCAAATGACGTTTTTCGACCACCTCAAGCACATTTTTCTCTACTTCGGTGTCATATACCATGCTGCCGCCAAAGTATTTGCGCATGGCCTCCTTTGTGATGTCGTCCTTGGTAGGGCCCAGTCCTCCAGTCGTCAACACAAGGTCGGATTGCGCAAATCCCTCACCTATAGCCTTCAATATCTCGGCTTCATCGTCGCCAATCACTTTCACGCTTTTTACGTTCCACCCCAGCGGGTTCACGTGCCGGGCTATCCAGCCCGAATTGGTATCAGTGACCTGCCCGATGAGCAATTCGTCACCAATCACAATAATCGAAATATCCATATTACGAAAAAGTGTATATCCTATATAGCCACCCTTGCGTATGGCGGAAGGTCGAGGCTACAAAAATCCTTATTCAAATATTTAAAATATCCCGCAACAGCTACCATTGCAGCATTGTCGGTGGTAAACGCACGCTTGGGTATGAATGCCGTCAAGCCATGGCTATCGGCAAATTCTTGCACACGGCTTCTGACACCCGAGTTTGCCGACACTCCACCACCTATGGCAATTGTCGTTATGCCCGTTTCTTTCACGGCACGGGATAGTTTATCCATCAATATGTCTATAATCGTTTTTTGCAACGATGCGGCAAGGTCGGCCTTATTCTGTTCTATGAAATCGGGATTTTTGGCAACCTCATCTCTCAACGTATATAAAAACGATGTTTTCAGCCCACTGAAGCTATAGTCGAGCCCGGGAATGTGCGGCTTGCTGAACTTGAAGCGCATAGCGTCGCCTTCGGCCGCCAAGCGGTCGATATATGGGCCACCCGGATAAGGCAACCCCATCACCTTGGCACATTTGTCGAATGCCTCGCCAGCTGCATCGTCGATGGTCTGCCCAAGCACTTGCATTTTATAAGGCGACTCCACTTTTATGATTTGTGAGTTGCCGCCCGACACCAAGAGGCAAAGAAACGGGAACTCGGGAGTCGGGCTATTCGCATCTTCTTTTATGAAATGCGACAACACATGCCCATGCAAGTGATTCACATCGACAACAGGAATGCCCAAAGCAATCGAAAGCCCCTTGGCAAAAGATGTGCCGACGAGCAATGAACCGAGCAGCCCCGGTCCACGCGTGAACGCTATGGCATCAATTTCCGTCTTGTCGATGCCGGCCTGCCTGATTGCTTCCGACACCACAGGCACAATGTTCTGCTGGTGGGCACGCGATGCCAGTTCCGGCACTACCCCGCCGTAGGCCTCATGCACCTTTTGGCTGGCAATTACATTGCTCACAAGCACGCAGTCGCGCACGACAGCCGCCGACGTATCGTCGCACGACGATTCTATCCCCAATATTGTTATACTCATTTCGTTAATCCAATTTACTCCACAAAATTAAACACAAACGCCGTAATAAGCAAAATTTCATTTGACACCATGCACCGGAACCCACGGCTCGCCCATTTAAAGCGACACTGTGGACGGCTTCGCTGCCCCCACCTAATGCCGCTTTAAATGAAAGAGCCATGCCCCGAAGCCTCAAAACGGGCAAAATCTGACAAAAACTGCATAAAACTGCAAGCCGTTTTTTTGCATTGCACACGACTTTCACTACCTTTGTGCATTATTATGGTTTAAATATGAAGCGTTTGGCAATATATCTGTTGATGGCTGTGGCCGCAATAGCAGGATGCAAGGCCGAGAAGTTCACTTGGTCGGGACATGACCTCACTTTCGATGTGCCTGAAGGAGGTACGGTTACTTACAACTCCCCATCGGTGTTTGAAATACAGTGGTACGACTTGGCCATAATCATCAAACTATACGACAAGACCGAAGCCGACGACAACTACATGAAATATGCGCTAAATAAAACTGCAGCAGGATATAACATGTATGACACAAAAATGAAAAAAGCCAAAATCGACGGTTGCAAAGGTTACACACTCACTGGAGTGATGCCCGACGGCTCGCACGCCAGCTTGACCAACGTGTGCGCAAAAAAAACCAACCTTGCAATGCAAATCGAAATAAGCTATATTGCCGACAATAAAAAAATAGTGGACAAAATTCTCGACAGTTTCAAAATAGGTGAAAAACAAAAGATAAAGAAACCCGAGCAGAAAATACAAAAGAAAGGCGCAAAAGAGAAACCAATCAAACCAGGCACCCTCGAAGGCGAACAGTTGCACTTCGCCTGACCCCCACAAGCGTGGCATGAAGTGTGTTATTCTTTTTTTGCTAAGTTTTATCACATATTTCTGTATAGAATGTTTAACTTTGCACACCTGAATTTAAAACAACTAACCAACAATTATATATGGCTCCTTCTCAAAAGAAAGCATTAATCATAGTAGGTGCTTTGGTAATTGCTGCGGCGATTTCATTTTTCGCTTTCTACGCAAAAAAACAAATCGACGACGCCAAAGCCGCCAACGAGCAACTCTTGCTCCAAAACGAGCAGCTGCAATTGAAACAAGAATATGAAAACTTGAGCAATGAGTTCAAGAATTACGAAAGCCAGACGCAATTTCTCAACAACGACTCGCTGCTGATAAAATACGGCGAAGCAAAGGACAAGGTGGAAAAATTGCTAACCGAGCTCAAGACCCAGCAAATCACAAGCAACAAGCGCATCAAGGAATTGCAAAACGAGATTGAAACGCTGCGAGGAATCATGAAGCACTATGTGCAAGTAATCGACTCGCTTGGCAGGGAAAACGCCGGCCTTAAAGCCGAAAACGAAAAAATACGCTCCCAAAACGAGAAATTAGCTTCAAAAGTAAGCCAGACCACAAAAGAAAACGAGGACCTCTCAAAGCGCATGACGCTTGCCGAGAAACTCAACGTGAGTGGCATGACACTGACCGCATTGAAAAGCAACGGCAAAAACGAGAAAAAAATCACCAAAGCCAAGCAGCTCAAAGTTGCGTTCACCATACCACAAAACAATTCCACCCCAGTGGGCGAAAAAACAATCTACATGCGTATAACAAGCCCCGAAGGATTCTTGCTCGGCGAGAATGGCACATTCCCGTTTGAAGGCGGACAAGTTGCTTACACCGAGCGTAAAACGTTTGAATATGCCGGACAGGAAATCCCCGACATGGCTATATACTGGAACGTCAACACCACACTGAACGCCGGAACCTACACCGTGGAACTATTCCTCGACGATTACCGACTGGCGTCGCGTGAATTTACATTCGACAAATAACAACTGCCGACATTGGCAAATAAAAAATATGCTGCAAATTGTTACGTGTAAAAAAAATATTACTAATTTCGCAGCATCAAACTGCATCAATAAATACTGATATATTTTTATATAACACACAAAGATGATTTATAGATTTCGTATCGTATCGGATGAAGTTGACAACTTCAAACGCGAGATTGCAATAGATGCCGATGACACTTTCCTGAGATTGCGCAACGCAATTCTCGATTCAGTGGGATACTCCAAGGACCAAATGGACTCATTCTTCATTTGCGACGACGATTGGAGCAAACAAAAAGAAATCACATTGGTGGAAATGGACACCGACTCCGACCAAGATATATGGCTGATGGAAGATACTCAGTTGAGTGAACTCATTGAAGACGAGGGTCAAAAATTAATTTTCGTGTTTGACTACATGACCGACCGCGCATTCTTCATGGAAATGAAAGAATGTGTTCCCGGGAAAAATCTCAAAGACCCCTTGTGCCAACGTAAGGAGGGCAAGGCTCCAGCCCAATTCATCGACATCGATGAAGTGAACGAAAAAGCCGCCAAAGCTGCAGCCATAAGCGCAGCAATCGACATCAACGACATCGACGACGGCGAATTTTATGGCGACGAAGGTTTCAACGAGGACGAACTTGGCGAATTGTCCGACTACGACGATGATGATATGCGTTAAATACGACAATCATCAGTCGATAAACAAAGACACACTGGTTATTCAATAATAAATACATTAAGTTTTGATGCGGTTGCCGACCTTGTGAAAAGTCGGCAACCGTAATTTTTTTGAGCCGTGAACTGGCTTGAAGAGGACAGACATTCAGCCGATATGATTTGCTACAAAACTACCTCGATAGGTTGCCGCTTCTCAAGGTCTAATGGCACGGCACTGTAACCAACCGTGCCGAAATCAATATTATTGAGGTTGATACTGCGTATGCGGCTGTTCCACATGGTACGGTAATATATCACACGATTGTGCATATCCGTCGCCGATGTCCATTGTGTCGCACTCGGTATGCCACTCGGCACCTTGTCCTTTGCGAACTCTATGCCTATGGGAATATCAAAGTTATTCAAAATTTGGAGGGCACTCAGCACAGCATCTTCGGCTGTAGCCGGCACTGGTGCAGTAGTCTGGAAAAATGCAGCTCTCACAAAGCGCGATGGCGGCGTTACATCGCCAGGAATGCCAAGTAAGCCACTGCCCGCACCGAATTGCGACAGCCGCACGCCCCCCATCTCCTGCGCAGGCGCAGCGCCGGGGAAAAGATTGACGTAGTTGTTCAGATTTGTAATTTGCCAGTCGAAACCGGGTGAATTGGTAAGTACACCAAGACGGTTCTCGTAAAACCGCTTTTTGCCATCAATTATTTCCAATACCACCTGTCGCCCCGTAACGTCGGCAAATCGCCAATGCACAGTCGATGCCCTCGGGTCAATGGCAACAACGTGCACGCTATCCAACGCCGCCTTCACGTCGTCAATCGTAGCACAACGACCAAGCACCCACGACACAAGCTGCAAATCGGCAATGCTTGCTTCTTTCTGATTTTCGTCATAATCTTCATACCTTCCATAGCCAGGGAAATAAAACAACCCCGCCGACAAGCCAACTTCATTTAACCCTTCAGCTACAAATTCTTTTTGCTCCACCGACAATCCCACATAGCCATAACGCGAAGCAAACTTCATACCATCCACACCCGTCGGCGTATAAGATTGCTCGACATAACCACGTGGTACCACCACATATTGGCTGTTTAAATCGCTTCCACCCCACTCGATGGTTCGCGCAACGACTGTACAACTGTCGGCGCTTGTCAACGTTATACCCGTGCAAGCCCATCCCGGCGCCCATGCTACCGCACAGGCTACCATCAATGCTTTAAATGACAATTCAAGTTTCATAATTCATTATTTTAGTTAGAAAACATTTCCATCAATCAATGGCTTAAAAGCAAAAAGGGGAACACTCGACATGTTCCCCTTCTATCTTATTAGGCAATGAGGTTTATCTATCTTTCGTTTTTGGCAATCTGTTTTTTTACCTTACTCGCAACTTACGGCCTTCACGTATTGTCGAATTTCGCGATATGCCATTGAGAGCACACAATTTGCTCACCGTAGTACCATACCGACGTGCAATTTTGCTTAGCGAGTCGCCACGACGTATCTTGTGATATACTTTTCCCGACGAAGCATAGCTCGATGGGGCATAGTTGCGCGAACGCTTGTAGGTATTCTTGTTGAACGTGTAAACGTCGGTGTGCGTCGTGCGATTTTTAAAGTCAAATATTGCTGTGGGATTGATTGCATAGCCCATGAAACGAGTTTCAAAATGGAGGTGCGGGCCTGTGCTACGGCCAGTGTTGCCACTCAGCGCAATGGGGTCGCCAGCTTTCACATAGTCGTTAGGCTTAACCAAGAAACGCGACAAGTGGCCGTAAACGGTTTCCATGCCATTCTCGTGGCGCATTACCACATAATAGCCATATCCGCGACGTTCATATTTGGTGAGGCGTATTTTACCGTCAAATGCGGCACGAACCGTGTCGCCCACTTGTGCACGCAGGTCTATACCCTTGTGCATGCGACCGAAACGGCGGCGATAACCATAATTGCTGGTAATTACATTGCTCGAACACGGCATACAGTAGTCCGACACGTCGATGTCTTGCTTGTCGGGAATTGCTATCCCCGAACCTGCGTATGCATCAACATGCTCACTTTCCCAGCAAATCGAAAAAACATCCGATTCGGGTTCAAGGTCTTCATATAGTTTTGTCGCAAATTCCTGCACTTCGTCCACCTTTATCTGGTCGAGGATATGCGACTGCGATGCCAATAAGTCTTCGTGTGCCTGCGAATAATTCGATACTGATTGTAAATTTTGAGCCGAAGCAGTTACTGTCGATGACAGGGCAAAAGCCAGCCCCAAACCGAAATAGCCAAAAACGTTTTTAAAATTCATTTTCCTTTGATGTGATAAAAATAGAGTGCGTCACGCCCACTTGCTGGTGCCATCAAATCTCATCTGAGGCGTAACGGTAATTGAGTCCTGATGGTGTGTAATCAAAAATCTCTTCGGGCTTGAAAAAGCGGTTAAGCTCTATTTGCGCATTCTCGACCGAGTCGGAAGCATGTACGATGTTTTCCTGTCCGCTCATGCTGTAATCGCCACGAATCGTGCCTGGAGCTGCATTGCGCCCATTAGTGACACCTGTCATGGCTCTTACCACTTGCACGGCATCTTTGCCCTTGATACACATCACAACCACTGGTGTTGCCATCATGGAAGCTTTTATGCGAGGGAAAAATGGACGGTCGAGCAGATGGGCATAATGCTCGTCGAGAATTTCACTCGACAATTGTATCATCTTCATACCTGCTATAATCAGGCCTTTCTTCTCGAAGCGGGAAATCACCTCGCCCGCTAAGGCGCGTCCTATTGCCGACGGCTTCAAAATTACTAATGTAGCTTCCACGTTGGTGCGATTTAAATGGTTGTTATGGTAATGTTAGTTATCTTTGATTTGTTAACGGATTTATACCTCCGCTTCACGGAAGCCAAATTTAACCATTTTTCTTAACTTGGCGGTTTTATTGCGACGTTAAATATTCTAAACGCTTTTATACAAAGACTCAAACATAACACTAATATGCAATATTTCAACCATTTACATCAAAACATGTTTTACAACATATTTCACAAAATACCCTGTTTGCGACATTATAATTTTACTTTTTACGTGTTAAAAAAATGTATGTTTAACACTGTATCAACTTATGCGGCTCCAGTCTTGCTGGTGGCTGTATAAGAATTGCAATTGCCGTGCCAGTTTTAAGTTCTCGGGCTTCGACAGCGTTGGGTCGTCGTCGATGATACGTTGCGCATCATTCCGTGCGGCTTGTATGATTTGCCCGTCCTTGGCAATGTCGGCTATATGCAAGTTGAATGCGATGCCGCTTTGCTGCGTGCCTTCCATGTCGCCTGGGCCACGCAAGCGCATGTCTTCCTCGGCAATCATGAAGCCGTCGGTGGTCTGCGTCATCACTTCAAGGCGATGCCGCGTGGTGCTTGCGATTTTCACGTGCGACATGAGTATGCAATACGAGCGGTCGGCGCCGCGCCCCACCCTCCCGCGCAACTGGTGCAACTGCGACAAGCCAAACCGTTCGGCATTCTCAATGAGCATGACAGTGGCATTAGGCACGTTCACACCCACTTCGATAACTGTCGTAGCCACCATTATTTGCGCCTCGCCGCTTGCAAACAGGTGCATCTGGTGGTCCTTCTCGGCCGGCTTCATCTTGCCGTGGACGAAACACACACGGTAGTCGGGAAATGTTTCACGTATTATGTCATAACCCTCTTCGAGGTTGCGCAGGTCGAGCTTTTCGCTTTCTTGTATCAACGGATAGACTATGTACACCTGCCGCCCTTGCCTGAGTTGCGAATATATGAACCGATATACCTGCTGGCGGTGGTTGTCATACCGCAGCACCGTCGTCACAGGCTTGCGCCCCGGCGGCAACTCGTCAATGACCGACACGTCGAGGTCGCCATACACGGTCATGGCCAATGTGCGCGGAATGGGCGTGGCAGTCATCACAAGCACATGAGGCGGAACGGTGTTTTTGCTCCACATCTTGGCCCGCTGCGCCACACCGAAGCGGTGCTGCTCGTCTATAACCACCATTCCGAGCCGGGCAAATACCACCGTGTCCTCGATAAGCGCATGAGTGCCCACAGTAATACCTATTTCGCCGCTTGCCAAACCTGCGTGAATTGCATCGCGCATCTTTTTGCTTGTCGAGCCTGTGAGCAATGCCACTTTCACACCCACCTGCGAGGCGAGTTGCGAAATAGTTTCATAGTGCTGTTGCGCCAGAATCTCGGTAGGTGCCATTATGCAAGCCTGGAAACCGTTGTCGATGGCGAGCAACATTGTCATCAACGCCACGAGCGTCTTGCCACTCCCCACATCGCCTTGCAACAATCGGTTCATTTGCCGTCCGCTGCCCATGTCGGCGCGAATCTCCTTGATGACACGTTTCTGAGCCCCAGTGAGTGGGAAAGGCAGCACATGGTTGTAAAAGTCGTTGAAATGCTGCCCCACGCGCACAAACCTGTGTCCGCCAAGTTTCATTGAACGGGATTTGGAATACCGCAGCAAATTAAGTTGCAAGAAAAACAATTCATCATACTTCAAGCGGAATTGCGCCCGCTGCAACATCTGCACCGAAGATGGCACATGGATATTAACCAAGGCATCGCGCAACGGTATGAAGCGGTAATGCGCTATGATGTCGGCAGGGAGTGGGTCTGTTATGTTGCCAATCACTCCAAGCAAGTTTTGCACCAATTGCTGGAACATGCGCAACGTGAGCGACCGCTGCCTCATCTTGTCGGTGATGGAGTAAACCCCTTTTAATCCGCCCACCTCCTGCCCGGGTTTGTAAATTTCAACCTCGGGGTGCGTAATACTGTATCGCGAGTTATATAGTGCCGGTTTGCCAAATATTATGTAATCTACACCAGTGTGGTAACTCTCCTCGATTTGCCTCACCTTGTTGAACCACACCACGTCGATTGAACCCGTGCCATCGAAAAACAGCGCATTCAACCGCCGCTTCGCCCCCTCGCCATGCACGGCAAATGCAGCAAACTGCCCCCGCAGTTGCAAGTAAGGCATCTCGCCATTCTCGCCAAGTTGGCGCAAATCGCTGATTTTGTGAATTTTGCTACGGTCGATGTATCGATAAGGGAAATAATACAGCAGGTCGTAATATGAGCAAATGCCAAGCTCCTGCGTAAGCAGCTCGGCGCGCTTGGGTCCCACCCCGTGCAGGTATTTTATGCTGGTTTTAGCAAGGCTTTCCACGCTTGAGCAGTATTTCGGCTATTTCAATGTCGCCGGGATGGGTTATTTTGATATTTGATATGTCGCCTCCAATCAGATGGACGCAATGCCCGGCATGTTCCACCACCGATGCATCGTCGGTGAACGATGCATCATAGTCCACGCCGTATGCCTCCTTGAGTATCGTGGCATCAAACACCTGCGGTGTCTGCACTGCGACAAAGCGTGAACGGTCAACCGCATTGGAGTGCCCCCCGGCAACCTCCCTGATGGAATCGGTCACCGGCACAACTGGTATCGCCGAGCCATATTGCGCCGCTTCGCTATAAGCATTTTCAATCACCTCGACTGGCACAAGTGGCCTAACACCGTCGTGCACGGCAATGAGGTCGCCCGGTTCGGGATTAATCGTAGCCAAAGCATTTTTCACCGACTGGAAACGGCTGTCACCGCCGATGGCCACTGCCAATAGCCGGTGGAAAGAATATTGCTCGCACAACTCGTTCCACAAGCCCACCTGCTCATTTGGAAGGACAATGGTGACGCTGGCTCCTGCCTTAATGAATCGGTCAATGCTGTGCATCAACACCGGCCGCCCTGCCAACGGCAAAAATTGCTTTGGCACCACCGAGCCGAAACGGCTGCCCGACCCTCCTGCTACTATGATTGCATGATTTGTCATTCTATTAATCTCCGTCCTGCAAAATAAATAAAAAAAACCAAGCCACGCAACCGCAAATTACGCCATGCGACGGCAATCTGTCCTGCCCACAGTGATGGCTTGGCAGCCGCGGACATGCAATCCCTATGACAGAATCCACGACCTTCTCAAGCGCTCAAAACTAAAGAGCCAGACGGAAGCCGAGATAGTCGAACCGGGAATCAGGTTTGCCGTAGCTCCGGCGTGACACCCGACAATCTCTGTCATAGTGGCTCCAGCCGCCGCCACGATATACGTGGAACGACCCACTGGCAGGTCCTTGCGGGTTGCGTTGCGATGCACTGCTGTAGCTGCCAGACCAATCATGGCACCACTCATACACGTTGCCGCTCATGTCATAGATGCCCAACTCGTTGGGCGTGTTTCTACCCACAGGGTGCGTCGTGTCGTCGCTGTTGACACTGTACCACGCAACGCTGTGTATGTTGTCGCTGCCGCTGTACTTGTAGCCACTGCTGTTACTGCCCCCTCGCGCCGCATACTCCCACTCTGCCTCAGTCGGCAAGCGGTAGCTCTTCCCTGTCATCTGGTTCAGCTTCTTGATGAAGGTTTGAACATCATCCCAACTGACCAATTCCACCGGCAGATTGTCGCCCTTGAAATGACTCGGGTTGCTCCCCATTACCGCCTTCCACTGTGCTTGAGTTACCTCATACTTGCCTATGTAGTAGCCGCTCAACGTAACGCTGTGCGCCGGCTTCTCGTCATCATAAGCATCGCTTTCCTGCTCCGACGTCGCCCCCATCGTGAACATGCCGCCCGGCACATATACCATCTCGATTTCAGGCAAAGACAGATTCGGTTTGGGAATGGAGTCTGGGCCTGGATTTACAGGCTCGTGGCGAAACAGCATGATTGCCACGAACGCAACTACCGCTACCCCGGCGGCTACTGCCCACTGAAGCCACTTGCGACGCTGCGGTTGCGGTTCGGGTTGCGGTTTTCTCACCGACTGGTCATCCCTCTCTCGTTCTGCATTGCCACCATTGTTGTCATTATTGCCTTTGCCGCCACGGCCGTCGTCAATGACGATTACCTCAATGTCGTCCTGCTTCCGCTTCTCCTTGTCCACCTCGGTTTCCTCGCCGACGGCCTTGCCGTGCAGTATGCCGAGGAACTCGGCAACGGTGTGCGGGCGGTCTTTCTTCGCAGTCTGCATGGCGGCGGTGATGGCGCGCCGCACAGGGGCGGATATGCTGTCGGGCAGCGGCGGGATTCCGCCTTGTGCCGCCACTTCCATTGCATCGGGGGGCGTGGTGCCTGTTACCATCTTGTAGAGTGTCGCACCGAGGGCATAAATGTCGCTCTCGGGCGTGAAGCTGCCCACGCCGCCGGGCTTGTACTGCTCGGGCGGCGCATAGCCGCGGCTGCGTGCAACGAGAGTGGTGGTTGTGGCTTCGCCAGTTTCGGCATCATACTGCTTGGCAACGCCGAAGTCTATAAGCACCACGTTGCCAGTTTCGGCCTCTACCATGATGTTGCCGGGCTTAATGTCTAAGTGGTTGATGTTGCGCGAGTGGACGAATTCCAATGCCTTTCCCACACTGTCGATGATGCCGATGGCCTCCGTTTCACCCATGCGCCCACGTTCGTTGATTATGTCGGCCAATGAACAGCCGTCGATGTAATCCATCACGTAGTATGAAGTGCCGTTTTCGCTGAACACATCGGACACTCGCACAATCGATGGGTGCGACAATTTGCTGGCTATGAGCTTCGCCTCTTTCACAAACTTGCGCCGGAACTTCTCCACAAGCTCGCGGTTACCGGCTGTTGGCACGGTCACGCTCGACGTGTCGGAATCGCGCTCGCAATACTGCCCGAAAAAGAATTCCTTAATTGCAACCCGCTTCTCAAGCTCGACATGCTCGGCAAGGTAGGTGATACCGAAGCCCCCTTGCCCCAACTTCCTGACAATGCGGTATTTGCCACCCATCAACATGGCACCCTCGGGCAATGCCGCACTTGTCAAGCCTTCCTCGTTATTCATATAATCATGGTTTTTTGAAAGAATTTAGCAAATGTAACAAAATTCTCAATCTGTGCCAAGCCCCTGGCAAAAAATTACACCAACCATGCCGATTTATACACCAAACGCACAGTTCCCGCCACAAACAGCATCAATTGCTGCAGGGGCTGCATCAAAATAGCAAATACGACGGTGTTGTAGAGGGTGTATCAAAATTGGCATGACCCACCTCGTAGGGCACGGCCCGTGCGTACGAGTGCCGCAAGACTCGATTAACCATCTGTAAATTAATAAAATATGCGCCTAATTGCGCAGCGGACGCACGGGCCGTGCGTCCCTACAAAATTGCACAAATTTGCATTTTAATACGCCTTCGATGACAGCTCGAATGCAACCGTAATATACTGTAAATATGGCAGAAACAAGCCTCCATGCGGCACAAAAAAAGTGGCGTGCCGCGAACAATACCGCTGGCACACCACTATTTTTTATCTTGTGTCAAGTATGATTACTTGTTCAGGCGGTCGTTAACCCACTTGAGCATGCGTTGTGCTTCCGAATTAGTCGGGTCAAGTTCCACTGCCTTTTCGAGGTAAGGCTTAGCCTCAAGGCAGATGGGGTCAATAAGTTTGCCAAGTTCCTCATCAGTGAGGTTAAGGTTCTCGTCGGCATTCATCACATTTACAGCCTTGTTGTTGTAATAACGGCCTACGTGATATTGTGCCACGCCTAATTGCGGGTCAAGTTCCGTCGCATTCTTGTAATACTTTATAGCCTGTTCGATGTCGCCAGTCCTTGTTTCTTCCAAAAGACCCTTGAACAATACAAACACAGCCTCTTTCGGACATTTCTGCATAGCCTTAGAAAGCATTGCGTCACACTCGTTGTATGCCGAGTCTTGCAAACACTTATCCACGCTTATCCCGACAAGGTATTTAATCATATCGGTCGTTTCCTTGTAGTCATAACCCTCGTCGAGTGCTACATAAAATGCGTCCAATGCTTTTGCATTGTCCTTGGCCTGGAAATACATCACACCCTCGTAATAACGGAATTGTGCGATGGTCGAGTCGGGTACTTCGGGAGCCTTGTCGCCGAGGAAGCTGGCCCTTGGCAATGAAGCGTAAATGCCCCAAGACTTGGCAGCCAAGGCATATTGCTGCGTTTCGTTGAACATCTGCCCCACCATGAGGAAATCATTGTAGTGTCCTACAAGAATGTTGACAATATCCTTGGAATATTTAGTCTTGATTTTCTGCAAGCCTGTTTTCTTGTCCAATTTCGGAGAACCGTCCTTGTTCACTTCAGGTACAGAGTCAAGTGGGAGAGCTTTCATAAACAAGTCATAACCATTGAGAAGAGCACTGCCCACAGTCAATGTGTCGATAGGCTGCTGCATCAGCATTTGAGCCTGGGCATCGTCGTAGGTATTGAAATTCTCCTTACCCTCCTTAAATATAGGCTCGGCCGGATTGTCATCGGCAAACATGTTGAACCCAATCAAAGAGGTACATGCCAATAATAAAACAATTTTTTTCATGCAATAAAAAATTAGAGATTTATAATTAGATTAATTTAGTTCATCGTTATCCTCTTCGCTTTCGTCTATGTCGGCATCGTCATCAAATTCTTCTTCGATGCTGTCATCTTCGGCATAATTTTCTACTGTTTCGTCAAATGGCAACCTGTTTTCACCACGATTGCTACCCACGACCAGTTCGCTCTCCTCGCCGCCTTCCGAAGCAGCCTCCTCATCTTTTTCCGAAACCACCTTGCACACCGATGCTATTTCATCGTTACGTTTCTCTAAATTGATGAGTTTAACACCTTGCGTGGCGCGGCCCATGACACGCAAATCAGAAACATGCACACGTATCGTGATGCCCGACTTGTTGATAATCACCAAGTCATTGTCGTCGTTGACACGTTTGATTGACACCAATTTGCCGGTCTTGTCGGTAATATTCATGGTCTTGACGCCCTTGCCGCCACGGTTGGTGATGCGGTAATCGTCGATTGACGAGCGTTTGCCATAGCCCTGCTCCGAAACCACCAGTATCGTGTCGCTCGTGCCTTGCGGCATACATATCATGCCCACTACTTCATCATCGTCGTTGTCGAGCGTCATGCCCTTGACTCCGGCGGCTACACGCCCCATTGCCCGCACTTTCGATTCATGGAATCTGATAGCCTTGCCATATTTGTTGGCTATAATGACGTCGCAATTCGAGTCGGTTAAGCGCACTTGTATGACTTGGTCATCTTCCCTGATAGCTATCGCGTTCACGCCATTGGTGCGTGGACGGGCATACGCGCTAAGGCAAGTTTTCTTCACCAGACCTTTCTTGGTGCAGAATATCAAGTTGTGAGTGCTGTTATATTCCTGGTTCGACAGGTTCTTGACTGCTATGAAAGCATTGATTTTGTCGTCGGCGTCGATATTCAACATGTTTTGCACGGCTCGACCCTTGGAATTGCGCGCCCCTTCGGGCAACTCATAAACTTTGAGCCAATAGCACCGTCCTTTTTGGGTGAAAAACAGTATGTAACTGTGCATCGAGGCCGTATATATATACTCGATGAAGTCGGAGTCGCGCGTGTCGCTACCTTTCACACCCACGCCACCGCGATTCTGTGCACGGAACTCCGACAGCGGCGTGCGCTTGATATAACCAAGGTGCGAAATTGTGATAATCATATTGTCGTCGGCATAGAAGTCCTCGGCGTTGAAGTCTTCCGACGCATATTCGATTTCCGTCTTGCGCTCGTCGCCATATTTGTCACGTATTTCCACCAACTCGTCTTCAATCACCTTCCGGCGCGACGCGTCATTGTTCAATATGTCTTCTAAATAGGCAACCGTCCGCAACAATTCGTCTTTTTCGTCATGCAGCTTGTTTTGGTCGAGCTTGGTGAGGTCGCCGAGGCGCATCTCCACAATTGCTCTGGCTTGTATCTCGTCCAGACCGAAACGGGCGCATAACCGCTCGCGGGCTTCTGCACGAGAGTCGCACGACCTGATTATTTGCACCACTTCGTCGATGTTGTCCGAAGCTATTATCAACCCTTCGACTATGTGCAAGCGGTCTTGTGCCTTTTTCAGGCGGAACTTTGTGCGGCGCACCACCACGTCGTTGCGGTGGTCGAGGAAGCATTGCAGCAATTGCTTCAAGTTCAACGTTTGCGGCCGCCCGTTCACAAGTGCCACATTGTTGACGCTGAACGACGACTGCAACTGTGTCATCTTGAATAGCTTGTTCAAAATGACGTTGGCGTTGGCATCACGCTTCACATCAATGACTATGCGCATGCCTCGCATGTCGGTTTCATCATTTATGTTTGATATGCCATCGATTTTCTTTTCTTTGACAAGGTCGGCAATGCTCTTGATTAGCAACCGCTTGTTTACGTTGTATGGGATTTCGGTCACTACTATCTTGTCGCCGCCGTTGCCCGACTCTATTTCGGCCTTGGCCCTTATGACTATGCGCCCTTGCCCTGTTTCAAACGCACGGCGCACTCCGTCATAACCATATATTATACCGCCCGTCGGGAAGTCTGGAGCCTTGATGTAATTCATCAAATCAGGCACTTCCATATCGGGGTTTTCAATCAGAGCCAAACAAGCGTTGATTGTTTCGGTCAAGTTGTGCGGGGCCATATTCGTTGCCATACCGACAGCGATGCCCGACGCACCATTCACAAGCAGATTGGGGAAACGTGTCGGCAACACTACTGGCTCGTTAAGCGTCGCATCGAAGTTTGGCACCATGTCAACGGTGTCCTCGTCTATGTCACGCAACATTTCCTCGCCTATCCGGCTGAGCCGAGCCTCGGTATAACGCATTGCGGCAGGACTGTCGCCATCCACCGAGCCGAAGTTTCCTTGCCCATCGACAAGCGGATAACGCATCGCCCACGGCTGAGCCATGCGCACCATTGTGAGATAAATCGACGAGTCGCCATGCGGATGGTATTTACCCATCACGTCGCCCACGATACGTGCTGATTTCTTTGTCGGCGAACTGTAGGTGCTTCCCGACTTCTGCATTCCGAAGAGTACCCTCCTGTGCACCGGCTTGAAGCCGTCACGCACGTCGGGCAGAGCACGAGATACAATAACCGACATCGAATAATCAATGTACGACGACCGCATCTCTTTTTCAATGTTGATCTTTAATATTCGATCTTCTGTCATATTTTTATTATGATATTTTCCTTACGGCATAATCCAAAACAAGGACTACCAAATAAGTGTTTTAGCATACAAAGATACGACTATAAACGCTACTGCACAAGTCATTCCGTAGAATTTTTTCGCCACCACGCCCAACTCACATACTTACACATCTTATACATTTAATTATTGCGCAATTAAGTCATTTTCACTAAATTTGTCCCTGAAATACAATTTCATAATTCTCTATAACTCCAAATTATGATTACATTCTTCAAAAAGGGAAGCATAACTTATTATGCTATAGATGCTGACCATTCATTGACAAATGATGAAATACTGAAAATCAAATGGCTGCTGGGCGATGCCGAGATTGTCGGCAATGCCACGCTGACAGGAACTTTCATCGGCCCGCGCCGCGAAATGATTACGCCCTGGAGTACAAATGCGGTAGAAATAACCCAAAACATGGGATTGACAGGAATACACCGCATCGAAGAGTTTACGGCCTCAAACGACAGCAACCCGAAATATGACAAGATGCTGCAACGCGTCTATGACAAACTCGATGAAAACATATTCACTATAACCAAGTCGCCCGAAGAGATTGTTTACATACACAATATTGAAGAATATAACATAACTGAAGGGCTGGCTCTGAATCCCGAAGAAATCAAATACCTCAAGGAGCTGAGCGACAAACTCGGCCGCCCGCTGACCGACAGCGAGGTATTCGGCTTCTCGCAAGTCAACTCCGAGCATTGCCGCCACAAGATTTTCAACGGCAAGTTTATCATCGACGGCAAGGAAATGCCTTCATCGCTTTTCAAGCTTATCAAAAAGACTTCGCAGACCAACCCAAACCGGTTGGTATCGGCATACAAGGACAACGTAGCTTTCGTAGAAGGCCCGGCAATCATGCAATTTGCACCGGTCAACCCCGACCGCCCCGACTATTTCGAAACAAAAAAGATTGACACCGTAATATCACTAAAGGCCGAAACACACAATTTCCCTACCACGGTCGAGCCGTTCAACGGCGCAGCCACTGGCTCGGGAGGTGAAATCCGCGACCGCCTCGGCGGCGGCTGTGCCAGCTTGCCGCTGGCAGGCACTGCCGTGTACATGACTTCATACCCACGCCCAGGCAATGGCCGCAAATGGGAAAATATCAACATGGAAGCAAGACCGTGGCTATACCAGACTCCCGAGGAAATCCTCATCAAGGCCTCCAATGGCGCATCCGACTTTGGCAACAAGTTCGGACAACCGCTGATTTGCGGTTCGGTGCTGACATTCGAGCACGCCGAGGACGACCGTCAATTTGCCTACGACAAAGTTATCATGCTGGCTGGCGGCGTGGGATTTGCCAACAAGCGTGATGCAATAAAAGGCACCCCGGTTCCCGGCGAGAAAGTGGTGCTGCTGGGCGGCGACAACTACCGCATAGGCATGGGCGGCGGCGCAGTTTCGTCGGTCGATACAGGACTGTATGACAACTCTATCGAGCTCAATGCCGTGCAACGGGCCAACCCCGAGATGCAGAAACGTGTATCAAACGTCATTCGCGCTCTTGCCGAATGCGACGACAACCCCATAGTATCAATCCACGACCACGGTGCCGGCGGGCATCTCAATGCCCTGTCGGAGTTGGTGGAGGAAACGGGTGGCATAATACACATGGATGCGCTGCCAATAGGCGACCCGACTCTGTCGGCAAAAGAAATCATCGGCAACGAATCTCAAGAGCGAATGGGCATGGTGGTTGAAGAAAAAGATGTGGCAATGATTGGCCGCATCGCCGACCGCGAACGTTCGCCATTCTACGTAATCGGCGAAACCACCGGCGACCACCGCTTTGTATTCGAGCAGAAAGACGGCGTGAAGCCTATCGACTTGGCAATGAGCGACATGTTCGGCAATTCACCGATAACGGTGATGAACGATACCACTGTCAAGCACACATATAAAGGTATAGAATACTCACAAGACAACCTGCTCGAATATGCACAGACAGTGCTGCAACTCGAACACGTGGCTTGCAAAGACTGGCTCACCAACAAGGTTGACCGCTCAATCACAGGCAAAATCGCCCGCCAGCAATGCGTGGGCGCACTGCAACTGCCGCTTAGCGACTGCGGCGTGGTTGCCCTCGACTTCACTGGCACAAAGGGCATAGCCACTTCAATAGGCCATGCGCCGCAAGTGGCACTAATCGACCCTGCCGCCGGGTCGGTAATGTCGATTGCCGAAGCTCTGACCAACATTGTGGGCGCAAATCTCGCCGAAGGGCTGAAAAGCATATCACTCAGCGCCAACTGGATGTGGCCTTGCCGCAATGCTGGCGAAGATGCTGCACTTTATGCTGCCGTGCAGGCATGCAGCGACTTTGCGTGCGCACTCGGCATCAACATACCCACTGGCAAGGACAGCCTGTCGATGACTCAAAAATATGGCGACAAAAAAATACTCGCACCTGGCACTGTCATAATATCGGCAGCCGGCGAAGTGGCCGATGTGAAGAAGACCGTTTCGCCCGTCGTTGCAAATGGCATCGACAGCACACTGCTTTACATCGACTTCTCGGGCGATGCACTGCGGCTCGGCGGCTCGGCTCTTGCTCAGTCGCTCGGGTTCGTCGGCAACGAAGCTCCTACCGTGAAATCGGCGCAATACTTCGCTGCGGCGTTCAATGCCGTGCAGCAATTGGTGGATGGCTCCATGCTGCTCGCCATGCACGACGTTTCGGCCGGTGGCCTGCTCACCACACTGCTTGAAATGACATTCTCCAACACCGATGGTGGCTTAAACGTCAACACCGATGCATTCGGAGAGAGCGATATAGTAAAAGTCATGTTTGCCGAAAACCCTGCCGTGGTAGCACAAATAAGCAACTCGCAAATAGACGCTGCAAAGAGTATCCTCGATAATGCCGGCATTAAATACTACTGCATCGGTACAACAGCCACCGGACGTTCGGTCAATGTGGCTCACAATGGCAAAGACTATTCATTCGACATCGACCAACTGCGCGACTTGTGGTTCAACTCGTCATACCTGCTCGACACCAAACAAAGCGGGGAGGAATGTGCCGCCATGCGCCGCGACAACTACAAGAACCAACCCACCACGTTCCATTTCCCTGCCACTTTCAGCGGCAAAGCCGCCGACTTGGGTATCGCAGGGTTCAGCCACGGCACATCGGGCATCAAGGCAGCAATCATTCGCGAAAAGGGCGTGAATGGCGACCGTGAAATGGCCTACTCGCTCTATTACGCAGGTTTCGACGTGAAAGATGTGCACATGACCGACCTCATATCGGGCCGCGAAACTCTCGAAGATGTAAACATGATTGTGTTCTGCGGCGGTTTCTCCAATTCCGACGTGCTCGGCTCGGCCAAGGGCTGGGCTGGTGGCTTCTTATGGAACGAAAAGGCACGCACGGCACTCGAAAACTTCTACAAGCGCAGCGACACGCTGAGCCTCGGCGTTTGCAACGGTTGCCAATTGATGGTCGAACTCAACCTCATCAACCCCGAACACCGTCAACGGGCACAAATGCTGCACAACGACTCGCACAAGTTTGAATCGCGCTACCTGAGCGTGAATATTCCGCAGAACAACTCGGTGATGCTCGGTTCGCTCGCAGGTTCATCGCTCGGAATCTGGGTGGCCCACGGCGAGGGCAAATTCTTCCTGCCCGAGGGCGTGGAAAATTACAATGTGGTGGCACAATATTCCTACGATGCCTACCCAGCCAACCCCAACGGCTCGCCATGCGCAGTGGCCGGCATTGCATCGGCCGATGGGCGACACCTTGCCATGATGCCGCACTTGGAACGCGCCATATTCCCATGGCAATGCGGCAACTACCCTGCCGACCGCCTCGCCGACGAAGTGACCCCGTGGGTCGAAGCATTCGTGAATGCGCGCAAGTGGATTGAAAACATCAAAAACAAATAACCACAAATAACCAAACACATATTATGAAACAATTTTGGAAAATAGTATTAGGCTCGTTCGTGGGCGTATGGATAGCAATGATGCTATTCTCGGTGCTGTCGTTCTTCATGAGCTTCGCCTTCATAGGCGCAATGTCGCTATTCGGCAGCAAGTCAACAGCCTCGATTACCGACAACACAGTCCTTAAGCTCGACCTGAACTGCGTCGTCGAAGAGCGCACGTCGGAAACCGACTTTAATCTGGCATCGATGCTATTCGGCATTGATGCCCCGACCACCGGCCTCAACGACATACTCCACGCCATCGAAGTGGCCAAGAACGACGACCGCATCACAGGCATATACATCGAGTGCAACGGCATCTATGCAGGAACAGCAGCACTCTATGAAATACGCAACGCCCTCGTTGACTTCAAGGCCGAAAGCGGCAAATTTATCTATGCCTATGGCGACAACATAGCACAAAGCGACTACTACCTCGCCTCGGTGGCCGACAGCATCTTCGTCAACACCATCGGGGCTATCGACCTGCATGGGATGGGAACATCGGTGACATACCAAAAAGACTTATTGGACAAACTGGGTATAGAGATGCAAGTAGTGCGCGTGGGGTCGTTCAAAAGTGCAGTCGAGCCATATATCCTTAACGAGATGAGCGAGGCCAACAAACTGCAATACAAGACTTTCACCAGCCAAATATGGGGTACGATAGTTGACGGCATAGCCGCATCGCGCAATATCTCGACCGACAGGATTAACGAAATGGCCGACAGCCTCTCGGCTCTGCAAGAAACTCAATACATAATCGACAACCACCTTGCCGACGCCGCTTGCTACAAGCATGAATTTGACGACCGCTTGCGACTTACTGTCAATGGCGACACCGATACCGAGGTTAACTTCGTCACACCATACGACCTGACGGGCGAGGCCGTGCCTGAAGGCGGCAGCGACAAGATTGCCGTGGTGTATGCCGTCGGCGAAATATTGGACGTTGATGCCGGCCAGGGTATATACTCGGCTGGACTGGCCAAAACCATACTTGACATTGCCGACGATGACGACGTGAAAGGCATGGTGCTGCGCGTCAATTCGCCCGGCGGTTCGGCATACGGCTCTGAACAGATATGGAACGCCATTGAACAAGTGAAAGCCGCAGGCAAGCCTGTGGCCGTGTCGATGGGCGACTATGCAGCCTCGGGTGGTTATTACATATCGTGCGGTGCCGACCGTATTTTTGCCGAGCCTACCACACTCACGGGTTCTATCGGAGTGTTTGGCATGATTCCTTGCTGTAAAGAGTTGTTAGAGGACAAACTCGGGCTGCACGAAAATGTGGTTAAAACCAACTTAAACACCGACTTCCCATCGGCAAGCAAACCTATGACGCCAGCCCAGGCTGCGGCAATGCAACGCTCGGTCAACCACACATACGAACTTTTCACGAGCCGTTGCGCTACGGGGCGTGGCATGGAAGTTGACTCAATCAAAGCTATCGCCGAAGGACGCGTGTGGGATGGCATCAGTGCATTGAAACTCGGGCTTGTTGACCAGCACGGCAACCTCAACGACGCCATTGAATGGGTAGCATCCAAAGTGGGAACCACCGACTACAGCATTTCATATATGCCCGAGGAAGAAGATATGTTCACAAAATATCTTTCTAAATATACAAGCATGAAGGTCGAGGAAAAGCTGAAAGCCGAATTAGGCCCGCTGTACAAGCCTTATAAAGAGATGAAGCTAATATTCTCGCGCAGCCACATCCTGTGCCTCGCACCCGAAGTAACTATCGAATAATACACGCTTTGCTACAGATGAACAACCGCCCTGCAAAAAAATTTATTGACGCAATACTCACCCCCATAGCCTGGATATATGGCTGTGGGGCGATGTTGCGCAATAAGTTTTTTGACTGGGGGCTGCTCAAGCAACGCACTTTCAATGTGCCTGTAGTCGTAGTGGGTAACATAAGCGTGGGCGGAACAGGGAAAACGCCGCATGTGGAGTATATCATAGAACACCTGCTCGACACTTACCACATAGGGGTGCTGAGCCGCGGTTACAAACGCAAAACCAAGGGATTCATACTGGCCAACGACAAAAGCACGCCCAACGACATTGGTGACGAACCCTACCAAATCTACAAAAAATTCCAGGGCATCACACTTGCCGTGTGCGAGAACCGTTGCGAGGGAATCGAAACACTGCTGTCAATCGACCCCGACATCAATCTGTTTGTCCTCGACGATGCGTTCCAGCACCGCTACGTCAAGCCCACGGCATCGGTAGTCCTTGTCGATTACGAGCATCCCATCGACACCGACCACTTGCTCCCGCGCGGCCGTCTGCGCGAACCGATGCACGGCATTCTGCGCGCCGACTTCGTCATTGTCACCAAGTGCCCCGACCCCATGAAGCCTGTTGACGTTAGCCTCATGCGCAAACGGCTCGACTTGTTCCCGTCGCAAAAGCTATACTTCAGCACATTCCGTTACTACAATTTCCGGCCCATTTTCCCCGAGTCGGCAAAGGTGGTTCCGCACTTGCGCCGCCTCACCGAAAACGACACTTTGCTCCTTGTGACAGGCATTGCCAACTACATTCCGTTTTTCAAATTCCTGAATGCCTTCCCGGCAAAGGTGAAAATCATAAAGTTCTCGGACCACCACGACTATAGCCGTAGCGACTTCGACTTTATAAAAGAATGGTACAACAAATTGAAGGGCGAACACATCTACATCGTCACCACCGAGAAAGATGCCGTCAAGTTTTCCAACAACGCCTACTATCCCATCGCCCTGCGCCCTGTGTCGTTCTACATGCCCATAAAAGTTGACATTATCGACACGCAACGCAACGACGAATTTATTCCCGAATTGACAAAATTCATCAGCAAGAATAAATAACACGACATTTACAGTCGCTCCCTCAACTCACTTTTAATTTAAAAACTCATACGAACATGATTGAACAGATTAAACAAACTGCCGACTTTATCGCATCGAAGGTCAATACACACCCCAAAACTGCCATCATTCTTGGCACCGGACTCGGAGAATTGGTAAACCACATAGAAATATCGACTTCTATTCCCTATAAAGAAATCCCTAATTTCCCTGTGTCAACCGTCGAGGGGCACAGCGGCCGCCTCATATTCGGCCGCCTCGGCAACAAGGAAATCATGGCGATGCAAGGCCGTTTCCACTTCTACGAAGGGTATGACATGAAGCAAGTCACATTCCCCATAAGGGTGATGAAGCAGTTGGGCATTCAGACGCTTTTCGTGTCGAACGCCTCGGGCGGCATGAATCCGTCGTTCAAAATCGGCGACTTGATGATTATCACCGACCACATCAACCTGTTCCCCGAACACCCGTTGCGTGGCAAGAATTACGAAGACCTCGGCCCGCGCTTCCCCGAGATGAGCGAGGCCTACTCGGCTCGCCTTATTGCCGAGGCTCGCGAAGTTGCCGCCCGCAACAATATCCGCATTGTAGAGGGCGTGTATGTTGGTACTCAAGGCCCGACATTTGAAACACCTGCCGAATACCGCTACTTCCACCGCATCGGCGGCGACGCCGTGGGCATGAGCACTGTGCCAGAGGTGATTGTAGCACGCCACAGCGGCATGGAGGTGTTTGGCATATCGGTCATCACCGACCTTGGCATCGAAGGCATCGTCGAAAAGGTGTCGCACGAAGAGGTGCAAAAGGCCGCTGCCGCCGCCGAGCCAAAAATGACGCTCATCATGAAAGAATTGATTAACAGCTTCAAGGAATAATGGACAACAAAGAAACAGAAATAGCCACCCTTGGCGAGTTTGGGCTGATTGACCACCTCACCAAGGGTGTTGCCCCTCACAACGGCTCCACGCTTAAAGGCGTTGGCGACGACTGCGCCGTAATCGGCACCGGTGGCGACACGGTGACATTGGTTACCACCGACCTGCTGCTCGAAGGCATCCACTTCGACCTCACCTACTGTCCGCTCAAGCACCTCGGCTACAAGGCTGCCGTTGTCAACTTCTCCGACGTGTATGCCATGAACGGCACTCCGCGGCAAATCACCGTGTCGCTTGGCATTTCCAAGCGTTTCACAGTCGAGCATATCGAGGAACTGTATGCCGGCATCAATTTGGCTTGCAAGGTGTATGGCGTTGACCTCGTGGGCGGCGACACCTCGGCATCGGTCACGGGGCTGCTCATCAGCATCACTTGCATCGGCGAGGGCGAGAAGGATAAAATCGTTTACCGCAGCGGCGCACACGACACCGACCTCATCTGCGTCAGCGGCGACCTCGGGGCGGCCTACATGGGTTTGCAACTGCTCGAACGCGAGAAAGCCGTGTCGCGCAATGCCACCGGCAAGGATTTCAGCCCGGCATTTGCAGGACATGAATACATTCTCGAACGCCAGCTGAAGCCCGAGGCGCGCAAAGACATCATCGCCACGCTCGCCGAGCATGACATCATGCCCACGGCAATGATTGACATCAGCGACGGATTGTCGTCCGAATTGATGCACATCTGCAAGCAGAGCGGCACGGGCTGCCTAATCTATGAGGAACGCATACCCATCGACTACCAGACGGCTTGCATGGCCGAGGAGTTCAACCTCAACCTCGTCACCGCCGCGCTCAACGGCGGCGAAGACTACGAGCTGCTTTTCACCGTCAAGCTCGCCGACTACGAGAAAATCGCATCGCTGCCCGGAATCAGGATTATAGGCCGCATCACCGAGCCTAAATACGGCTGCATGATGCAGACGCGCGACGGCAACGAACTCCCCCTCCGCGCCCAAGGCTGGAACGCCTTCACCACCGCGTAAGAGCGTGTATCAAAATGCAGATTTAAGCGATTTCGTAGGGACGCACGGCTCGTGCGTCCGTGTGCCGTAGGTTTTGTTAATCATTTGTAAATCAATACAATATACAACTAATTACACGGCGGACGCACGAGCCGTGCGTCCCTACGAAATTGCGCAATCTGCATTTTGATACACCCTCGTTACCGCCACAGTGCAAGGGCGGCGAAGCCGTCCAAATCTAATGTAACCGGCGGTGACAAGCCCCAACGGGGCGCAGGAACCGTCGGGTATGGCATCTATCAATAACGGGCCTCAAGGAGGTCCAACGTGCCACCACAAGACTCATGTTGCCATATCTCTGCCGGTGCAATGGAGTTTCGTTCGACCTCTTCGAGGCCGTTTCGCCGAATATGCTCTTTCCGACGGTTCCTGCGCCCCGTTGGGGCTTGTCACCGCCGGTTACGTCATGGTTGGACGGCTTCGCCGCCCATTTTTCACTGCGCTGAAATTGGTTGCGCCAGCGCGGCGTGTGCCGCATCTAACGGCACTCGCCGCGTTTCGTTGCCACCCCGGTCGCTTGGCTACGTGCCCAGCTCGTGGCTCCGCCTTCTCGCCGGGCTCTCCGCCGCGCTCCCACTCTTTAGCTCAAGGAAATGCCGCGGGCATGCTTCCCGGACAGGAAAGCAAGGGCCTTCTCAAGTGCTATAAACTAAAGAACCAGGCGGAAGCCAAGGAAGTCGTACCTGTTGACGGGAGAAAGGTTGAGCCGGTACGACACCCGACAGCTCCCGGCACCGTTGCACCAGCCTCCGCTACGGCCCACGCGGTTCGACCCACTTGCAGGTCCTTTAGGATTCCGCTGAGATGAGCTGCTATAATCGCCATACCAGTCCTGACACCATTCCCACACATTCCCGCTCATGTCATAAATGCCCAACTCGTTAGGCGACTTGCTCCCTACTGGGTGCGTTGTACTACCGCTGTTTTCATAGTACCACGCTACGCTGCCTACGTTGTCGCTCCCGCTGTACTTGTTGCCGCGGCTATTATTACCGCCACGAGCTGCATACTCCCACTCCGCCTCTGTCGGCAATCGGTAATTCTTCCCTGTCAACTGATTCAATTTCCTGATGAAAGTCTGCACGTCGTTCCAGTTCACATTCTCAACCGGCAGGTTGTCGCCCTTGAAGTAGCTCGGGTTGCTGCCCATCACAGCTTTCCACAACTTCTGCGTTACCTCATACTTGCCGATGTAATAGCCGCTCAGCGTAACACTGTGCGCAGGCTTCTCCCAATCATACGCAGCGCCACCCTGCTCCGAGGTTGCCCCCATCGTGAACGTGCCGCCCGACACCCACACCATCTCGATTTCCGGCAGATTAGATTGCAAATTAGAGTCATCTCTATTGCCCTTGCCGTCATCGACGAGGATTACCCCTTCCACTTCATCGTCATGTTGCGTTTTATCGGTCTTGTGGGTTTCTTCTTCATTGTGGGGCGCGACCTCGATGGCAATGCCCGATGCGGCGGCGAAATCAGTCACCGTCTGGTAGCGGTCGCCGGGCTTGGGCTGCATGGCGCGGCGTATGGCTGCCACCACGTTGCCGCTTACTCCATGCTCACGGAACGGCTGCTCGGGGAAGCCGTATGCCAGCACGTCGGAAGCCTTGGGAGGACGTTCGCCAGTAAGCATCTTGTAGAGTGTCGCCCCGAGGGCGTATATGTCCATCGTCACCGGGAAACGCGCCTTGTGTTCCTCCTCGTTGTAGTCCGACTGCTCGATGGGCGCATAGCCCGGCGTGCCCCTGCCAATGGTGGTGCTTGCCTCGGGTTCACCGTTTTTGTCGAATTGCTTTGCCAGCCCGAAGTCGATTAGCACTGGGCGACCGTCGCCGCGCAGCATCACGTTGGCAGGCTTCAAGTCCAAGTGCAACATACGGCGGCTGTGCATATAGGCCAACGCCAATGCCATCTGCCCGAACAGTGCCAACGCTTCGCCCTGCGGAATGCCGCCACGGCGAGCAATAAGTGCGTCAAGGCTGCCGCCGGAGCAATATTCCATGACATAGTAACTCGTACCATTAGCGTCAAACGTTTCGACCACTCTCACTATGCCCGGGTGTTCCAGCTTGGAGAGGCTGCGAGCCTCGCGGACAAACTTGCGGCGGTAGTCCTCAAACATTCCGCCCCGTCCGCCGCTATTGGTCACCGTGCTGCCATTGCGACCGTTGATTTTGTTCATGAAAAATTCCTTCACGGCAACAAGTATCTCGGACTGCAACGTGCCAAGCTGGCCTGTAACCGCAACACGGGTGTAGGCAAGGTAGGTGATGCCGAATGCCCCTTGCCCGAGCATGCGGTCGATGCGGTAGCTGTTCATGCCACCTTGCAGCACTGTTCCAGGTCGCAGCGCATCTTCATATTCTGCCATAGCTTATCAAGTTAATTTCATGTAACAATCTGCGTCGCCCCTCAAAAAGACACCCGACAGGCGGCACACACAAAGTTAACAACTTTTATCCAATCCACAACCCCATAGTCCACAAAATGCGTAACATGTCAACAGGTCAATCGAACAGGTCGGGGCGGTCGCTGATTACTCCGTCGTATGGGAGGTCGGGGGTGCTGTCGGGACCTTGGAGTGTCCACACTTTCACTTCGCGACCGTTGCGGTGCAACTCGTCGATTAATCCGTCGGAAGCCGCCAAATAGTAGAAGTTGAACGACTTGATGTAGCTGTAACGCTGGAGGTCGTAACGCTGGAATGTGCCATCGAAAATAACCGGCAGCAAAGGCAACTTGCAAAACAGCAATTTTTCGAGCCTTATGTCAGGGTCGATGGCATGGATATTGTCAAGCACCGAGTCGTTGAACGATTGCACCACGCACCAGCCGAGTGCGTCGTGGTCGTGGAGCATTTCCACCAATTGAGCCTCGATACCGGCATATATGCCCCCCGTGCGCTTGATTTCAATAAGCAATTTTTTGTGTCCGTCCACCAAGTCGAGCACTTCTTCGAGTGTAGGTATTCTATAGCCAGTGGGATTGTCATCGGCATCCACCACATTCAACCGCCGCAACTCGGCAAGCGTCATGTCGCGGATTAGCCCCTCGCCATCGGTCATGCGGTCAACGCTCTGGTCGTGGCACACCACTATATGCCCGTCCTTAGTGAGGTGAATATCAATCTCAATCATGTCGGCACGTGTTTCCATTCCACGTGCTATACAGTCGAGCGTGTTCTCTATACCAAGTCCCGCGCCGCCGCGGTGCGCCACAAGCAGGCAACCATTGTGCCCGTCTATGTCAAACCCACGCTTCGCAACCAATCCCGGTGCAATCGCCGAAAACAAATAAACCAGCACCACGGCTACTACCAACAAGATTACCAACATTGATTTCCTTACAATTTTTTTCATCCTATAAATATCTTTACAATTTCACATTGAACAAGTGGCGGAACAAAATCTTCACCACCCGGTTGAACCACTTGAAGCAATTGTCGGCATCGGGAGCCGCCAACATTGCCTCGCAAGCGAAACTATCCACCGCCTCCTCGTGCAGCAACGACCACATCAAGAAGTTGCCAAACCGGTGCGTGAACAAGTCGGAAAGCGTTTCGCCACTCGGATTATAGTTCAATATTTCCTCCCTATACTTTGAAATGCCAGGGAAGCCAAGCCCGAGCAAATCTTTCTTGATAAACGCATCGACTTGTTGTGGAAAGTAATTCTTGGCCGTGGCAAGCACGTTACCCACAACCTCGGCAAGCGGCTTGCGGTGCATCCAGCCGCGCTTGAGCGTCGTGCCGTCGATTTGCGCGACCTTTTCGGCGCTGTCGTAATATTCCAAAATATATTTCAGCAGGCTCAACGCCGTAGCGATATATCCGTGGTCGGTAATCAGTTCCGAGATATTTTCCAGCAGGTGGTAAAGCAGTTCTTTGTCGCCATCACTCATCGCCACCTCAAGCAGCTCATAAAATGCCGGCACGCAACGTTCATCGCCGCCGTGCGGCACATTGTCGCCACTGTGGTGGCAATATACCACGCAATACCAATTCATCACGTTGCGCTTATATACACCCGCAGCGTTGGCCTTGTGGCTGTTGCGGGCGGCAAAGAAGCCCCGGCAACGGTAAGTCCAGTCCTTGCTCTCGCGCGCATAAATGCGTTGCACGCCATCGAGCATACACGGTGAATTAACTTCGAGCTGATAAAGGATGTAAAGCATCGACATCTGCGAATAGTCAAACCACTTGCTACCACGAAATTCGTCGGAAAAGAACCTGTCGAATACAGGCCTCAGAGCCTCGATACTTGCCGACCCTACAATCACCAACAACCTTTCGAGCATGAAATAACTGAAACTGTCGCCACACATATATGCCGACAATACCATATCCCGGCACTTGGCAAATCCTGCAACCGTGCGCTCCCTGTCGCCATCGACGTAAGGGGCAAACACATTTTCAAGCAAATGCCTGAAATATTCCCTGTTCCACCGCCCACTACCATCATCGGCCATAGGAACGACAGTATCGTCCCAGAATGTCTGGTATTCTATGATATTGTTCACATAATCGGTCTGGAATGTAAGCTGGCGCCGCAAGGCAATCTGAAAGAACGGCACCAACAGGCGCACCAGCACAAAGTTGCACGTGAGATGCTTCACAAGTGCCGTCACCTCGCCTAAAAGCCGCTTCACACGTGCGTCATCATCTTCACCCGTAAGCAGCGTGTCAATTATCATAAGCACGCACAGGCGTATAGAGGTTTCTATGAACACGACATTCTGCTTGCGAACCCGCCCATTGCACAGCATTCGCAATATGCTGCCGCTCTTTATGGCATCAAACATATCACCCACCACCAGCTCGCACAAGTTTTCTTTGAGCGGCAACAATCCTTGCGTATATTTCTTATTGCTCAAGTAGTAAACATACATGCAGGCATCATTCTTCACATCGCCGATTGGCTCGGCCATCAGCCGCCACAAGAATTTCATAGGGCTGACCGAATACAATCCCTCGTTGAAATAATCGGTGAGGAAAACGCCATTCAACAGACCGACCAACGCCAGCCTGCGCAACTTGATGATGGGCGACAACTGTTCATACAACTCCCTGTATTGCAGCATTGCGTCTTCGCCAGCTTTACCATCGGCTATTGCACCATCTATCTTGTTGAACTGCGCCACCAACCGTGTATCATCGGGCAACTTCTTGTTTATCAAGTCGTCAATCAAGGCAAACAATTGCGTTTCGTAATTCTCCCTCACGAGCGTGTCCATCACCTCGGTCAGCAGGTGCATCACATCGTAATCGTCGCTATACTTGCTCGCCAAGTCTATGATAGTGGCCGTGCTACCGGTGCGCAGGTAGTCGAGCAACAATCCATTGCGCAATGCCCCGATAAACACCACGTTGGTCGCCCCGTTATGCAACTTGTCGATATACACTTCGGCCGGTATTGGGCATTGCCGATGCTCCATTTTCCCCGTTTCGTTGCCGACAAACGTGATAGCAAGCATATATTCCAAGAATCGCTCGTAAATAAACTGTATGCTGCGCCCTCGGCCATCGGCGGCTTCCACGCTGCGCAATATGGGTCGTTCGGGCTTATTAAGCAATTCGCCGTAGGCAACACTTATGCCATCTTTCTTATATACCAATCCTGCCAAAACGTGCAGCTCCGACTGCTCGTCGATATACGCCGATTCCAATTCGGCCACTTGCACGCTATCGACCTGCACACCCTGCTCATACTTCCCGAGCATGTAACGGGCAATCTCACCGAGTATTTCACACTGCCGCCGCCCTGCGTATGAATTCCCCACATCGGTCCACATTTTGTGGAAGAGCGACAACGAAGTAAATTTGATAGTATCGATGGGCATGGCTGCATTCAAGTAATTGGTACAAGCCATTTTCAGTACCAACGGGTCTTTGAGCCTTATTACCACGTTGCGCCTTAACTCGGCAAACGATGTCTGCATCTGATAAAGCTGGCCGTATATATCGTATGCCGACCGCAATTCCTCATCATCGAATCCCCTGACAGCGAAATCATCTTCGTTGCCCTGTGTGAACATCATGCTTTCGTGCCCACGGCTTCCTGGTTGCAGCAAATTTTTCCACGTGTAGCTACGGCACGTGAATAATACCTTGATGCGTGTATATTCTTCCCGCACAAGCATCTGCTTGATGTCGTTATACAGCAACAACGGGCTTTGTGTGTCTTCATTGCCATCGCCGTATGCAAGGCATTCGTTGATTGCATCAAAAAATATGCACACCTCTTCGCCGGCATTGTCGGCCTTTTGCTGTATATCGCCGAGCAACTTGCCTATGGGGCGGCGCACACTCGTGCCAAACACACTTTTTAATCTCTCTTCGAGCGTCATACCAGCAAAATTGGCACACGGCAGTGTCAATACCGCCCTACCCTCGCCTATGCGGCTTTCGGTCCAGTAGCATAATTGGTTGGTTTTCCCTTGGCCAGCCTCGCCAAGCAACGGGAAAAGCGTCTTGTCGCTCTCAATAAACTCCTGCAAATAGCGGCTGAGCCGTTTCTGGTCAACAAACAGCTCGGCATTATACTTCTTCTCGCTATATGCTTGCGCCAAGAAGCGGTTAGACTCTCGCCGCATCAAATCTTTGTAGGCATCCCAGTTCAGGTCTTTAGCCACATCAAATGTCGGCAAGATTTTCTGGAAATAGGCATCAAAGTATTCGTTGTAGCAATCGTCTTCGACATTCAGCGCATCGACACTCGACGACACAAACGTTACATACTCGCCTTTAAGCGACTGGAACACATACACATGCCCCTTCTCGTTGCAATGCACCAACGGGAACAAATCGAGCATGTCGGCACTTGCAACCTCATCTAAAGGTCGTGTCGATATATAATAATGCCCCGGCAACATTGCCACAGGCACTTTGTTATGTGATATGACCGATGGGTGCATTCCATTAAGCGACAAGCATTTGTCTTCAAGGCATGAAACAAAATGCCAGTCGCCAAGCGGCAACAATGCCGATGCCAGCACGAGCATACGCTCTTCGAGAGTGAACACCACATCGTGATACAGAGCCTCCGACAACGTTGTAGTGTGCCCCTTGTAACGATTGCGGATATTCACCACGCTGGGATTGCGCTTGTCGCCAAGCAATATGTTTCGCTTGCGGTTCACCACATTGGCCTGCAACGACATGCACAGTGCATCGTCGGGAAATTCCTTTACAGCAAGCCCAACCATAGGGCAAAACAGGTCGTTAACCCAATCGCCAAAAGCCAAAGGCCGTTTGTTGTCAATCTTGTTAATAAATTTGTGCAGCTCGACAGCCCGTGCCGACCCGTCTTTCTCATACTTCGCCGCCAACTTGGCATAAAGCACACAGAAAAGATATTGCGTGGTTATCTCGAAAAAGTCGAGCATATAGTTCATGGCTTTGCCATAATTTCCACGCCCCACCTCAAGGCAAACGTTACCTATAGGTGCAGCCAACGTATAGGGCAACTTGTCGATGCACTGGTCTAACACATCGCAATACCGCTGCTTGTCGTCGGCCTGATACTCGTGCAGAAAGGTATAATCCATTTTTGCTGTACAAATTCATTTATACAAATTTAAGGGATGTCCTATAAATTCTGAAATTAAAATATGGATATTTTTTATATATTTGTATTTTGGTCGCTTTTTGTTTTTAGCTGCGGCATTTTGCCAAGTTTCATCGGTCGTATAGCTCGCTATACTCCCTCTTCACCTTGCAAACTGTCACTCGCTAAAAAACAAAAATCGCCTCGACATAATTTATAGGACATCCCTTAAAATTATTCTTTTGCAAAATCAACTTTGTTAACATACATTTGTTTAGAACAACCACTGCCACACCACATCGGCAGCAACATAAACCTTGACGACATGATTTTAAAGACACACATTGCATACTTGTGCGGATATTTTTCCACTTCACGTAACCTGCAACAGCATGAATTGGAAGCCAGCGGCTGGAAACGGATTTTCTGTACAGACAAAGACTATGGCGCATACAGCAACTTTTATTACCCCGAGTTTGTAGCATTCTGCCACCAGACCGCTGCCAAGCACAACGAACGTAGCGTGACGAAATACCGCAAAACACTCGGCACTCCAGTTACACTATCGCTTTTCGGCAGGAAAATGCACACTGTAACTGTCACCGACGTGACTCTTTACGAAATGCCTTGCAAACTGCTGCTCTACTCAATGCGCATCGAGCAAACCGATGCGGATGCCGACGACGTAACAGCATCAATGTCCATTCTGCGCAACATCACGCGCTACGACCACGATGCAATATCACGGGAATGGTTTGCCGTGATGGATATGCTCGATGCACTGCATACCGAATATTCATCCCACGACACCGCAACAACCGACGATTGCACCAACAACAGCTACCAACAATTAATCGAGAACGGCAATAAATTCAAGATTTTCCAGATTGCACTCACTACGACACCTGTCGAATATGATGCCGGACAGCAACTGCTGTTTGAGATTGGAACATTTGCCCCCATCGGCTCATGCGACACGGCATCGCCCGACGGAACTTCGCGCGAATACTACACATCGATTCTGTCACGCAACAAACTGTCGGTATTCAACAACTGGACAGCCTTGTCGCTCCTCGACTCGTTCACCATCGTCGGGCACAATGTCAAGCAGTGGCAAATCGACAATTGGCAGAGCGACTACTTCGAAATGATATACACACACGCCATATTCCGCAAACTATACATTTACCGCACAAACCTGCTTTTCAGGCAAAACGCGTGCCGCACGTCGCAATTGGTTGACCAATTTATCGATTTTGAGCATTTTTACTGCTTCAACAAAATTTCCTACAACTTCTTGCCTTTAGAAATACAGAAAGCCATCGACAATGGGCTTGAAATAAACGAAGAGAAAAACCAGATATACCACATCATAGAGCAAGACAACAACCAGCAAGAGAAAACAAGCGACAAGAAGATGAACAACATTCTCATCTTCCTCACTTTCCTTACGTTATTTTCCACACTGTGGGATTGTGCAAGCCTGCTCGACAGCATATTGCCCTACGAAACTGCAATCGGCAGCACCATCACCGGTTACCGCATCGTCACTGGCATATTCATTGCTGTGACAGCCATTACCATATTAATCAACCGCATGAAAAAACCTTGATAAAAAAAGTAAGCCGCCGCTTGCATCTGCAAACGGCGACCCTGAATATATCCGTAGTTTTCTCAATGTACGGGATTAATAGTCGGTGTTGTTGGGGTCAAAATTAGTCCAACCTTCGAGCCAGTTGTCACCAGCGGCAAATGCGCCAATGTAGCTTACCTCGTCCATACCTGTGATGCCGTCAAACGAAGCGGCTGTCAACAGCGGGCTGCCAGCTTGCGGCATTACGCTCACGCCGATGTTAGCAGGGTCGGTAAGCATCCATGCCGATGCATCGGTCGATACTTGGTTACCTGTCTGTCCCAAGAAATATTCGTGAGAATAAGAATATTGCGTGTCGTCAATCAACTCGTTGTTAACAGCATCCCAGCGTACATCTTGATAAACGCCATTGAAGTCGCTGCCAAGAATTTCCATGTCGGCAAACCATACATTCTGCACCTTGAGAATATTTTCTTCTGCCATGGTTACAGAGTTACCACGCTGGCCGTCGATGATGATACCGATGGGGTAACCTACAGCTACCGAGTTGTAGCAGTTCAAGCGGCTGCCGCGGCGAATGTGCATTGCCGACTGGAAGCGGCCGAGAGCCGAACCATTGTTGGGATTGTAATCGCCACCGTTGATGTAGCTTGTGGTGTTCTCAAAGTTGTCACGTCCGCGCGGACCGATAAATGTAATGTTGCTGAACTTGCAAGTTGTGTAAGGTTCAACATCGGCACCGTCGCTGCAATTGTCCGATTCAAAACTGTTGGAATTTGACGTGTCGGCAAGGCGAGGGTTACGTACTACAAGGCCAAATTGAACATTGCCGCTGAAACCGTTGTCGGTGTCGAAGTCATCGTCCCAGCCATTGTAAGCAACAAGATACTTGCAATCTACTGTACCACCAAACCATTCGTAAGAGTCGTCGTTGCTAAACGATACTTGCACGTGGTCGATTTGTGTACCGCTACCAACCGAACCCAGCGTAAGGCCGTTGATTTCTTGGTCGGCTTGGAAAGGATAACCAGCAAACTCAATGCGCACATAGCTCAGCACGCCCGAGTTGTCGGCATCGTTTGAACCGCCATGATGGCTACGCGGGCCGCCCTCGATTTGCATATCGTCCTGGTTGTTGCGAGCCTGTCCGCAGATTATCACGCCGCCCCAGTCGCCAGGCTTGCGGCTGCCACGAGGCTCGTTAGAGGTGAACACAATCGGCTCGCTTGCCGTACCTTGTGCGATAAGTTTGCCACCTTTTTCCACGATGAGCGATGCCATAGTAGTCTTGTCGCCCTTGATTACTGTACCCGGCTCAAGAGTCAATTGTGCGCCATCGGCTATATAAACCCAGCCTTTAAGCACATACGTGCCTTGTGGCAGTGTTTGTGTTCCAGTGAAAACAAAGTCCCTGTCGCCATTGCCAATGTATGTTCCTTCGGGATTCTCGCTGCCATCCTCGTTGAACAAGATGTGGTCGCAGCTCACTGCCCCATTGTCGGTACCCCAATTGTAGTCAACTGTGGGTGATGGGTTGTTGTCGTCGCTACAAGACGCTGCCGACATTGCTACCGATGCAATCAGAGCATAAACATAAAAACTTTTAAACTTCATGTTAATTAAATTTTGAAATTGTTGGGTAATATGTCAATTTAAAATGTGTAACTTACGCTAAGCGAGTAATTTCGTCCAGGGTTGAATTTGCGAGTGACTTCCTCGACTTCACCATGCTCGGTTTCCTCAAATTGCTTGTATGATACATCCTCCGACAAGATGTTGCGCAACGAAAGTTTCACCTCGAAGTGGTCGCCGAATTTCTTCGATGCACTAAGGTCGAGCGAGTTGCGAGGCATTTCATACGAGTCGGGTATGTTCACCACATTGTCGCCGTTGCCGAGGCTGCGGCCCACGCCCACTATGCGGCGACCGATGCGGTTGTAGAGAAGTGCCACGTTAAGCCCCAAGTCGCGCGGCTGGTAGAAAATGCCGGCGTTCACAAGATAGGGCGACTGGCCTTGCATGGCACGGTCTTTCTCGTGCGACCCCTCGGCAAAGTTCACGCGGCTGCGGATTAATGCGCCGTTGAAGTTTACGCCGAAATCGTCCAACCCAATGAAATCAAGATTTTTCTTTATTTCCAGCTCGATACCATACGTGTTGGCACCTTCGGCATTCTCGTATGAATAAGTGAGGCTTGTGCCGCCATTAACAGTGTAGGTCCACTCGATGGGATTTTTGAAGTGCTTGTAGAAGAGCGACACCGAAACGAGCTCGCCTGTGGCAGGATAAAACTCATAGCTGATGTCAACATTGTCGATATATGCAGCCTGCAAGTCGGTATTGCCCTGCACGTTGCTTGCCAAGTCGAAGTCGTAATAGACCGATGGTGACACCTCCCGGAATTCAGGCCGGTTGATGCTGCGTCCGTATGACAGACGTGCCTGATGGCGGTCGTTGAATTTATAGGTTGTGTTGACCGATGGGAAGAAGTCGCTCGTTTCATAAAACAGGCTGCGCGGGCTCTTCTCATAATCACGTGTGTTGCTGATAAGCTCCATCTTGTTGTATTCATACCTCACGCCTGCATATACGTTAAACTTGCCCACAGGGACATTCACTCCCACGTATCCGGCAATGAGCCAGTTGTTGCCGTCATAGTTGTTTGTCCAACGCACCTGTTCGAGCAGGTAAAGTTTGTCGGCACCATAGTTCCCATCGACAAGCAGCTCGTTGGGAATATCCATGTAACGGAAATCCTCGGGCAATGTGTTGTTCGACGCATTGTAGGTGTATATGAAATCCCTCGCGCGGTAGGTACGTGTACGATAGTCGCTATATGCTCCCACACGCAGTTCAGGAGATATATGCCCTATAGTGTATGTGTCACGATAGTTTACATTGACCGATGCCGTGTGCTCGTCAAGGCGAGTAAACTCGCGTTCTATGTCATTTGCACTTGTCAAGCCGAGCCTTCCTGCTTCGAGCGCATCGTTGATTAGGTAACGACGGCGGTCGGGCATGCAATTGTTGGCATAAGCATATCCTGCGCTCCAGTCAAGCCGGCGGTCATCGGTGAGCTGGTAACGCCCTGTGAACTGCCCGTTGTAGGTCGTGCGACTCATATAATAATACTCGGCGCTTTGCTCATTGTTGCTCTGCGCATCGATGCCTACGCGCGAAGTATAACGGTCACGCCCTATCTGGTTGAAAATATTCTTAAATTCATGGCGTTTGTTGCCATCAGGACTCAAATAGGTGAGATTGAGCATTGCCCCCACTTTGGCGTAATGGTTATACTGGTTGTCGGTGCTGTTACGCAGATACACCGGACGGTCGTTTGTGGTGTCATACGCACCGAAAAGGGCATTGGTCATGTCGAGTATTGTGCGGTAACTATTGGTATAGTTCAGCGCACCAAGCAGTGCGAATGTCTGCCCTTCCTCGCCAATCCAACGGCGGTTAAGCTCGGCATTGAACGACACATCGGCAACCGGCTTCTTGTTGCGCACACGCCAGTCGTTGTTGAACCCGTTGTTCTGCAAGTCCACGCCATTACCCGCGATGCTGTTGAGAACTCCGTTGATGCCGCCATTCAGGCTACGGAAACCGCTGTCGAAACCGAGGAAATCGGTTCCGCTGCCAAGCGCATATTTGAAGTCGCTGAAATGGGTATTTTCATTGATTGAGCCGCCAAGCGACACCTTGAACATATTTTCGGCTGGAATATCTTTGGTGTTAATCAACACAAACCCACCACTGAAGTCGGCCGGATACTCGGGCGACGGCGACTTGATTATAATCATATTGTCGAGCTGCGACGACGGTATCATGTCGAACGAATAGGCTCGCGAGTCGGCCTCGCTGCTCGGAACAGCACTGTTGTTGAGCCACACATTGTTGTATCGCTGCGACAAGCCACGCACCATCACGAAACGGTCGTCGATGAGGCTTATGCCAGGCACGCGCTTGATGACTTCCGAGGCGTCGCTGTCCTGCGTCCGCTTGATTTGCTGTGCCGACACGCCGGTTTGCACCACGAAACTGTTTTTCTGCAAATTCACGATTGTACCTTCGGAGTCGCGCCGCGCCTGTGCCGTGACTACCACCTCGCCGAGTGCCTGGCTTTCGGCTTGCATCACAAAGTCGGCTGTGGCGATTCCATCAACAGCCACTTCCTTTGACTGCGTTTGGAAAAACACATACGACACTTCCACCACGTAGGTGCCATTGCGCAATCCGGGAATTTCATATTTGCCATCTACATCGGTCGCCACAGTCACGCCGCTTGACGGCAGCAACACAGTGGCACCGATGAGCGGCTCGCCAGCCTCGTCCACCACCTTGCCCATGATGGCGGCAGCATCGGCTTCCAATGTAATAAATCCTGCAAATACCAATAAGACAATCCTAAAACAATCTTTAATTTTATCCATTCTTTTGCCTAATTACTTTGCTAAATATTTTAAATTTTTCACGGTGCAAAGTTCTCCTATTGGTGTAACAAATATATTTCATGGTAGTGACAATTCAATTACAAAATTGTGCGTTGCGTAACATTACAGTAACAACAATATAAAACGAAAAGGGCGCATACGCCGTCAGCGCATACGCCCCTTTTTATAATATCTGCTGTGTGCAATATTGCACACAACCTCTTATATGTTTATTCTTTAAAAAGATACCAGTCGGTGTTGCTTGTCGGGTCGGCAACCCAGTTGTTAAACCGCGGATACTCGCCGGCACTGCCAATTCTTACACTTTCGGTAACAGGAACCCAATCAGTGACACCTTCAAGTTTAATGGCAAACGGATAATTGCCGTCTTCCGAGATGTAATAAGCTGTATGGCCACCCTCGGCAAGCGTCGCATTTGCCCAACTTGTCATGGCGTAGGATGGCAAGTGTATTTCCACACGGTTTTTCTCACCGCGCACATATTGCGACACGATGAACGGATTGAAGTGGTCGTCGAAATCGACGTTGCTCAACTGGCCGTCGCCAAATGTACGTACCAACGTGAATGTCTGCCCAATTGCCGATTGCCCATCTTCAAACATTATAAACTGGTTGGTTTCTTCTTGCACGGCATAACCAGATACACTACCCACAGCACTGTAATCGACTGTGAAACCGAATGCGTCGGTATATTCGGCACTGCCAGCCAAGTTGGTCACCTTGAAAGCATCCTCTATCTTGGTGATGTAATCGCCCTTGTAAGTCACGGTGCGGGTTTGTTCCACAAGCACGTCATTAAGGTCGTAGTCGCCGCCATTGGGCCAAATATCTTCAAAGCCTATGGTTGCCACAGTTGTGTAAGTTTCCTCTTCCGGGTCGGGGTCAGGGTCGGGAATTACTGGACGGTCGGGGTCGTAAATAGCCGTGGCCGGGTCGGCTTCGACATAGAAGAGAATATCATTATAAGACTTGTCGCCGCCACCTTCCTGAAATGCCTGGTCTTCAAAGCCTATCACGACTCTGCCAGTTTCGGGGTCGGTGAGCGTTATGCAACCGTTATTGCTGTAATTGTTGCATTCATTGTTGGAATAAATAGCCTCATTATTGCCATATACTCTTTCTATGCAACCGTTTATCGACGATACTTCAAAATCATTCTGTCCATTCCAGTCTTCATCGGGCCGCAAAGAACCGTTATAAAGATTCGGGAACAAAATCCAGCCAATGGTGTAGCCTGCCGGGAAATCGTCAATTCCATTTTCGCTATAATCTTCGCCGAAAAATTGCAACCTCGCTTTTACAGGCGTATCGGGTGTGCCGTTATGTGTCATAGGATAAATGACAAATTTCGGCATGGCTTTAATTTCGGCGGCAGACGGATTTGTACCTGTCTTGTAATAATAATAGCCCATCGCGTTTTCGTAGTCGCCCGTAGCATCAAGATACACAATGTCGATATGCGCGCTTGTCACCTCCTGGCCATCAACGTCAGTTTCTACTATGCGCAAGTTGGTCACCTCGGCACTGCTGATATACTGCGAGTTGTCCTGCTTTGGCAACGCCTCGTTTATCCTCTCGACAAGACCTTGCGTTTCGGCATTATCAATTGTTTGGTACAGGTCGTTTACGTTGCTGTTGTATGCCCACCATGTGACACCCGTAGCTGCGTCGTAGCGCGAGAACGAGTCATAAAGGCCATACAATCCATGAGATTCCGAAACCACAGTGCGGTAGCCGTCAATCGAGATGCACTCGCTGTCGGCCGAAGCCCTGGTAGCTGCCGTCATGCCTGGCATAATGGGCATTTCATACTCGTATGATGCCACGTTGTTTTCAATATCGAGTGCCAAGCACTTGGGTACTCCCACATAGTCGGAACATACATAAAGTGTTTCAACATAAATCGGGCATTTTACCGACCCGCTGAATTGGCTTTGGTTGTCGGTAAACGCTCCATAAATGGGTTTAAGCTCTTCGTTGAGTGTACCATCCTCATTATACGGATTTTCGGTGTACACTTCAAAGTTCACAGAATAGCCGCTGAAGCCGTAATCAAGGCTCAAATTGACCGTTTGTTCGGTAGCAAAATCAAAATAGTTCTCTGTTTCCCCTCCAGGATTGGGTTCATCGCCATTACCCGGGTCTTTTTCCACGCACGATGCCATCATGCACAAGGAAACAATTGCTGTCGGAATTAAAAATTTATACATGACGATATAGTAATTAGTAGGTAATTTAAATCCTATTTTTCTCCTCAAATCTTGTCAAAAATATAACTTTTATCGTTAAAAGTCAAGTATTAACCAAGCTATGTCTGAATAATTCATAAGCAAAGGGGCGATTTTATCGCCCCTTTACCAACATTTAACCTTATTTAATCACAAGTTCATCATTCCTTATTCAAATACCAGTCGGCATATTGTCCGCTTGTCGGGCAACCAGCTTCTACCCAATTGTTGTATTGCGGATATTCGCCAGCGCTACCTATGGTAACCTCTTCGGTCACAGGCTCCCAGCCCCTTACGCCTTCAAGGCTGATAGCAAATGGGTACTTGCCATTCTTATTCACATAGTATGCATCATCGGCAGTGCCTTGCTGTTCACTGTTTGCCCAGCTTGTGGCTGCATATTTAGGCAAATGCACTTCGGTGCGGTTCTTTGCTCCAGCAACATAATTCACCACGATGAATGGATTGAACTCGTCGTCGAAACCTTCGTTGGCAAGTTCACCATCTTCAAACGTGCGGACAAGCTCGTATGCCTGGCCTATTGCATTCTGTGCGTTATCAAACATTATGAACTGGTTGGACTCTTCAACAGCCAAGGCTCCCGATGCATTACCAACTGCATTTGAAGCGACTTTGAAGCCAAATGCGTCAACATAATCGGCACTGCCATTAAGGTTCGTCACAACAAACGAATCCTTGATTTCGGTGATAAAGCCGTTGCTGTTGTGGGTGACTGTGCGGGTTTGCTCTACAATCACGTCGTTAAGGTCATAATCGCCACCAGTAGGCCATATATCTTCAAATGCCAATGTCGCATAAGTGGTATATGTGTCGTAAGTAGGTTCTTCGGGCTCGGGGATGTCTGGACGGTCTTCATTGTAAATCACGTCGGGGTTAGACTCGACGTAGAACAATATGTCGTCAAACGAGTTGTCGCTACCGTTCACATTGTTGGTCTGGTCTTCAAAGCCTATAACCACGCGGCCTGTTTCGGTGTCGTTGAGCGTGATGCAACCCTTCTTCTGGTTGCGGTTGTATTCGCTGTTAGAGTAGATTGCCATTCCGTCGCCATACACTTCGGCTATGCCCTCGTTGATTACCCTAAGGTTCCAGCTTTTATAGCTGTGCGACCAACCGCCCACTGTGCGGTCAACATTCGGGAACAACACCCAACCGACGGTATAACCGCCAGGAAAATCATCGGTTCCGGCTTGGTCGTAGTTCTCTCCATAGAATTGTAAACGAGCCTTTACCGGGTGGTTGGGATTACCATCGGTGGTCAACGGGAATACCACATACTTGGGCAACGAGCTGATGTCGGGAGTAGTACCAGTCTTGTAATAGTAGTAACCCATGGCATTCTCATATTCGCCCGTAGCGCTGATAAACACCAAGTCGAGGTGGCAGCTCTCAAGCTCTTCGCCGCCATACGTCGTGGGTATAGTGATATTGGTATCTTCCGAGTCCGACGTATATTGGCTGTTATCTTGCTTGTTTCCACGGCGGTCGGTGAGCATGTTTTGTGTCCGCCACAGCAGCCCGCTGGTTTCACGGCTCATGTCGAGGCTATACAAGTCGTCAACATCGCTGTTGCTAGCCCAGTAATAAATCCTGTAACCATCCACAAAAGTCATCTGCGAGATTTTGTCGTACAGGCCATACAACTTGTAGCGGTTGTTTACGACCTCGGGGGTAGTGACAATGTAACATGGGTCGTCGCTCTCGGCACGCACGGCAGGCGTCGTTCCGGGCAACTCGGGTACTTCAAATTTGTAGTTTATTGCCCCATCCACCACGTTGAGTTCCAAGCAACGCGGGATGCCGACGCTGCTCGAACACAAATATACGGTTTCGGCGTATGCTGGCAACGAAACACTTGCATTGTAGCTGCTGTTTTCATCGGTGAACGCGCTGAAATATGGCTCAACGCCTTCCTTCATTGTTCCATTCTCGTTATAAGGATTTTCAATATAAATCCCGAAACTTGTGGTGTAACCATCGTAACCATAATCAATATTCACAGCCACATCTTTCACAGTAGAGAATCCCGGAATTTCGTTGATTTCTGGCACATCTCCACCGCCTCCCGGCTCTTTATCCACGCACGAAGCCATCAAGCCCAGCATGGCAGCCGATAACAAATAAATCGATTTACGCATAGTTTTAATGTATATGTTAAATTAGTAGTTTACCGTTTTTAGATTTTTCACTCATTTTAATTCTACAAAAATGGGCATAAAAAACGACGAAAACAAATATTAGAAGTTAATCAATATGAGAATTTGCGCATTCGCCGTCAAACTTCTGCAAGTTGCCTACTATTCCAATAATGAAACGGTGCAAATTTAATTATTTTACACCATTGCTCCAAACAAAATACACGTTTATTTCACACCATAAACACGGTTCCTCACATTCAAAACATGAACAAAGAGCTTTCCGCAAAATTATTTCAGTAAAAAATCAAAACAGTTTTTTAGTGTTAAACCCTAATCGGTCATTAGATTTAGGTTAAATGAAAGTGCCATGAAAAAATGTGTCCCATTCCAAAACGGAATAGGACACACACGCTTTTTATTATAAGTCGTTTACCGACCGCTGGACGATTAAAGCCACTTAACGTAGGCAAAATCTTGACGGTGCGGAAGTTCCTTATTGTTGGGATATACACGGAACGCATAACGGAATGTGCCGGCATACCTGATTTTTTCCTTCACATAGAATGTGAGATTGTCGCCATCGACGTTAGTAACGGCAAGCGGAACTATTTCAACCAACTTAGACTCACGGTCGTCGTCGCTATAAACAACCAGCTCAACGCCCAAGTCATTTTTAAGCCCTGCTGTGTAAAGCACCACAGTAGCCTCGTACTCGTCGCCATTGACCGAAGTAGTTTTCAAAGTGTCGGATACCTGAATATCTACGGCATGTATGTCGTTCCACTTCGATGCCACATTTTCTTTCCAAGCCACGATTTCCTTAGCCTTGGCATAGTTGTTGGCAATGAGTTCGGCCGAACGTTTGCCTTCCTTGTTGTAGAAGCGTTCAATATAGTCGTTAATCATGCGCGTCATGGTGTAGTGAGGCGCAATGTGAGCGATGGAGTTCTTTATATATTGAACCCACTCGGGCGAATAACCCTTGCTGTTCTTGGCGAAGTAGAGCGGGATAATTTCATTTTCGAGCATTGCATAAATGGTGGCAGCGTCGAGCTTGTCTTGCTGGCTTTGGTCGGTGTAAGTGCGCTTGTCGGTCAATGCCCAGCCAGCACCTTCACGATAACCTTCATACCACCAGCCATCTTTAACCGAGAAGTTGAGGACACCGTTCATTTCGGCCTTCTCGCCCGATGTACCCGATGCTTCGAGCGGACGAGTCGGTGTGTTCAACCATATATCCACGCCGCTGACAAGGCGTTTGGCAAGAATCATGTCGTAATTCTCAAGGAAGATAATCTTGCCAAGGAATTGCGGCATACGCGAGATTTCCATGATTCTCTTTATCAAGCCCTGCCCTGCCCCGTCGGCCGGGTGTGCCTTGCCTGCAAAAATGAATTGAACAGGGAATTTCTCGTTGTTGACGATGCGCGACAAGCGGTCGAGGTCGGTGAAAAGCAAGTGTGCACGCTTGTAGGTAGCGAAACGACGTGCGAAACCTATTAACAACGCATTGGGGTTGATTTTCTCTATAATCGAGAGAATGCGCGTCGGGTCGCCTTGGTTTTTGAGCCACACTGCGGCAAAATCTTTCTTTACAAATTCGATGAGCTTGTTTTTCAATGTCATGCGCAATGCCCACACATCTTCGTCCTTTGCCTTGAGAATGGGAGCCCATGTTTTCTCGTCGCTTTGCGATTCAAGATAGTTTTCGCCGAACAGCTTGGCATAAAATTCCTTCCACTCGGTAGCAGCCCACGTCTGCATGTGCACACCGTTAGTGACATACGACACGTGCGACTCTTCCCATGTGTAGCCTTTCCACACACCTTGGAACATCTTCTTCGACACTTCGCCATGCAGCCAGCTCACACCGTTTGCCTCTTGGCAAGTATTGAGGGCAAACACGCTCATGCTGAAACGTTCGTTCGTATCGGGGTTCTCACGCCCCATGTTCATCAAGTCGCTCCACGAAATGCCCAATTTCTCGGGGAACTCGCCCATGTACTTGCCGAAGAGCGATTCATCAAAGTAGTCATGCCCTGCAGGCACAGGGGTGTGTACTGTATAGAGCGACGATGCACGCACCACTTCGAGAGCCTGGTTGAATGTCAAGCCTTCTTCTTGAACATAGTCAACCAAACGCTGCAAGTTGAGCAGTGCGGCATGGCCTTCGTTGCAATGGTAGAGTTGCGGCTTCAAGCCCAATTTCTTGAGCATCAACACGCCACCTATACCGAGCAAGTATTCTTGCTTGATGCGGTTTTCCCAGTCGCCGCCATAAAGCATGTGGGTAATCGGGCGGTCAAACTCAGAATTGAGGTCGATGTCGGTATCCATCAAATAGAGGTTCATACGGCCCACATTGACCTTCCAAATGCGTGAATATATGATACGGCCAGGATATGGCACTTCGAGCAACATGTGGTTGCCATTTTCGTCATATACAGGCTCGATAGGCAATTGGTTAAAGTTTTGCGGCTCGTAGTTGGCAATTTGCTGCCCGTCCATCGAGAGCGTCTGGGTGAAATAGCCAAAACGATACAGGAAGCTCACAGCCACCATGTCGATGCGTGAATCAGATGCTTCCTTGATATAGTCGCCGGCCAATATTCCAAGGCCGCCGGAATATATTTTCAATGCGCCGCACAAGCCAAATTCCATGCTGAAATAAGCAATCGATGGCACATCGGTGCGCATAGGCTGCTTCATGTAATCCTTGAAATCGGAATACACCTTCTTTATGCGTGCCATCATTGCTTCGTCCTTCAAGATGGCCTCATACTTGTCATATCCCAATTTCTGCAAAAGCATAATAGGGTTTTGGCCCGTTTCTCTCCACAAGTCACGGTCCAAATCGTGGAACAATGCCTTTCCCTCACTGTTCCAAACCCACCAAAGATTTCTCGCCAATTCTTCCAACATTTTCAACTCTGCCGGAAGTTCCGATTTCACAGTCAAGTCCCTCCATGTCGGGGAATTGGTGTTGCTAACTTGTAATTTCATCTTCTGTTTATGATATTTTGGGTTGTTAACTCTTTAATTATATATTCAATCCCTGGCTTTCGCGATTTTGCAGGGCTTCGCTATATGCTTCGTAGTAATATGCGATGAATTGCTTCCATTGCGCTTGCTTCGATGTAGCCGCAGCGGCATTCCTTATGTTATCGGCAGCCTTGCCTTTCTCGCCTATGAGAGCAAGTACATTTGAAGCGATTTGCGACACCACATCGTTGTAGTTCGAGTCATTGCGGTGCAGCACCTTCACGCCACATGCCGCGAAACCGTTCTCGAAACTGTCGAGGACCCATTGTCCGAAACCGGCAAGGTCGGTCGTAACAGTCGGCACGCCGAATGCGATACTTTCAAGCGGAGTGTAGCCCCACGGCTCGTAATACGAGGCAAATACGGTGCAGTCGAGTCCGGGCAACAAATCGTAATATGGCATGTTGAAAATGCCGTCGTCGCCGTTAAGATAACAAGGCACATATATTATCGTGAAATGATTATCAACCGAATAATGCATTCCGAGATAATTGATTTTGCCATATATTGCGTCTTGCGAATAGTTATGCAAAGTGTGCGTAATCATTGAGTTTTCGAGCCTTGTACACTTTCCTTCGCCCATTGCGGCAGCTAAGTCGCGGCGCGGCTCATCGACCCATGCCGGTACAAACATGAATGCCAGCACCTTCTTGCCATCATTATGGTAGGTGTTGCGAATCGTGTTCATTGCATCGATAAATACGTCATATCCTTTGTTACGGAATTCGTTGCGTCCAGCCGTGGCCACGATGAATGTGCTGTCGTCGGCAAAATCGACCCCAGTCAATGCGCGCGCCACTTGTAGCATCTTTTGACGTGCAGCATCTCGCTTCGACTGATAGTCTTTCTTGGCCGGAACAAATGTTTGCTCAAAGCCATTCGGCGTAACTAATGGCCGACGGCCAAGCAGTTGGGCGCATTCCTTAGCCGTAACCTCGCTCACGGTGGTGAAACTGTCGGCATTCCATGCCGCGGCCTTTTCAAGCGAATGCTTCGACTGCATGTTCAACTCGCCAGCCATCTGGTCGCCATTGTATCCACCGAGGTAGTCATACAGCGGCTTGTTGTTGCCGCAAATGCTACGCCCGATGCTCGTGGCATGGGTCGTGAACACCGTGGCTATCGACGGCATGTGTGACTTAAGATAAAGCAATCCCATGCCCGTGGTCCACTCGTTGAAATGAGCCACCACGCGGCTCTTGCCATCATTATAATAATCGAGGTATATACTTTCAATCACCAATGCCGCACCGTAGGCAAACATGCAACTTTCGTCATAGTCGCCGTAGGCATGTAGCGAATCAACGCAAAACTTATTCCACATCTGTGTGTAAAGTTCATCCTTGTAGGTGAACAATGCCTTGTAATCCACCAGTATGACAATGGGGCGGCCCGGTATATCCCACCTGCCGACACGCACTTCCATGCCCAACGGGAATACAGCTTGCTTGCGCCATTCTTGCAGAACGGTTTTCGACTCCTTGAAGAAAGGACACGGATTCTCCTTGCTCCAAATGTCGGGACCTATGAATATCACTTTATCTTTGAAATCATTCTGTAAAGTCTTTGCTTTTGTAGAAAGAACGGCATATATTCCACCTACTTTATTACACACTTCCCAGCTTGTTTCAAATATTACGTCTGGTTTTTCTGTGGTTTCTGTCATATAGCATCTAATCCAAATATTTATGGCTACAAATGTAGGCAAAAAAAAATAATTATCCTAAATCATTAACCCTTTTGCTTTCCAAGTAGATTGCACATCTATCTTGAATCCATGCTTTTGCTTCCCTCCAAACACAGCTCTTTCTTTTAAAGCAGGTGTATAATATTGCATACGTTAAAATAAGTTAACCACACAAATAATAATCATAACACTTGCCAAAAGAGCTGTGCCAAAATGGTGATACTTCCACTCTCGTTTTAGAATACGCACGGCTCGCGCGCCACTAAAACGTAGTTGCTGATTCTATTTTGGCACAGCCTCGACATTACTATAGACTGTTTTCACACAGCTCAGTAATATGAATAGAGGGGGCAACCGCTCATTTTTTCACCAATATATAAGAGGTATAGGGCTTTACCGTGCCAGTAATCATGCCCTTCTTAACCACAAATTGGGTGCCATACACTACATCCTTGTATTTGCCGTTAGGCAACGACGTTTCCATGGCAAATTCCACATTTTCGCCTGTAACATTCACGATGGCTGCACCTTTCTTGCCACGGCACACTTGTGCCACCTTGCTGTCGGCACTGAAATAGAGCGTTTCGGGCTGGCCGTGCATCTGGCGACGGAATTTATTGGCAGCCACGACTTCGGGATGGAAAAATGCGTCATTACCTCGTGCGCCCACCACGTTGTCGCCCCACACGTTGTCGGGCGTGCTGTTATTGGGCCGTGAATAGAACAGCGGCGTTCCATATTGCCTTGCTGCAAGGAACACCCACCCCATGCGTATTTGGTCGTTGGTAAGGCTGGCCGACTCATGGGCGTTGCAATACGTGTCGTGTGATTCTACCCATGTCACCAATTTATACGGGTCAACGGGGTGCGCCCACTGCATCACGTTGTCGGCGCTCCAGTCGCCTGCATTAAGCACGTTGCGCAGCACATGTCCGTAGGAACTTGCAGTGAGGTTGATATATTGCCCATATTCCTCCTCCTTCACATTCTTGTCTTGGAGCACCTCGCCATATATGAACAGGCTGTCCATCGGCAACGCCATGCTAAGCCCTTTGACCGATTTGCGGCCAGTAGCGACCTCCCAGAAGTCGTTTTGCTTCGACTTCTCGTCGAGCGGGTCGCTCGGCAAGCCTATGTGCTTGGCCGTGTCGTACCGGAAACCGCGCGCTCCACAGCTGAGCAGGTCGTTGACATACATCATGTAATAATATTGGAAATCGGGGTTCTCGGTGTTCACGTCGGGTAGGCCACCCATTTGCCCGGTTGTACACTGGCGGCGGTCGTTATAGTCCTTGATTTCGTCGAATCCCGAAGCGTGGTAAAGATTTTCATGGCCTCCGACAGCTGCGTCGAGGTCGTCGCTCACGCGTGTGTCGTCCATGGCGGTATGGTTTGGCAACACGTCCACAATCACTTTCACGCCATATTTCTCGGCTTCGTTGCACATTTCCATGAAATCTTCACGCGTACCCATCTGGTAATTGCCTATTTTCCAGTCGGTAGGTTGGTATTGGTAATACCAACGTCCGTGGCCATACAACTGGTTGCCGCCGCCCTTGTCGCCACGAGCCTCGGTGATGCAATGTTGCGCAGGCGAAGTCTGCACATAGCGGAAGCCCGCATCGGCAATCTGTTTCATGTTATCCTTGATAGTATTGAACGACCAACACCATGCATGCAATATCACGTCGTCGTTAGTAATAGTTTCAGCAGGTTTGTCACCAGCATAGCCCGCCAAGCCAAGAGCTACGGCAAGCGACGTTAAAAATAAGTGTTTCATAAGTTTATTAGGTATTATGTTTCATTTACGCCGTAAAGTTACAATAAAATAGCAAACAATGCACCACCGCAAGCAACTATTTTCAACCCCGCCGCCGCAACACAGCACGGGCAGGATGGCACATAAACCGCTACCCTGCCCGTGTTTTGCAATATGTTTATGTCGTCATTTACATCAATGCTGGTGGTATGCGTCGATTGCCGCTTTCACCGAGCCATGGAGCAACAGCAAGCGGCGAGCCTCGTCGTATTGCAATCCGAGTTCGTCAACGAGCATACGAGTGCCACGGTCAACGAGCTTGGCATTTGTGAGTTGCATGTTCACCATCTTGTTGCCTTTCACACGCCCCATTTGTATCATAACGGTCGTGGTAATCATGTTGCATATCATCTTCTGCCCCGTACCCGACTTCATTCGCGAGCTACCGGTGACATATTCCGGCCCCACAATCATCTCAATGGGTATTTCGGCAGCTTCCGAAATAGGTGCGTCGGGATTGCTCGTGATTGAAGCCGTCAGGCAGCCCGCCTCACGAGCCTTCCTCAAGGCGGCAATCACGTAGGGTGTCGTTCCCGATGCGGCGATACCCACCACCGTGTCCTTCTCGTTAATGTTGTATTGCTGCAAGTCTTTCCAGCCTTGCTCGGTATCATCTTCGGCATTTTCCACCGGGTTACGCAGGGCCACATCGCCACCTGCAATGATGCCAATCACCCACGTAGGTTCCATACCGAATGTCGGAGGTATCTCCGATGCGTCGAGTACGCCAAGCCGCCCCGACGTGCCTGCACCCATATAGAATATGCGGCCTCCCCTTTTCATGCGAGGCACTATGCCGGTCACCAATTTCTCGATTTGCGGTATAGCCCGCTGCACGGCATCGGCCACCTTGTGGTCTTCGGTATTGATTTCAGTGAGAATATCATGCACCGACTTCTTTTCAAGGTCGTTATATAACGACGGTTGTTCGCTAATCTTCACAAAAGCCATGATTTACATAAAATTAGAATGATATTTGACCAATCCTTCCATCGGGCTTTTAATGATTTTCCCGATGTTGATATACAATGCCTTTGCGGCCTCTTCGAGTACCTCGCGGTAATTTACAGCAATCGACCCCACGAAATTCACAGGCAATTCTCTGTAATCCTTGTAATTCTCGACATTGCGCACAAAGAACGACTTGAACGCATTCAACACCAAGCGGTGCACCGACGGTTCCTCGATATTCTCGGCAAGGAACGGCGACAACGATGCCAAGAAACGGTTGGCATTGGGTTTGCGGTAAACATTTTCGATGATTACTTGCGGCGTGAGCGAATATTGCGCCATGAACTTGTCGATGAGATGCTGTGGTATCTGCTTCTTCAGCACGTCGCCCACGAGCAACTTGCCCAATACGGCACCGCTGCCCTCGTCGCCAAGGATGTAGCCGAGCGGCGACACATTATCGACAATCTTTTCACCGTCGTAGTAACACGAGTTTGACCCAGTTCCAAGAATGCAAGCTATGCCAGGCTCGTTGCCACACACTGCACGGGCGGCGGCCAGCAAGTCGGTATCAACCATTATCTTCTTGGCCGATGGCAGATTGCGACTTATAGCATTCCTCACATTGTTGCAAATATTGTCGAACAGGCATCCAGCTCCGTAATAATACACTTCGTCGATTGCCATTCCGGCTATATGCGGCATAAGTTCACGTGCCATGGTTTCGGCCATTTCATCCTCGGTGAGCAACATGGCATTCATCCCTACGGTAAACACCTGTGCCACCACTTTACCCTCGTCGAGGACACACCATTCAATCTTGGTTGACCCACTATCTGCTATCAATATCATATCTTTATATATATTTTTTTCTTATACAAGATGTAACCAATACACCAGTTAATTATCACGAACACTATGGCATAGAGGCACGATGCCAAATAGGCATCGCCAACCATTGCCAGCAAGAAATGTGTGTTTATCCATCCCTTTATCGACACTCCGCCTATGCTTATTGCACCGAAAAGTATGCCCAGCACACCCCCAAGCACATACAAGAATAGCGGATTGATACCAAACGACTCAAAGAAACGGCACCACGACTTACGCCCTTTGATGTCGATTATCCATATCAACAGTCCAAGCAAACTTGCCCCAAGCCCGCAGGTGGTGATTACGTATGTCGGCGACCAAATGCTCTTGTTGATTGGCAAACCGTAATTGAGTAGCAATCCGGCAAAAGTCAGGATTATACCGATGCGGAACAAGTCGTTGGTGCGTTGATTGTTATCCTTGGTTTTCATTATCATTTCACCACACATCATGCCGATAAGCACATGGGCGATACATGGCAGCGTACTTAGCAGCCCCTCGGGGTCGAAAGGCATATTCACGCCTCCGACCGAAACGCCGCTATACATGTGGGCGTGACCCAATATGGCAGTATCTACCAAGTAGATTACGTTGTCGGTGGTAAAGTCATATCCGTGGCCTACAAGCAAAATCACGGCATACACGACGAGTATTGCAGCTATGAGCCATGGTATGAATTTATGCTTCAGCGTAATAGCCACTATCGACCCAAAGAAATAGGTCAACGCCAACCGTGGCATTACCCCGACAAGCCGCAAATGTGCGAAGCTGTTGGCCGACTGGCATATCCTATCCCACAACGGGCCTTCGCTGCCTGCAAGTCCGTAACAGAAGTTACTGAACCATGCTATTGCCACGCCTATCAAATAGATGAGTATAGTGCGGCGCACTATTTTCCACATCAGATGCCCCGATGGGCGAAACTGGAACTTGCGTAGCGAGAAATACATCGAAATTCCCATGATGAACATAAAGAACGGAAACACCAAGTCGGTAGGTGTAAGCCCATTCCATTCGGCATGCTTCAACGGTGCGTATATCGAGGTCCATGACCCGGGATTATTCACCAATATCATCCCTGCAATAGTAATTCCTCGCAAAATGTCGAGCGACAAAAGCCGCCCACTTGTAGTTTTAACTTCTGGCATACTTATTCGTGTGTGTTTTATTTTGTTATGGTACATTCATTCACTAAGTACACAAGCGACACGTATGGGATGCCCGAATTAGTCGATAATCCCACTTCGCACGTGCGACTGTTTGAGAAGCCACGCTTTATGTCAGCAGCTTCAATCTGAGGGCGCAGCTTACGCAATGCATAAGCGTTGACCTCGGGGTGCGTAAAACCCTTGTCGCCGGCAAATCCGCAACAACCGATACCCTCCGGCACAAGCACATGGCGTGAACACATCTTGGCAAGAGCCGTGATTTTCTCCACAAGCCCCATCTTGCGCGATGAGCAAGTTATGTGCAATGCCACAGGTTCGTCGATAGGCCTGAATTCGAGATTCGGGGCGATAAAGTCGTGGACAAATTCAAGCAACTCGTATGGTTGTATCCTCTTGAAATTCTCTTTCATGCGGTGCATACACGGACTTTGGTCGCAAATCACCGGATATTGCCCATGCTGCGAAACTTCCCACAATGCGTCTTCGAGTTCGCACACTTTGCGCTCGGCAATGTCGGGCATACCCTTGCTTTCCCATATCATGCCGCAGCACAGGTCGGCAATTTTTTGTGGGAACAACACTTCCCAGCCGGCTTTTGCAAACAACGCCACAACTTCGTCAACAAGGTCGCGCTTAGTACCGTCATGCTTGGAACGACCCATAGTGCGGTTGATGCAGCTCGGGAAATATACCACCTTCTTTGCCACGCTTCCCGATGACATCGAACCACCTCGCCAATAGTGAGCCGTTGGTAACGACGGAGTCCACAACGGCAATCCCAAGCCATGCAGCCCCTTGCCGATAGCCGACACCGCATTGTCGCCGACAATCGACTGTGCTACACCTGCAGCCGTGAGCAACGGGCGCAACACACCCGACACCGCACCAAGATTGCGAGCGGCAAAGTCGCCCATCTTGTACCCCATGCTGCCTTGCGGCAACTGCTCTGCACGCAAGTCGTGTATCATATCGCCCGTGTTGATTTTCATCGGGCATGATGTACTGCACAAGCCGTCGCCTGCGCACATGGTGTTTCCGTAATATTTGAATTGTTCCACCAGGCGAGCAAGCCGAGCCGGGTCTTCGCCAGTGGATTTAAGTTGCGAAATTTCACGCTGCACTACTATGCGCTGGCGCGACGACAAACCGAGTCCGCATGTCACGCAATTCACCTCGCAGAAACCGCATTCTATGCACTTGTCCACGTGGCTGTTGGTGAGCGGCATGTGCTTCATTCCCTTTATGAAGCACTCTGGGTCATCGTTAAATATCACCCCAGGGTTAATCAGGTTCTTGGGGTCGAACAGGTGTTTCACTTCCCGCATTATGGCGTATGCCTTCTCGCCCCATTCCATCTTGACAAATGGAGCCATGTTGCGGCCTGTGCCATGCTCGGCCTTGAGCGAACCGTCATACTTATCGACCACTAAGTGGCACAAATCGGTCATCATGTCGCGGTAACGGTTGACCTCGGCCTCGCTTTCAAACGATTGCGACAGCACAAAGTGATAATTCCCCTCAAAAGCATGGCCATATATGCAAGCATCGTCATATCCGTGACGGTCAATCAGCTCGGCAAGGTCGGCAGTGGCATCGGGCAAATCTTCGATATGGAATGCCACATCTTCTATCAGCACCGTCGTACCCAACGGACGTGTGCCGCCCACCGACGGGAAAATACCCGAACGTATGGCCCAATACCGGGAATACACGGCAGGGTCGGCGGTAAACTGCGCCGGAACGAATAGCTCGAATTGCTTCAAGATTTCCTGCACGGCGGCAATGTTGCTTTCCAGTTCCTCCATGCTGTCGGCCTTGGTTTCGGTCAATATTGCCGTCAGCCCCTCGCCAGTAGTGTCGTTCACCGACGACAACGACTTCTTGTCGAGCATCTCGGCACTATACACAGGCCCTTTCTTCAAGGCGACAACTGCCTTGCAGGCCTCACGCATACTGCTGAAATAAAGCATTGCGCTCGCCGAATATTTATAAAGATGCCCCGTTGACATCCTGAAAAGGCTACCGAACCCCAACGTACCCTCCGAACCAACCATCAGGTGCGTGATTATGTCGAATGGGTCGGTAAACATCACAAACGGATAGATGTTCAATCCCGTGACGTTTTTTATGGAATATTTATATTTTATGCGATTGGCAAGCTCACTGTCGGCATTGATGCGGTCGCGCAGCTCTTCGATTTTTGCCACAAACTCGGGATGCGTCTGGCGGAACTCGTTGCGGCTCGCCTCGTCGCCAGTGTCAAGCACTGTGCCGTCGGCAAGCACTATGCGCATCGAGCGCAATATGCGGTCGCTATTGGCATGTGTGCCGCAATTCATGCCCGATGCGTTGTTCATCACGATACCGCCCACCATTGCAGCTCCTTTCGATGCCGGGTCGGGAGGGAATATGCGCCCGTATGGCTTCAAAATCTCGTTTACGCGCTCCCCCACCAATCCGGGTTGTAAAGTTATAGTTTCGGCATCGTCCGACACCTCATATTTTTCCCAGTTTTTGCCGGCCACCACCAATATCGAGTCGGTGATTGCCTGCCCCGACAAACTCGTACCAGCAGCACGGAAAGTGACTGGCAACTCAAGCTCATTGGCAATCTTTAATATGCGCGACACCTCGGCCTCGTTCATCGAGCGAATTACGGCCCGCGGAACTTTATGGTAAAATCCCGCATCAGTGCCCCATGCCAAACGGCGCAAATCGTCGGTATATACACGTTCTTTCGGCAAGAAACTACTTATCTTATCCAAGAACAACTTATATCTCTCTTCAGTTTCCATAAAAGATTGAAAAAAACTTAACAATCCAAAATCGTGACAACCTTTGCAAAGATAGTGCAAGGCGAGCGAAGAAAAAAACAAATTTATTTGATTTTTTCTCCCGAGCCGAAGCCTATCTTATCGAAAGTAGTGCAAGGCGAGCGTAATGCAAAAAAAATAGCTCGCCATTTTTTGTATTGCCGAGCCGAAGCTATTCCATGCCATCCGTTCACCTGTAAGTTTTCAACGGGGCAAAAAAAGCATCTTCGATGTGGTCGATAACATATTCCTCTCCCTGCTTCGCAAGCGTGATGACATCGAACTGCACCTCGTGCGGCAAGTCAAACAATTTCAGGTACACATCAGCGGCCTTGACGATGTGCGCAATCTTTTGTGGCGTGATTGCCTCCAACGGGTCAACCATATCGGACGTGCGAGTCTTCACCTCGACCACGACAATGCGCCCGTTGTGTTCACACACTATGTCGAGCTCATACTTCAGCCATCGCCAATTCCTATCCCTCACCACATATCCTTTTTTAATGAGGAATTCGGCGGCCAAGTCTTCGCCAATCTTGCCAGTTTCGTTATGCCAAGCCATTTTCTCGGTATTTTTTATCCAAACATTTTGCAAATTTAAAAAATTGCATTAACTTTGCAGCGCAATTCAGCAAAAAGGTGATTTAGTGTAGTGGCCTAGCACGCCACCCTCTCACGGTGGAGACCCGGGTTCGATTCCCGGATTCACTACAACAAATGAAAGAAGCCCTGCAACGCAGAGGCTTCTTTTTTTTCATTTCTCGACAGGGAACCGCAGAAGGTATATCATAATTGCAATATTTGCAACATCGTAGAGGGTGTGTCAAAATGCAGATTTGCGCAATTTTGTAGGGATGCACGGCCCGTGCGTCCGCTGCGCAATCAGGTGCATATTCTACTAACTTACAAATGGTTAACAGGACATTGCGGCACACTGACGCACGAGTCGTGCGTCCCTACAAAGTGGGTATTGCCAATTTTGATACACCCTTCGTCACAGTTCCCCAACGGGAACTGTCATCACTTATATCTGCTTGATGGGGCGGGCAGGAACGCCGCCTACTACGGTATTGGCTTCAACGTCGCGTGACACTACTGCGCCTGCGCCCACTATGGCATTGTCGCCTATGGTCACACCTGGCAAGATGGTGGCATTCGACCCCACCCACACGTTGCGCCCGAGCGTGATTGGGGCAGGATAGGTGTTCTGACGGTCCTCGGGAGCGAAACCGTGATTAAGCGTAGCAAACACCACGTTGTGGCCTATCTGGCAACCATCGCCAATCACCACACCTCCGTGGTCTTGAAAATGGCAGCAAGCATTTATAAACACACCTTCGCCCACAACGATATTTTTGCCAAAATCGGTATAAAATGGTGGAAACACCCTGAATGTATCGGGTACCTGGTAGCCGAAAAGTTGCGAAATTAATTGCCGCACCTCGTCGGGTGTATAATAAGCCGTGTTCAGCTTGAAAGTAATGCGCCTCGCCTCATTGCTCATTTCGTCCATGAAACTTAATATTTCCTTCGTATTAAGTGCCTGGCGCATTTTAACGCGCTCTTTAAATTCTTCTATCGTCATCGTCACAATATTTTTATTGCGCAAAATTACTCTTTTTCTACAATCTGCACATGGCACATTATACTGCATTGTTAACCCCGATTACGGTTTTATCTCGTATGTGTCAAAAAAAATGTGTAATTTAGCGCACTATTTTGCGATTGCCATGTACCGTGGTCATGCAATATACACACAACATATTGATTAACAATGACTAATGATAAAAAAATAAGAGTTGGCATCACCCAAGGGGATACCAACGGAATCGGTTATGAAGTAATATTGAAAGCCCTTGCCGACCCTATGGTGTTAGAATTGTTCACCCCTGTGGTGTATGGGTCAACAAAAGTGGCGGCATTCCACCGCAAGGCATGTGGGCTTCAGCCAGTGCAGTTCAACAGCATCGACAATGCCATACAGGCTCGCGACGGCGTATGCAACATGGTGGAGCTAAACCTCGACGATCTTAAGGTGGAGCTTGGCACTCCCAGCGAAGCGGCAGGACGCGCTGCATTCATGTCGCTTGAATGCGCTGTGGCCGACTTGCGCAACGGCGCAATCGACGTGCTGGTCACCGCCCCCATCGACAAGAACAATATACAGAGCGATACTTTCCACTTCCCCGGACACACCGAGTATCTCGAATCGTCAATCGGCGACGGAGCCAGCTCGCTCATGGTATTGTGCAACGACCGTATGCGTGTGGCCCTTGTAACCACGCACCTGCCAGTGTCGCAAATTGCAAGTGCCATCACCCACGAAAAAATAGTATCGAAGTTAGAAGTGTTGAACCAGTCGCTGCGGCAAGACTTCGCCATCGAACGACCCCGCATCGCTGTGCTGGCCCTCAACCCACACTCGGGCGACCATGGACTATTAGGCAATGAAGAGTCAACCATCATCACCCCCGCCATCGAGGAGGCATATAACGACAAAAAAATCTGCTGCTTCGGACCTTACGCCGCCGACGGATTCTTCGGCAACGGAAGCTACACCAAATTCGACGGGGTGCTGGCAATGTACCACGACCAAGGGCTGGCTCCGTTCAAGACGCTCGACATGGAAAGCGGCGTGAACTTCACTGCAGGGCTGCCATTCGTGCGAACCTCGCCCGACCACGGCACGGGCTATGACATCGCCGGCAAAGGCATAGCAAATCCGGCGTCGATGCTCTCCGCAATCTATGCCGCAATCGACATTTTCCGCAACCGCACGACATACGCCGAAATACATTCCAATCCGTTGCGCAAGCAATATTTCGACAAGAGCAACGACAACGTGGTACTCGACCTCAGCAAAGATGACGACGACGACGATGCCACCACTGCAGTTGTCAACGTATGAGGCAAGTAACCGTAGCGAATTGTCACCAAATAATATACAATAAAAAACAATGAATTACGCAATAATAGCTGCCGGCGAAGGCTCACGCCTCGCGCAAGAAGGTGTGAAACGACCGAAACCTTTGGTGGAACTGAACGGCGAACCGATGATTGGTAGGCTGATTAGAATTTTCACGCAATGCAATGCCCAAAGCATAAGCATCATAGTAAACCGTGAAATGACCGAGGTCAAGGAATACTTGGACACGATTAAGATAGACATCCCGCTCAACATTGTAGTGAAATCCACACCGAGCTCGATGCACAGCTTTTACGAACTGAGCCGCGTGATGCCGCAAGGCAAATTTTGCCTCACAACGGTCGATACCATCTTCAAAGAGCAAGATTTTGCCCAATACATAGCCGCATACGCAGCTGCCGGGAACAATTGCGACGGCATGATGGCTGTCACCCCATTTATCGACGACGAAAAGCCGCTATATGTCGATGTAGATGACCAAATGCAAATACGCGGCTTCCACGACACGGCGTTCGACGGCGCAAGATACATTTCGGGCGGCATTTACGCCCTCGACGGCAAGGCCATCGGCACACTTGAACGTTGCATGGAAAACGGCATGTCGAGAATGCGCAATTTCCAGCGCGCCCTCATCTCCGACGGGCTCAGATTGCGCGCATACGCCATCGACAAAATCATCGACGTGGACCATGCCGGCGACATTGCCACAGCCGAGGAATTCATTCGCCGATAATCACATCGTTTAACATATACACAACAAAACAATAATGGCCGAATTAGAAATTGCCGGCATAATGCGAGCCGGTGCTTACTCGCCCAACCACATAGGCAACGATGCCGCCATATTCAACGCCACCGCCGAGCATCTGCGCAAACGGGGCTATGCAGTGAACATATACAGCGAAGAGCGTTTCAATGCCACGACCGACATTCCCGAACCAGTGATACTGAACATGTGCCGCGAACGAGCTTCAATCGAGAAGCTGCAACGGCTCGAAAACGATGGAAAACTGGTAATTAACTCGGGGTACGGTATCGAAAACTGCACCCGCGAGCGCATGACGCGCATATTGCTTGGCAGCGGCATACCATACCCCGAAAGCCTGATTGTCAACACCGACGAAGCTGTCATTCCCGCATTGAAAAAGGCAGGATTCCAAAGTTGCTGGATAAAGCGCGGCGACTTCCACGCCATGCACAAGGAAGACGTGAGCTATGTGAGGCACCCCGAAGAAGCACAGGAAGTGCTGCAAGAATACTTCTACCGCGGCATAAAACGTGCTGTAATCAACAAGCACCTCGTGGGCGACCTCGTGAAGTTCTATGGCGTGCATGGAACTCCATTTTTCTACTGGTTCTACCCCATGGACATCGGGCATAGCAAATATGGCTACGAAACAATCAACGGCAAGGCTCAAGGTATAGAATTTGACAAAGAACATTTAAAAGAAATGTGCCACCATGCAGCCGAAGAATTAAACGTGCTGGTATATGGAGGCGACTGCATCGTTTCGCCGTCGGGCGAAATCCGCATCATCGACTTCAACGACTGGCCAAGTTTCGCTCCATGCCGCACCGAGGCTGCCCCGCACATCGCCAAGTGCGTTATTGCCGAAATAAAAAAGAAATTCTAACAATTGCTTGCAAATGGGAAAATTTGAACAGATAAAGCAACAATACAAGGACTCACTTAAATCGCTCGACACCGAGGAAACTCTCGACTTGATGTTCTACCGCCCGATTGGCTACATGTGGGCTCTGCTCGCGGCACGCCTCGGCATCACGCCAAATGTAATAACCATCGCCTCGATTTTCCTCGGTGTGGCGGCTGGTGTATTGTTCTACTTCCACGACGACCTTCTCTGGCTCAACTACATAGGCATCGTGCTGCTCATCTGGGCCAACAGTTTCGACAGCGCCGACGGACAACTGGCTCGGCTCACCCACCAATACTCGCGGCTCGGCAGAATACTCGACGGGCTGAGTGGCGACTTCTGGTTCGTGGCAATATATTTCGCTATATGCTTCCGCATCAACGAAACGAGCGCATTCTTCATGCCACACCCCTGGATGATATGGACAATGGCAATCCTGGCCGGAATGTGTCACGGCAAACAGGCCGCCAGCGCCGACTATTACCGCCAATTCCACCTTTACTTCTTGAAAGGAAAAGATGGCAGCGAACTCGACAGTTGCCCGCAACTTGACGAGAAACTGCGGCAATTGTCGTGGAAACGTGATTTCTGGTCGAAGTTCACGCTATTCTTCTACCGCCAGTACACAGCCAACCAAGAGAAAATCACTCCACGCATGCAGCAGTTGCGCAAAATATTGAAAGAACGCTTCGGCGACGACATTCCACAGACATTCCGCGACGATTTCCGCGCCCGCAGCAAGCCGTTGATGAAATACACCAATATGCTGTCGTTCAACACGCGCGTCATCGTGCTTTTCATCTCACTCATCGTGCAGATGCCGTGGATATACTTCGCATTTGAGCTGACTGTGCTTAACTTGATGCTCGTTTACATGATTTGGCGGCACGAACGCATCTGCCGGCATTTTATAACACAACTCGAGAATGGAACATATTGACAATCTTAAAGGTATAATATTCGATTATGGCGGCACCATCGACAGCCGCGGTGTGCACTGGAGCGAAGTAATCTGGGACGGATACTGCCATTGCTCAGTACCCGTTGACAAACAGAGTTTCCGCGACAGCTACGTCTTTGCCGAACGCGAGCTAGCCCGCACTCGCCACATTCTGCCCGAACACAATTTCTATGACCTGCTACTAATCAAAATGCAAATCGAGCTTGCCGACCTCGTGGACCACGATAAATTGCCTTCGGGCGCCGTGGAACAATACGCCGAACCTATAGCACGATACTGCTACCAGCAGGCACGCTCGTCGGTCGAAGAGGCCCGGCCCGTGCTTGAAGCTTTAGCCGCACGATTCCCGATGGTACTCGTCAGCAATTTCTATGGCAACGTCGAAACGGTACTTGCCGACTTCGACCTGCGCCGATACTTCGGGCAAATCATAGAAAGTGCCGTGGTGGGCGTGCGCAAACCCGACCCACGCATATTCATGCTCGGCGTTGAAGCCCTCGGCTTGCAGCCAAGCGAAGTGCTTGTGGTGGGCGACAGCTACAAAAAAGACATCGTTCCTGCCGAGTCGATTGGCTGCCACGTGCTGTGGCTCAAGGGCAAAGGTTGGACAGCCGAGGAAGATGCAGTAATGCACCCATGCATTATCACTCACCTCACCGAAGTCACCGATGCTGTATTATAAATTATTCACACAAATAAACCACTTATAGAGCAATATTCACCACATTTAACCAAACTCAAGCCTCATTTGCTACTTTTAACTACATAAGGCACGTTAAATGTTTTAAATAATTTTTCCAATTGGAAAATTGACACTACTTTTACCGCGCTTTTGGAGCAAGGGGAGCTTTATGCCCCCTGTCAAGCCAAATAATATAGAGCAAAATAAAAAATATTAAGTTTAACGATATTAAAACTAAAATCATTATGGCAAAAATTAATGTGGAAAAAGCCGAAGGCAAATTAGGCATATTGGTTGTCGGTGTAGGTGGAGCTGTTGCTTCTACATTCATCGCTGGCACATTGATGGCTCGTAAAGGGCTGGGCATTCCTGTAGGCTCAATCACACAATTGTCAACTATCAAGTTGTCGGATGGTTCTACTCCGAAAATCAAGGATGTACTTCCTTTGGCAAAACTCGAAGACATCGTATTCGGTGGATGGGACATCTTCGAAGACAATGTTTACAAAGCAGCTACACATGCGGCAGTCCTTTCACAAAAAGACATCGACAGCGTGAAAGACGAACTTGAAGCCATCAAGCCGATGCAAGCCGCTTTCGACAATAAATATGTAACCCGCCTCCACGGAACATGGGTTAAGAAAGCCGACACCAAGTGGGACTTGAAAGACCAGCTGGTTGCCGACATCAAGAATTTCAAGGAAGCCAACGGCTGCTCGCGCGTGGTAGTTATTTGGTCGGCTTCGACCGAGGTTTACGTGCCTATGGCCGACGTACATAAGTCGCTGCCAGCATTCCAAGAGGCTATGAAGAACAATGCAGCCGAAGTTTCGCCTTCGATGCTTTACGCCTACGCTGCTATCGAAAGCGGCTGCGCATTCATCAACGGCGCACCTGCGCTTACAGTCGATTTCCCGGCAATGTGGCAACTCGCCGACGAGCATAACGCTCCTATCTGCGGCAAGGACTACAAGACTGGCCAAACATTGATGAAGACCGTCCTCTCGCCTATGATGCACACTCGTATGCTCGGCTTGCGTGGCTGGTTCTCTACCAACATCCTTGGCAACCGCGACGGCGAAGTGCTCGACGACCCTGCTTCGTTCAAGACCAAGGAAGTTTCAAAGCTGTCGGTGATTGACACTATCCTCAAGAAAGACGAATATCCCGAACTTTACAGCAACATTTACCACAAGGTACGCATCAACTACTATCCACCGCGTGGCGACAACAAGGAAGGCTGGGACAACATCGACATCGTGGGCTGGATGGGCTACCCAATGCAAATCAAGGTGGATTTCCTCTGCCGCGACTCCATTCTCGCAGCTCCGCTGTTGCTCGACTTGGTTCTGCTCGCCGACCTTTCTAAACGTGCTGGCTTCAAGGGCATACAATCATGGCTGTCGTTCTACTTCAAGAGCCCGATGCACCCGCTCGACAAGCAACCGGTTCACGACCTGTTTGCACAAAACATCATGCTCCGCAAGAAGATGCGCGAAATCATCGGCGATGAGGGCTATGTAAACGATTACCAAGAAGCTGAATACTAAAAAGCAACCAACATAACACATACAATAAAATGGGGCTGAACCACACGGTACAGCCTCATTTTTTCATATATCTAAATAGTATGAAATACGCAGCCCGATGGCCGCATATACACACCCTATATTTCTCACCAAAGTTGCGTCCTACCGGGCAATCCAATGCCCTTTCAGGTATGCTTCAAACTTCTTTTTGCCATAAATGCCATCACGGCGGTTCCACCAAGGGCTGGCCGGGTGTGCGACTGCGGCAATTATTACATCGCCATGTTCCAAGCCGCAGCGGCGGCAATACTTCGTAAATTCATCGTATGCCTTTTTTGACAAGAATACCACCAAGTCGGGGTTCAACCTATCTATCACGCCCATCATTGCCACACCGACAACTTCATTGTCTATTCCTTCGGGATTAAACCCCTTGCTGCCACCATCGTTCAGTGCCGGCCGCAGGAAATAGTTATAAAATGCCGCTTCGGCGAGCTTGTAGCCATGCTCTATGCCAGCTTCGTCAAGCACTCGGTGCATTATGTTGAACACCGCATTGAACGTGCGGTAATCTATCCAGTTGCTCACCTTGCTTTTCATCTCTTCGGGTATCAACCTGTCGGTATCGGCAGTGTACCATTTGTCGGCATCCCGAAACACGCTCACCGTTTCGGGATAGTCCTCAAAATAGTTGCTTTCGCCCACCAGCAACAATTTGCCGTGCTTACCAGGCTATGTAGTTATTCAATGGTAAGCAGATACAATAAAAGGACACAGCTACCACTTTTCTCCTATCTGCTTGGTTAGGCTCTGGAAAATGCCTTGGAGTTCAAATAAGGGGAAAGCAGCCCGTGTCCTCAGTGGAGGATACAGAACATGCTTCGCCTGATTATTGAGAACTCCTTAGTTGAATTTTCCAGATTTAACCAAGTTTCAATAATTGGCTTGCAAGTTTTGCAATATGTCTTTTTTGCGGCAGTTTGTCGCTGGCACACTTGCCGCAAAATTTGTTTCTTCACAAATTTACGCAAATAAACGGCACGGTCAAAACAAACCTGCAAAAAAAACAATAACACCGACTGCAATCCTTCTGCTATTGAATCTGCCGCAAAATAATGCACCACCCGTGCCAAATCGCAGCACACCATATAAAAATCAGCACTCAAACACAACCGCACAACCGAAAAATTGTACAAGCATACACTTGCTTTTGCGACCGACTTGCACTATATTTGCATACAGAAAAAACAATTAACTTAATATCATTATGGCAGAAATTAAATGTATTGGCATTCTGACCTCAGGAGGCGATGCTCCAGGCATGAATGCCGCTATTCGTGCGGTGACGCGTTCAGCTATATCAAGCGGATTCGGCGTGAAAGGTATATACCGCGGCTATCGTGGACTCATTACCGATGAAATCGTTGAGTTTAAGACACAGAATGTTTCCAACATCATCCAAATGGGCGGAACAATCCTCAAAACCGCCCGTTGCAAAGAATTCACAACGCCCGAAGGTCGCCAGCTCGCCTACGACGTGCTTAAGCGCGAAGGCATCGATGCGCTGGTTGTAATCGGCGGCGACGGCTCGCTCACCGGCGCAAGGATTTTCGCCAATGAGTTTAACTACCCTATCGTGGGACTCCCCGGAACTATCGACAACGACCTATACGGCACCGACAAGACCATCGGTTACGACACAGCACTTAACACCATCATGCAATGTGTCGATAAAATACGCGACACGGCTACCTCGCATGAACGCTTGTTCTTCATCGAGGTCATGGGTCGTGATGCAGGTTTCTTGGCCCTGAACGGAGCAATCGCATCGGGAGCCGAGGCTGCAATCATTCCCGAAATCTCGACCGAGGTTGACCAACTTGCCGAACTCATTCAAAACGGTTTCCGCAAGAGCAAGAACTCATCAATCGTGCTTGTTGCCGAAAGCCCCATCACTGGAGGCGCAATGGGTCTTGCCGAACGCGTTAAAAACGAATTCCCGCAATACGACGTGCGCGTGACAATCCTCGGACACCTGCAACGTGGCGGCTCACCTACTGCCGTTGACCGCATTCTGGCTTCGCGCATGGGCGCGGCTGCCATCGACGCATTGCTCGAAGACCAACGCAATGTGATGATAGGCATCGCCAACGATGAGATTGTTTACGTTCCGTTCTCCAAGGCCATCAAGAACGACAAGCCCATCAACCGCGAGCTACTCAACACCCTGCGCCGTCTGTCAATCTAACCGGCCGCAGGCAGGAAATTAAGCAACAACATCTCATATTTAGCACATTCATAGGGTGGCAGTCCGCGATGGTCCGCCACCCTAACTTTTTTCGTTCCAATCATACCGAAATGCCACCTATTCTGCCAGGGTTGTGACAAAAAGGCATCCACCCAGCTCGTAAGAGGGTGCATCAAAATTGCAGATTTACGCAATTTCGTAGGGACGCACGGCCCGTGCGTCCGCTGCACCAATAGGCGCATATCAAACTAAAGCATAACGATTTAACAACACTTTATTACACACGGACGCACGAGCCGTGCATCCCTACGAACCAGGTTGATGCCAATTTTGATACACCCTCGTTGTGCCAATAGGCACATATTTCGTTACACACTGCGGGTTGACAGTATCGCAGCACACGAACTCACGAACAGGGCGATTGACCATCACGGCGCAGTCGCCCGCCCAATCGTGCAAAACCCTATTCACGACACGTAGCAAAAAAACGCCAGCCCTGTGGAAAGCCACAAGGCTGGCGTTTTTTTAGTTTTGCGCAAGTTGAATTATCTTCACGTGGGATAATTATACTCCCACATCTCGGTTACAAGCCAACTTAATTCTCTGCTGCTGGTTCAGCGGCTTCGGCAGGCTTTACAGTGATGTATTTGCGATTGTTCTTAGTGACAAATACTACTGTGCCATCGGTGAGTGCAAACAATGTGTGGTCTTTGCCCATACCTACGTTTACACCTGGGTGGTGAACAGTACCACGCTGACGCTTGATGATGTTGCCAGCCTTTACGCTTTGACCACCGAAAATCTTAATACCGAGTCGTTTGCTTTCCGACTCACGGCCGTTCTTTGAACTACCTACACCTTTTTTATGTGCCATTTCTCTAAAATTTTTTGTGGATTAGTGTGCTGTTAAGCAACGACTTCTTTTATCATAACCTTGGTGAACAATTGGCGATGGCCGTTTTTGCGACGATAACCTTTGCGACGTTTTTTCTTGAAAACTATCACGTGTTCGCCTTTGAGCTTCGGTGTCAACACCTCGCATACTACTTTTGCACCTTCTACTGTCGGTGCGCCTACTTTCACCGTACCATCGGCATCAACGAGCAGCACGTTGTTAAATTCCACTGCATCGCCTTCCTTGGTGTCGCCGAGGTATTGGACATACATGTACTTGCCAGCTTCGGCCTTGAACTGTTGTCCCTTGATTTCTACGATTGCGTACATTTCTGTATCTTATGTTTTACAGGTTAAGTCCGTGAGGCGGGCAGCCGCTGTGGCCGCCACTTGATTTAGCCTATTCGGAACGAGCGCACAAAGTTAGCAATAATTACCGTAAGTGCAAAACACTCACGCAACTATTTTTCCAAATTGAGCATTGTCAACTGCCAACTGTCAATTATACAAGTAATACTTAGCCGAGAGAGCCTTGAAGCTGTCAACATCTTTGTTCCAATATTCAATGATGTCGGACACTTGGTAATTCTTGCTTAATGTGGTGCGAATTTTGTTGGTACCACACACGCGGTCAAACATGCTGAAACGTTTCGGGTCGGCAAGGTCAAACACTTTGTGGTCGGGGTACAGCTTTGCAAGCACCTGCATTACATAGAAATTGAAAAGCGACAAGTTGGCCTTCTCCAAATCGGTGATGTACAGCTGCACACCATTCAAATTATTACCCTGCCCTACGGCGTAGAATGGCTTTATGTGTATTGGACGGAATTCCATTCCTGGCAGACCGAGGGCGGTGAGCTCACGGCAGAAAGCCTCGGCATCAATCCACTCGGCGCAAGCAAGCTGGAATGGCAATGTGTAACCGACACCTATCGACAATACGCTAAATTCGCCTATTATGCCCGTTGCAGGATAATAATACGACGACTCAATCTGCGGTATATGCGGCGACGGCAACACCCAAGGCATTCCTGTGTCGCCATATTTCATGTCGCGCGACCAGCCCGACATCGGCACCACCGTCAAACGGGCTTTCTTGCCCGGCACAATCATGCCCTCCTCGTTGAGCAGCATGGCAAGTTCGCCGGGGGTCAACCCATAAACGTATGGAATAGGATACTGACTGACAAACGATGTGAACCCGTCCTCGACAATGCAGCCTTCAACCTTGTTGCCTCCAAGCGGATTGGGGCGGTCGAGCACAACAAATTCCAAATCATTCTCAATGCAAGCCTCCATAGCCTTGCCCATCGTGCTTATATAAGTAAACGACCGGCAACCGATGTCCTGAATGTCATACACCAGCACATCAACACCCTTGAGCATCTCGGGTGTAGGCTTCTGTGTAGCACCATATAGCGAATACACTTTCACGCCTGTTGCTGGGTCCACGCTGCTGTCAACCTTGTCACCGGCATGGACATCGCCACGTACTCCATGCTCGGGGCCATACAGTGCCACCAATTCCACTCCCGGAGCATCGTGGAGAATGTCGATTGTAGAGCGTAAATTGCGGTCAACACCTGTAGGATTGGTGATTAACCCCACACGTTTCCCTTGCAACAACTTGAAACCATCGTCACGCAAAGTTTCAATTCCCGGTTTTGTCTGCGCTACGGCCATAGCTACGGCCACAATGGCAGATATTACTGTAATGATATATCTTTTCATAGTTTAATTGTTATGTTATTCTTTTTCTTTAAGGCCAAATTTCGGGTCAATCTTTACAAATGCGCAAATGCCTATAGTCGCAGCGCAACAGATTACCGTCCAGATGAAGAAGTGACGGTAGCCTATAGTTTCTTGCAACCACCCGGCAGCCATGCCTGGCAACATCATGCCCAATGCCATGAACCCAGTGCAGATAGCATAATGCGCCGTCTTGTGTTCGCCTTCCGAGAAATATATCAAATATAGCATATAGGCTGTAAAGCCGAACCCATATCCGAATTGCTCGATAAACACGCATACATTGATTACAAGCAGCGAGCTGTCTTGACAATAGCTGAGATAGATGAACGTCAAGCACGTGAGCGACATGCTCCAAGCCATCGGCCACAACCATTTTTTCAATCCGCCGCGAGCCGCCGCGATGCCGCCAATGATGCCGCCAATCGTGAGCCCGATGATGCCAACCGTGCCATACACGAGCCCGACTTCGCCAGTCGAAAGCCCAAGCCCACCCTTATCAATCGGGTCGAGCAGGAACGGGTTTATTAATTTTACCAATTGAGCCTCGGGCAAGCGGTATAGCAGCATGAATGCCACAGCAACCCATATCTGCTTCTTTTGGAAAAACGAAATGAATGTCTGAACAAATTCCTTGAAAATATCGGATGCCGAACGCTTGGCCTCGCGCCCATCGGTCAACGGACGCGGCAACACCCAACTGTGATAGGCTGCCACGGCGAAGAAAAATACCGATAACGATATGAACACAACAATCCATGCGAATGGTATGTTGCCCGATGCGCCCACGAAAGAAGCCTCGGTGCGTTCTTTCAGCTTGTGGTCGATTTCAAAGTACAGATATGCAGTCTTATTCCAATTGTCGCGCGTAAATTCAAACCGTGTCGTCAACAAATTCTGCTCAAGTTTTATACTTTGGTCGCCGCTTTGGTGCGTGACGCTGAGTATTATAGGTTCGTCGGTAGTCGGCATCTTGTTGAGCCTCACACCTACAACGGCAATATTGTCGGCAAGGTCGTCAGTGGCTGCCTGACGTTCCTCGCCAAACCAGTCACGTATAAGCGTAGTGAATGCCGACTCCTTTTGTGGAGCAACTGCCGCCGTGGCATCCTCGGCCGCTGCCTGTCCTGCATCTTGTGCAGCACTGACAAATCCGTTAGCCTCGTTAAGCATTCTCACCGAGTCGCGCACAGCAGCGGCATACTCTTTGAAAGGCACGCCGTCCACTTCGGCAGGAGCCACGCTTCCGACTTCGATTTGCGAAGCCGTGTATATGAAATGAGGTTCACCTGCCGTATCGGTAACTTGCACGTCAAACTTAGGTATGCTCGCTACAGCCTGACGCGCCTCGGGGTTGGCCACCACCGTGAGTTGGGCAGGTTCAAGGCCGGTGTTGGTTTCTACCAACCCGGCAATAATCACCAGCAGTCCTTGCCCGGCCACCGTGGCAACGCGATAGAACGTGCTGCGAATGCCCACATACAGCGACTGCTCATGCTCGGTGAGCGCATGCATGTAGAATCCGTCGGCAGCAATGTCGTGCGTCGCCGACGTGAATCCCATCACCCAAAACACAGCCAACGTGAGTTGGAAAAAGAATGGCACCGGTATGGCAAACGCCACCCCGGCAAATGTGAATGCCAGTATCCATTGCATCGACACCGTCCACCACCGTTTGCTCTTGATAATATCGACAAACGGGCTCCAAAATGGCTTTATAACCCACGGCAAGTAAAGCCATCCGGTATAGAGGGCAATATCGGTATTCGAGATGCCCAAACGCTTATACATGATGACCGATATTGTCATCACGGCCACGTAGGGCAAGCCCTGGGCAAAATATAGCGTGGGAATCCATGCCCACGGTGATTTCTTTTTGTTGTCGTTCTTCATATTTATATGGTTAACTTGGTTTCATATAACTTGGTAATCGCTGCACCCTTGAAGTAGTGCATCAATATTTGCTTGTAGCTATACCCTTTCTCGCCCATCACAGCGGCACCTATCTGGCACAACCCCACGCCATGCCCCCAACCGGCCCCGCGCAAAACGAATTTTCCCGGATAGCCATCAGCTGCCACATCGTGCCGCTCGACGATAAAAGCCGAGCTATAGAGGTGCGACGGCGACAACGTGCGACGTATTTCAAGCTCCTTGCCAATAGTCAATGTACGCTTCTCGCCCACGATTTTTAACTTGTAGAGCCGGCCCGACGTGCCACGTGCCACAGGTCGCAAATCGAGTATGCGACCGAAGTCGATACCCGAACGCCGTGCAATCAATTCGGCCAATTCGTCTTGGCTGTATTCTACGCGCCAGCGGTAAAAGTCGGCAGTTTCTTGGTCGTAATTATTAAGCACCTGCCGCAGCACATTCTCGTCGGTTGTGTTGCAGAATGCTCGCGGCGACGACATTATCCAGTCGGCGGCAGCTTCTTCCTTGGTGAGGTCGGGAAAATCGGCCTCGTCTTCGTCGTCACGGCAAGCCACTAAATAGGGGTGATGCACTGGCTCCCAACAATTCTCAAATTGCTCATACACGCCGCCGCAACACTTTGAGAACCGAGCATCGCACAACTGTCCGTCATACATCAACACCTGTCCTTCCGTGGCCTCCACTGCATCACGCACGGCAGCAGTGGTTTCACGTGTTATGCCCTGATAGCGCTGGCAATGGTCATCGGCACACACGTCAAAGTCCACATGGTCTTCACGGTCATACCATTTAATCATTTCGTCGCAACCGGCTGCATCACTCTCGCCGGCAACCGCATTGCCATCTTTACCGTTCTCCTTGTAGATTTGCGCCAGCAACCAGCTACGCGATATTACGGCATGAGCTTTTAGCAACTCCAACGACGAAGTAGCACTCATCTCCGAAGAAATCACGCTTTGCAGATAGTCCTCAACTGGCAGCACATTGATTGCCGTGACAGCACCGTCACGGCATATCAACTTTAAAGCTCCACGGAAACGCTGGTTCTCTTTCCTTTCCCAATGGAAATTCACGCCGATGGTCACACCCACCAGTTCAAACGAGCAATTTTCCCAATCGGCAGGACGCATTTCCACCTCGCCACCGGCAGCCACACCATCAAGCACGACCATGCCATCTTCATTGATAGCACAATGCCGTCCTGTAATCATCTTGCCTTCAATTTCATACATTCCCGACAAGACAAATTCTACCGACCGCTCGCTCATTATGCCCACTTTCACATTTGGCTCTCTATCCATGGTGCTTGGCCCATTTTATGTTATCCACTATGCGACGAGCCTCAACCTCGGATATACACACCTCATCAAATATATTTTTGATGTCATCGGCTGTGACTTTCTCGAAATCTTTCTCAAGCGGGGCTATGAACACCCCACCCATATCGACCGATGCCGGAGTGATGAGTATGTTGGCCTCGCCCTCGGCAAAATAACAATCGGGGCGATGTTTCACTCGTGGGAACACAGCTATGCGCCACTCGCCATCGGTGTACCAACACAATATGTTAAGCATGGGTTCTTCATCGCCTTCTTTCATCGGCAATGCTCTGTAAAGGCATTCAAACATGTCTGCCCCACTCTCCACGCTGGCAGCATTTATAACAAACGCACGGCGGGCAAGCCCCTCGACAAGATACATTTCGGCACCTTCGGCAGCTTTCACCAATTCTTTTTTGCCGTGGCATTCAAGGTCGCTGTCGAATGTCATGAACCCCTTGTTGCCTGCCTGGAAATGGAAATGGTCGGGAGCCGATGCTCCGCAATGCGGCCCGTTGTAGAACACTACAAACCCGTCCAAGTATTCGGCAAGCCGCATCATATCGGGCATACGGCCTGATATGCGCTGCGGCACATGGTTAATGTTAGGCACTGTCAAGTGCCGCGGGAATATCGGGTAAGGGTTGACAAGTATCATGTACTCTCCGCCCCACGGCAGCCCGTCCTGTTCGGCAGGACGGTTGTCGCCGCACAAGAAGCAACGGCGAGCCTTGATTGACTTGGCATCGACCTTGGCGGCCGACGATATTATGCGGGCCGGATTGAACTGCAATTTTATGCGCGCATCGCCCACTTCATATTCCCTCACTTTCACACTGCTCAATGCAGCATAATTGTCGGCAGCCAGCTTCCATTCCTGCAATTGCCTGTCAAACAGTCTTGCAACATCATTCGTCACGTCCATGTCGGTCATTTTTTGCGGTTCATGGCTATGCGAGCCTGCAACTCCCACGTGCGTATGCGGTCCTTGTACAGGTTGTTGGCGTTCATTTTGTTTATGTCGAGCGATGCGTCGGAATTGTCTTCCCAGCGGCGGCACAGGTAAATAGGTTCCCAAATGCGTCCTATCTGGTAACGCCTTGAGAAATTCAATCCCATTGCATAGTCCTCGCCATAGCTTGTGTTAGGTATCTTGATTTCGCGCACCATAGGTGTGTAGAACGCACGAGGCGCACCGAAACCGTTTATCCTGAGGGCGTTGTTGCGTCCGTTCTCGGGAGTCCATTCCTTATGGTCGATAATGCCCGGCGGAATCATGTTTTTGTTGATGTCGGTTAGCATGTACGTGCCCACTACCATGGCACAATTTTGCTCATAAAACGCTTTTACCACTTTCGACAATGTGTTTTCGTCGGCATACACGTCGTCGCTGTCTAACTGCACGGCAAACTTGCCACATCGCTCGTGGTGCGCTCCCATGTTCCAGCAGCCACCTATGCCCAAGTCGTCGCGCTCGGGAATGATGTGAATAAGCCGCTCGTCGGTAAACTCACGGATAGCATCGGTAGTGCCGTCAGTCGAATGATTGTCAATGACAATGACATTGAACTTGAAATCGCACTTCTGCGACAATGCCGAATTGATGGCATCACGAATGGTGCGGATGCGGTTACGTACAGGAATGATTACCGATGCCTCATATTCAAAATCGCCCTTCTCGAAGTCGATATGCTCAAACTCGGGGGCAAGATATCCACCCACCTCTTTCAGGTATTCGGTGCATGCAGCTTCCATCTCGATTTGACGGTTGCGGTTGCGCGGGTCAACGTAGTCGAATATTTTCTCGCCGCTGCGGCGCGTGTCGGTTTCCACGTCGTTGTAGAGGTACTCGTTGATATGAACAATCGAGGCAAATTGCGACAGTTTCAGGCGCAAGTCATACAATCCTGCCGCATCATAGTCGGCAGTCATCATGCTGGCAGCACGTGTGAAAGCCTCGGTGGTGAACAACAGCACCGAACCGAAATCAAAGTCATCGCGCAAACTGCCTTGCTGGTAATCGATTACTGGGGCATTGGTACGATGTCCGTCGGCCGAAACATTGTAATGGTCGGCATATACCATACCGGCACCACTGTCGGCAGCCAACCGCACCATGCGCTCAAATGCAAACAGACCCGGGAGCAACGTCGTGTACTTAGTGTAAATCATCACAAAGTCGCCGCTGGCATGGCTGGCAATTGCCCGCATGGTTGACGATGCTTCGAGCGACTTCACCTTGAGCATCTCGCACCCTTCGGGGCATTCGGTCGTTTCTCCACTGGCATTAAGCAAATATATCTTTGCGATATTTTCATTCGCTTGCAAGTTTTTTATGGACTCGGCTGCCTGTGCGCTATCGGCGTATGGCAGAAAACAGTAAATTGACGTTTTCATAAATATGATATTATTTTATAATTTATCTTAGTTGAAAAAATCCAATATGCTCTTCATCAACAATTCGCGCGATTGCGCCGACTTGATGGTTTCAAACGGGAAGCCCATGATGCACGTCTTGTAACGCCCCTTGTCGGCTGCCACTGCGGCAGGGAGGTTGTTCTCGCTGTAACGCATTATGGTAACTGCATTGTCGCCTGCGGGGATTATGGCATCGGGCGACTCCACGCAATACACATCGCCATTGGGCCGATTGTAATACGCCCACTCGGCATCGGGCATGTCAAGTTCGCCATATTCCGACGGCACCGAATAGGCTTGCCCCGATACCTCGGCCTGACCAGTGCGCCACTTATACCCGAGAACTTTCTCGGCAAACGTGCTTCTCGGCTTGTCGGGTTGTGGCTTATCCCATATATCGGTAGCAATGAAAGCTCCCGAAGCCAGCAGGTTTCCGCCTTGCTTGAAATAGACGGTCAACCGGTTGCGCAATGCCTCGTCGAATATGGCATAATGCGACGGCATCGCGCCACGCCCAACGGTGTATTCCTTTTGCTTACCAAGGATTAAGTCCACCGCCTTGTAACCATTCATGGCAATAGCCCCATCCTCCACGGCTTTCAGGCTCGACGATGTGAACGAGTAGCCTGCTGCCATGATTGCCTCGCCATGTACCGCCGGATAGTCAAACGTGTTTCCAGCAATTACCGTGGTTTCGTAGTCCGAACGACTTGCGCCAAATCCCGCCGCATCATCGTCCATCCACGGTATGCTTCTGCGGAACTCAAACTGACGGCCAATGTAACATATTTCTTGCATGTAAGGCACGCCCATATCGCGCTCGCTGTAAAATCCTGCCACTGCACCAGCATCGAAATAATCGGGAGCCGACACACGGGTGAAGCCGTTAACCACAAGCACCTTGCCACGAGCATTGGCTGCCACACCGCACGAAAGCACTTCCGACGGGAAACTGCGTCCACCGTCATTCATGGCAACAATTTTATAACTATGTATTTCGTTATCGGTGATGTTTGCTTCATACTCGGTCTTGCCCACAACGGCAATCTCCTTGAAACCTCCATTGCCTACTCGTTCAAGCACTACATACTTGCTGGCATCGGCATTGTCGCACAACGTGTCGCGTGTAGGTTTCCACGACAATTTAAAACTGTTGCCACCCGTCATGTCGATTGCAAATGAATTTACCGGCAGCGGCTGCACCATGTAGTCGCGTCCGTCACGGGCTGCGATGAATTGCAACATGCCCTTATACACCGCACGGCTCACAGTGAAACGGAAATTCGGGTCGAGGCCATACTTCATGTCGGCAAAATTCTGGTGCGACAGCAATTCGAGCAACATAGTCGGCACCTCTGGCACACGGGCTTCGTAATACGATTTGTCCCACATTCCTCGCCGCATCCATTCGGGTTCAAACTGGCGGCGCACGTCGTTCACGATATTAGTCAGTACCGAATCGACAAGTGCGCGCGACACGATGCGCGGCGTCCCATCGGCATATCGGTCAAACTTGTTGGTAAAGTAAATACCCAACGAGCCTATTATGCTGTCGTTCATCGTGGTGCCGGCGTCGCTGTGGAATGCAAATGCTATGTCCACTGGTATATTGAGCCCTTCGGCATCGGGCAATACTTGCGATCCTCCGGCAAGGTAATTGACCCACAATCCGCGTGAACGGTAGTCGTCGCCGTAGTCATCGACCCCTTCCGACGGAGAATACACGCTGTCGGGAACACCTGCCCATTGCAAGAAATAGCGCGCCCCCTCGGTGTAGCGGGGGTGGTTGCTCGGCACATAACGGTATGCTATATCTTTTTTGTCATTGTTTTCATCGTCGGGCGATACACGGCGAGCCACATTGCCCATTCCGCCGCCAATCTTGACAGCATCGGCTGTCACCACGCCTTTGCCCGTAGCCGAATAATTGTCAAGCACTACCACATTCTCATTAAGCCCTTTGCGCAACGGGAAGTGCCCAAGATAAATCCATGTGCCACCGCCCATTTGCTGGTTGATGGTGAACGATTCCTCTCCAGCCAAGCTGTTCACCACATAATGCGCGGCGGTAGTGCTGCCAGGCACGGTTTTATATGAAACATACACGGCATAATTCCCATCCTGTGGTACTTCGGCGTTCCACGAGGCCGTCGATACACTACCCTTGTCGCTTGTGGCTGCTACTTGGCGGTATGTCCCTTCGGCAAAGGGATTTTCAAAATCCTTATAAACCTTGCGCTGGTAGGCAAATCCCTGACCGTCGCCTTGTTGCCACTTCTTGTCGCCGTTATGCTCCGCGTATGTGTCCTGTGCCTCCACACCATCGGCATCGACTATTACTTCATGCACATTCACGTCACGTTCACGCGGGCTCATCACGTATGCACCGGCATTTTCGAGCATCGGCATCAGATAGGGCATCACAAAGCTCTGCGTGTATAGGTCTTCAACAGTCTGGAATATCCTCGCCCTCTGCCATTCCCAGCGGTTCTCGTCGGGTTCAAAATACCAACCGTGGCTCTGCCACAAGGCTATGATGTTGCCGTCAAGCCCCTTGGTATAGTGTTTCGATGGATTGTCGTTCGACACAAACGGCTCATGGCTGCGACGATACTTGGGGTCGAAATCAGGCAGATAGTCGCTGGCAGCACGCCCATCTACAGTAATCGACATTTTGTATGACCTGTATTTCTCGGGAAGGCTGCCGCGTATGGCATCTTTCACCGTTTCAAGGTACTCGGCATCAAACGGCACATCGGCAAAATTGCCACTCATCGTTATAGTCACAGTCTTGCGGCTGTCACTGATATTGATTTTTTTCACCGTCACATTGCCAATGCCCATGTGGGGCGGCAAAACTTCGGCAACAGCTGCGGTTGCATTCTCTTTCAATTGGCTTGCCGACAACTTTGCATTAGCAGCCGCCGTACCACCGAGCGCAGCTACCGCAATGGCAAGCATGATTTTATTTAACGTAGTTATTTTTTGCATAAACCTGTCTTTATGTTAATGGTAAACTTGTTTTCAACAAAAATAGTGTTTTACTCTTTATCATGCGGCAAAATCATGGCATTAATTCTGCTAATTAAAGACTATTTATGAATTAACTACATATTTTTAGTATTCCACGGGACTTCCTAATCACTTCTGCCCATGAAACACTATCAAACCCGGCAACGAGCGTGGTATTATCTTCTCGACCGAAGCCCCGAACTCCGAAGCCACAGTTTTCAATATGTCGGAATAAGTGCAGGCAACCGAACCAACAAAACATAGCGGATAGGTGGCATAGTCATACTGGCTTATATTACGCCTGAAAAAGCGCATGATTTCATCGTGCACCAATTCATATACATAGTCGTCGTCCAAATGCTCGGCAAGGAAAAACGAATATTTGCTAAGTGTCTTGTTGGACAATGACATGACATACACGCTATCCATGATTTCATCGGGTGTGACGTTGAAATGCGTGTAAAACTCGTCCTGTAACTGCTGCGGCGCCAGATTTTTAAGACAGTCGCTCAAGAATAATTTGCCCAAAGCCGAACCGCTCCCCTCATCACCTAATATGAAACCAAGCGGGCGTACATTCTTCACAATCTTACGACCATCATACAGGCATGAATTGGACCCTGTGCCAAGTATGCAAGCCAAGCCTGCCGAATCGACAAACAAACCGCGAGCCGCACCCAGCAAGTCGCTTTCAACCTCAATCGGTGTCTTGAACTGAGCCACGAGCGAAGCCTTCACAGTATCTTTCTTTTCCTCGGTAGAGCAGCCCGCTCCGTAAAAATAAACTTTGTCCCACCTGCGTTTGAAAAATATGTCGGGCAGTTGCAAACGCACACTGTGGCTGATTTCGCGCCGTGACTGGAAAAACGGGTTCAACCCTTCGGTCGTAGCCTCGGCTATAATGTCAGTTCCATCAACCAATACCCATTCTGTGCGTGTGGAACTGCTGTCGGCGATTATTTTCATAGCGTTAGTTTTAGTTAATGCAAAGTAAACAAAACATTCCAGTTTTACCTAAGAAACTGTTCTAAATTTTCATGGAAATTGTGTTGCGCTGGTGTGAATGTCATCACTTGCCCGAGAATACCATGCCGAAACCCACCAAGCGGTCGTAACGCTCGCCGGGCTGCCGGTTATACACCTTCACCGAATATTCGTTGACAGTCTGGTATTTGTCGCCCTCGATGGTTGCTGTATATCCCACGCTTGTCCCGTCGGGAACGAATAGGTACTGGTAGTTGTATGCACCTTGCTTGAGCAGGATGTCGGCCACATAGCACCCCGATGCCTCGTCATACCGCATCAATGACTCGGGCGAAAACAGGTGGTTGGTAAATTCCCCTTCGATATACAACTTGCCTTCAGTGATGCGTTCGCCTGTGGCAAGCGAGAAGTGCGTGACCAAGTAGTCGGCACGGCCATTCGAGTCGTCGGCTTCGGCATTGCGTATGGTGAAACGCCCGTATTGTGTCTTGTCATAGAGGTACATCACATCGGTGCGAGGCTCGTCGGTGTGCAACGTGGCGTGGTAAAATGGGTGGAAATATTCAACCCTCGACACGCCCATGGTAGGATAATTGACTGCCACAGTTTCCATGCGGCGGTACTCGTTCCCTGCCGGGAAAATCAAGTTGCGGTCATGTTCATACACCACCTTGCCGCCCATCACCCTCATCGGCTTGCTCACCCACACTTCATTGTCGATGCGCGAATTTTGGCTGACACACACAGCCAAATCCTGGTATAAATCCCTCACACGGTAGTCGCGGGTGTCGATGGTTATATCCACCTGCTGGTGGCCGACATTGTAATCAATATCGGTACGCGACGACACCGACGGGTAAACCCCGACAACATTCTCGCACACCATGAAACGCGCTTGGAGCAGAATCTCATCGGGTTCGTCCTCACGGTAAACTTGCACAAGGTAATTGCCCGACTTGGTGAACTGCATTTCCTCGTTAGGCAACGAGAACTCATAATGCACAAAATGCGTGAACGTGCCGCTCGAATATTCGTAATCCTCGATATTGGCATAATTGAACCCTTCAAGGTATTCGGTATCGACAAGTTGCGACGGCTGCCAATTGGCATTGCAATGCACCACGCTGTAACGCAGATACGACAACTCGGGGCTAAGCTCGTCGAAACGCACCTCTATCACGTCGTCGCCTCCCATCATGATTATAGGAGGAAAATAATCGTTTCCCGACAATTTCACTTGCAACGATTTGAAATTGCTGTCAAATATGCGCGTATGCGTGTCAATCGCCGACTGCGCCAAAACTGCGCATGACACCATCGACACTACTGCCAATAACATTATTGCCTTTTTCATCATTTTCTTGCTTTTTCCGTTTTCACCAGTCAATAGGTTCCTCGCCATGTGCCACTAAATACTCGTTGGCTCGTGAAAAATGCTTGTTACCGAAAAATCCACGGTAGGCCGACAAGGGCGACGGATGCGGCGATGTCAGCACCAAGTGCCGTGTGCGGTCGATGAATGCCCCTTTCTTGATGGCATACGACCCCCACAAAATAAACACCAAGTGGTCGCGATTCGTGGCAAGATGGAAGATTACATGGTCGGTAAACTCTTCCCAACCACGATTTTGGTGCGACCCGGCACAATGCGCTCTCACAGTCAACGTCGAGTTGAGAAGCAACACCCCCTGCCGCGCCCATCGCGAAAGGTCGCCGCTTGCTGGCATCGGTTTTCCGAGGTCGTCGTGTATTTCCTTGAATATGTTCACAAGCGATGGCGGCATGGGTACACCATCGCGCACCGAGAAGCACAATCCATTGGCCTGCCCTACGTCGTGGTAAGGGTCTTGACCGAGTATCACCACTTTCACACGGTCGAACGGAGTGGCATCAAAAGCCGCAAAAATCTCGCGTCCGGGTGGAAACACTTGATAACGCCGATACTCATCGTGAACAAAATCCACAAGTTGCTTGAAATAAGGCTGTTCCCACTCGTCGGCAAGCTCGCGGTGCCAGCTTTCTTCTATCTTGACATTCATTAAATTCTATCCAATAAATCCTATATCCACTTGCAAAGCTACAAATATATTATTACTTTTGCCAACCGAAAACGTAAAATACGCGAATTTTACGTTTTTACATGCACCCATAGTTCAATGGATAGAATAAAGGATTCCGGTTCCTTCGATTAGGGTTCGACTCCCTATGGGTGTACCACGGCGGACGCAGCCGCCACTGAGCGCAAAGCACCGACAGCCAACCACGTGGCAGCCGTCGGTGCTTCTTTTTGCACCTTATTGTCCATTTTGATTTCACAAAACAGCACATAATTTGCATGGGTGTGCCACTCTCACCAAATTATGTATAACGAGGGTGTATCAAATTGAGGAATATTTGATGCGCCCTCTTTCCATTTTATTTGGGGCGTAAAATTTTTCAAGCGG
>CALUMJ010000006.1 GCA_944321715.1 uncultured Muribaculaceae bacterium | reverse complement strand
TGCCCGCCCCTACGCCGCCGACAGCCGCCGGCTGTTCAAAATCGGCGCAAGTTTCTCGTCACAGACCGGAACAATAGATGATTGGAAAGTTGAATGAAAAAATAGATATGTCGATATGAATGTAGCAGCGATTGTCGCAGTGGATAGCAATTGGGCAATCGGCCGCGAAGGTGGATTGTTGTGCCACCTGCCAGCCGATTTGCGCCACTTCAAGTCGGTGACGATGGGGTATCCTATCATCATGGGGCGTAAGACTTTTGAAAGTTTCCCACGTGGACCGTTACCCGGCAGGTTGAACATTGTGCTGACGCACAACGATAGCTACGCCCCACAGGGTGTGGCAGTATGCCACAGTGTGGGCGAGGCATTGTCTGTCGCCGAGGCCGATGGGCATGACCGTTGTTTTGTGATTGGTGGCGGAATTGTGTATGAAACTTTCATGCACCTTGTCGATGAAATATTCCTCACGGTCATACATTCACAGTTCGATGATGCCGACACGTTTTTCCCTGCGATTGACATGGCACAGTGGGAAACTGTGGAAAAGGAAGATTTCTCGGCCGACGAGCGCAATCCGTTTGCATATAGTTTCTTGCGCCTAAGGCGCAAATTGTTGCAGCAGGTGTGAGCTGCTGTCGGTTGGTAGCCGCTATTTATTCAGCAGCCTCTTGTTCTTCGGCCGATTGTTGTTTGCGGCGGTTAACCAGTGATTGTTTGTAGTGGGTCAACTTGGCAAAATTCGGTGGAATCGGGGTCGAGAAATTCATCTCTTTGCGAGTGATGGGGTGTACAAATCGCAAAGTCATTGCATGCAAGGCAAGGCGATGAATCGGGCTTCGGGCTGCGCCGTATTTCCTATCTCCCACAATCGGGTGCCCCATATCCTTGGCATGGACACGAATCTGATTTTTGCGTCCGGTGTCGAGTTCAAACTCCACAAGCGAGTAGCCATTGCCTATCCAGATAGTTTTAAAGCGGGTCACGGCAAGTTGCCCTTTTGTCGGGTCATCTGTCGAATACACCTCAAACAGAGAGTTTTCGGCAAGGTAGCTGCGTATTTCACCCTCTTGCTTTTCGATTTGCCCTTCAAGCACCGCCACATATTTGCGGTTAATCACCATGTTGTTCCAGTTGTGCTGCATTATATCCTTGGCCTCGACGCTCTTGGCTATCATCATCAGGCCCGATGTGTCGCGGTCGAGCCGGTGCACGATGAACACTTGCGCTTTCGGGTCGTGGGTTTTAACATATTCGCGCATGATGCTGTAGGCTGTGCCGTCTTTTATTCGGTCGGTACCCATTGACAGCAGTCCATAACCTTTGTTGATTACAAGTATATGCTCGTCCTCATATACAAGCTCGACCCTGCGGTTGTTGAAAACCACAAACGATTGGTCGAAGTTGACCGAAAACGAGTCGCCTGCCGACACTGGGAAGTTATATTGCGTGTGTGGCACATGGTTCACGGCAAACTGGTTGTGCCGTAGCATCGACTTCACTTTGGTTAAGCTATGGTCCGATAACAACTTGATTGCCACTTCGAGGATTGTGCTGTCTTGGTCAACAGTCCATGTCTTTATGTTGTCGGAGCGACGTTTTATTACATCGCCAGCCGTGTTGCGTTGTTTCATAATTCGACTAATTTTTCTGCAAAGTTAATATTTAACTATCTCATTGGCAAGTTGCAACTGTGGCTTTGATAAGATACAAAAAAAAAACTTGCATCGAACATCCAGTGGAAATCCACAGTGAACTGTTCATTGTGCAAGCGTCAATAAAAATCTACTTTTGAAAAATCAAATGTTCAAATAATTCCAACTTAGTGAATCACTGACGTTGTTCCATTTGTTGTTGTTTTCAAATCGAGACTCTTCCTCGCATTTGTTGCCGTCCTGGCTGCCACTTACCATCTTAATGAGCTGTTGCGCAACATACATTGCGGCAAGCACCATTAATCCTGCAGGGATTACAAAAGGCAACACAAACAACAACGATATAAAACCTAAAACATTCTTTACAATCTTTTTCATAACTTAAATTTTAAATTATCAAAAGGAAACCTAACGCCCCTCCTCCGAGGTGGCAACTCTCTCAATTATGTTTTAAACCTAACTTTCAAATCCCGTGCCAAAAATAAAATGGCACATCGTAATCACTTTTCTCGCTGCAAATGTATATCACTTTCCCCAATAAAAAGCAATTCCCACCCCATTTTAACATTTTCAGCACATGCAATGTGAGCATAACATATTTAAAATTAGAGCATTATCCTTGATATGCAACTTGGCATATTTTGCCACACGGCTTTCCCATTTAAAGCGACACTGGGGGTGTATCAAAATAGCGATGTCTGAAACAATCAGCAATTACAGACAGGCAATTATGTAGCCGTCATACCGTGGCGGCTCGTTACTGCCACATTTACAGTATATTACGGTTGCATTCGAGCTGTCATCGAGGGCGCATCAAAATTGCAGATTTACGCAATTTCGTAGGGACGCACAGCTCGTGCGTCCGCTGCACCAATAGGCGCATATCAAGCTGAAACATAACGATTTAACAGCATATTATTACACGCGGACGCACGAGCTAAAGGTCCCTACGAACCAGGTTGATGCTAATTTTGATACACCCTCGGTGAGTGCGAAAAAATTAGCAAGCTATTTTTTTGCATTCCGCTTGCCTTGTGCTATCTTTGGCGGTATGGAAGAGAATAACAAAAAGGAGAAGAAGCCGCGTATTCCGCTGTGGTTTGGCATCACGGCTGCCGCTTCGTTAATTCCAGTGTTGTGCTGGCCTTGGATGATTGCTTCGTCGAATATATCGGAAATGTCGGGCGATATTAACAAATTGTTGTTAATCACGTTCCCGGTGTATGCCGTCGTGTCAATCTACTTGGCCTACCGCACCATCGGCGACCGCACCTACCTTGCCGTGATACTGATTGTGCTGCTGTGGCTGTCGTTCGGGGCAATGTGGATTTTATGAACAAGTAACACTGAACTATGAAAGAAAACGAAATACTCAATCGGCTGCAAGAGCGGCTTGGCATTGACCGGCTCAACGACATGCAGCAAATCGTGAACCGCCGCAGCCGCGAAGGGGGCGACATCGTATTGCTGTCGCCTACTGGAACAGGAAAGACTGTGGCTTACCTGTTGCCTGTGCTGCAAGCCCTGAAGGGCGACAATGGAACTGTGCAATGCGCAATAATAGCCCCATCGCGCGAGCTGGTGCAGCAAATCGATGGTGTGGCGCGCGCCATTGCTGGAGGAGAGATGAAAATCACGTGCTGCTATGGCGGCCACAATGTAGCCGACGAGAAAAACTCGCTTGCGGCCGTGCCGTCGATTATCATCAGCACTCCCGGGCGGTTGCTCGACCACATCAACCGTGGGCATGTAGATGTCGCGACGGTGCGCGTGCTTGTACTCGACGAGTTTGACAAGTCGCTCGAATTGGGATTCCTCGACGAGATGGGCAGGATTGTGAAGCGCATGCCGCGCATTGTTCGGCGTTTCCTCACTTCGGCGACAATGATTAAGGAGATGCCCGATTTCTTGAGGCTCAACCGCCCGATTGAATTGAATTTCCTGCAAGAAAAGCGGCAGGTCGATTCTCGCCTGACTGTGTGGCAGGTGCGCTCGCCGCAGAAGGACAAATTGGAAACGCTGTTGTTGCTGCTCGGAAATGTGGCCGACGGCCGCACGATGATATTTGTGAACTACCGCGAGTCGGTCGAACGCGTGCATGATTTCTTGGCGAGCCACGGTATTGCCGTAGAGATGTATCATGGTGGCCTTGAACAAATCGACCGCGAACGGGCTGTGGCACTGTTCAACAACGGCACGTTCAAGGTGATTGTCACCACCGACCTTGCCGCACGTGGGCTTGACATCGCCGATGTGAAAAACATCATTCACTATCACTTGCCATCGAGTGCCGAGGTATATACCCATCGCAATGGACGCACTGCCCGTGTCGATGCCGCAGGCGAGGCGTATGTAATCACTGGACCCGAAGAAACGTTGCCTGAATATATCGCCATCGATGCCGAGAAGATGCTTGAACGCACACCACAGTCGGGCATTTTGATACCCGATATGGCTTCGTTGCACTTCAATGCCGGTAAAAAGGAAAAAATCTCGAAGGGCGACATCGTGGGATTCTTGTTGAAAAACAGCGAGCTTGCAGCTGGCGATATAGGTAGTATCGTCCTGCACGACCATTATGCAATAGTGGCCGTGACCGCAGCCAAGGCACAGGCGGTGCTTCAACAAGTGGCGGCACTGAAAATCAAGAACAAACGTCTTAAAATCACTATGATTAGATGAAACGCACGTTGATAGCATCGGCAGCATGGTTGCTATGTGGCTGTCTGGCAGTTGTGGCAGGGAACCTCACAGGTGCATGGAATGGGAAATTGACAGTGGGGCCGCAGTCGCTCACCATAGTCTTGAACATAAGTGAGAATGGCTGCACCCTCGACAGCCCCGACCAAGGAGCTAAAGGCATTCCATGTGAAACGAGGTATTTGTCGGCCGATTCGGTAAATGTGGAAATACCTGCCATAAATGCTCGCTATGCAGCAAGGCTTACCGATGGGCGGCTTTCGGGGCGGTTCACGCAAATGGGCTTCTCGTTCCCGCTCGTGCTGGAGCCGGGAGAGGCTGTCGTCGAGCGTCCGCAGACGCCACGTCCGCCATTTGATTACGTGACACGCGAAGTGGAGTTTGCCAATGGCGATGTGGTCTTGTCGGGTACACTTTCCATGCCCAAGGGGTGCAATAGTTCCACTCCGGTGGTGCTGATGGTGACAGGGAGCGGATTGCAGAACCGCGACGAGGAGGTGTTCGACCATCGTCCGTTTGCCGTCATTGCCGATTACCTTGCCCGCAGCGGCATAGCGTCGTTGAGGTATGACGACCGCGGTTGCAGCAGTTCCACTGGCGATGCGTCGCAAGCCACTACTGCCGACTTTGGCAGCGACGCGGCAGCTGGAATAAGATACTTGCGAGAGCTTGACCAATTTGGCAAAATAGGCGTTCTCGGACATAGCGAAGGCGGATTGATTGCTTTCGGACTTGCTGCGGCCGACGATGTGGATTTTGCCATAACGTTGGCATCGCCGGCAATGCGTGGCGATAGCCTGTTGCTTGCCCAGAATGCACTCTTGTTGCGCCTTAATGGCACACCACAACCGTTAATCGACAGCTATTTAGATGCGCTGGCAGTAATATTTGACCAGCGCGCCAATCATCGGAAGCACATAGCCGATGCGTCGGTTTTTGTCGATAGCATAGCAATGGCGCAGGGCGGCAAGTTGCCCCGTGCAGCCGTCGATAACCTCGCCACAGTGCTTGCCGAGGAGAATGCGTGGCTCGATTATTTTCTCGCTTACTCGCCGCGAGCCGACATAGCTTCGACCAAATGCCCGGTAATGGCGATTGGCGGCGGCAAAGACATGCAAGTGCCTCCCGAAAACTTGGCAATCATCAAATCGCTGTTGCCCACGGGCGGGCATAATGTGGTAAATGTTTATGACGGACTAAACCATCTGTTTCAGCACTGCACCACGGGTAGTTACATGGAATATAACACCATCACAGAAACATTTTCGCCCGAAGTCCTTGAGGACATAGCCGGCTGGATTACAGCACAAGCTACAGCCGAGTAGTGGGGCAATGGGTGCTTGCTCCAGATGTATGAAATGCTGTGCAAAAATGGGGCATCATAGTTGCGACATGCGCAATTTTGTAGAACTATCATACCCTGGCGGCTCGCCACTGCCACATTTACAGTATATTACGACCGCATTCTGGCCGTCATAGAGCCGCCATGGTATGACGGCTCTACAACAAAGTGAATGTATTTGCTATTTTGATACACCCCCCATACAAACGTTGCCGATTGTAGTGTACCGTCCTCTGGGCTACAGCCCCAATTCATCGACTATCTGCTTGACGGCTTCCATGCACACATTTGAAGTTTCTGACTTGTCGTAGATGAGTAGCAGATAGACTTTGCCGTCGTGTTCCGATACGAGGGCATTTAATGTGATGACCCGTGCGCCGCCCGACTTGCCTTTGCCCTTCGACGAAATCGCCATCCTTATTTTCCGCACATTCGGCGCAATCTCGACACCTTGCATGGGGTTGGCTTTCAACGACTCCCTGAAATTGCACAAGTCGTCTTTGAAGCTCCGGTATTTCTTTGATAGCCTTTTTAGGCTCGCTTCAAAGAATCTTGTCGTCACTATTTCTATTTCAAAGCTCATTGATAACTTCGTCCAAAGTTTTCAACTTTATTTTCCCATCGATATGGTCACGGACTTGCTGCAAGGCGAGGCGCAACTCCTCGGTTAAGTCGCGCTTCACGATGTTGTCGTCGGCTTCGACCGGTGTCAGCTTGAAGCTGCCCGACGAACGCGATTTTAGTATGATGTCCTCGCCCTTTCGTGCCATGTTGAGGTACTTGGTCTGGTTTGCCCTGAAATCTCGTGTGCTAATTACAATCATAATCCTATCTCCATTTTTTCTGCCACAAATTTACAAAATTCCTGTTTGGTTACCAAAATGGACGCAAAAAAATATTTGCCGCCCTCTCGTGTTATAGTATGTGTTAAATAAAGGAACTGTGCCGTGGAGGGTGTATCAAAATTCAAAATTTTGTGTTTTTTGTAGTGACGCGATTTATCTGCGGTATTCCAATTTTGATGTACCCTCGATGACAGCCGGTGGTGGCATGATGGCGACCCGGTGCAGTGTCTGATGGTGGTCACAATGTGCTGCAATTGAGGTAGTAACGAGCAGCGGCACGCCACGGCTCTACGATATACAATCATGATACGCCGCCAACTGGTTTCCGTGGGGTTATTCGAACAGTTTTTTGCGGTATTGCGTGGGTGATAGCCCTAAGTGGGCTTTGACATACTTGCCGAAAAATGAAAGGTTAGGGAAGTCGAGGTCGAGGGCTATTTCTTTGATAGACTTTGGCGAGTGTTTCAGCAGTTTCTTTATTTCTTTCACTACAAACTCGTTAATCCATTCCGATGCGGTCTTTCCGCTGGTGCGTTTGCACACCACCGACAGGTATTTGGGCGTGATGCACAGCTTTTCGGCATAGAAGTTGACTGTGCGCTCCTTGAGGGTGCTGTTGGAAAGAAGCTCTATGAAGCGTCCGAACAGGATTTCGCTTTGTTTGAGTTGCCCGTTTCCGTTCGGCCCGAGATATTTGTCTATGAGGTACAGCATTTTGTGTATTGTAGCCATTGCGAGCGCAAGCACGATTTCGCGGCGGTAGCGTTGTCCGTTGTTTACAGCCTCGGCTTTCAGCAGCGAGTAGTAGGTGCGTAACCGTTCGGCATCGGAGCTATCACCGATGTTCACTACTGGGTATCCGGTGAAGTGTATGTTGCTGTTGATGATGCGTTCGTTCATTGGCAGGAACGAGAGCAGCATTTGTTGCGACACGGTGATTGCTATACATTTGAAATTGTCGGTGCTGGCTATGTTGCTTATCTGACGGTTTGGGCGGCATACGATGATGTCGTTTGGGAGCATTGTGTAATTGTTTGAGTCAATCTCACCGCTTATTTCACCTTCGATGCAAGCTATGAACAGGAACGAGTCGAGGCTGATTGATTTGCTGTCGCGCAACGAATCGCTCAAATTGAAGCACACCGACAAGTCACTATCGGAATAGTGTCCCGAGATTAAATCTTTGTAATCGTTGAATGGTATGTCGGTGTATCGGTTACGTCCCATATATTCTTTTGGTAGTACGAGTTGGTTTTCCCTCGTTGCAAAAGTATGAATTAATGCTTATTCGATAGATACCTGAAAGGATATAAAGTTGTTCTAATTGACTACGGTGGCACCTTGTTAGTGTTAAAAAATGGCCGCCGAGTAGCTTTTTGTCACCCGGCGGCCGAAAAATGGTGTCAAATAGTATTATCCGTCACTCTAAGCGGCCAGTTGCCCGTCGCGCAAATATGCTATCGAGTAATAGCAACGACATACCCACGTGGTGGGCGTTTTGGGTACTTCATTTTCGGCACAGCCACACCTCCTCCCAATGTCGCTTTAAATGGAATGGCTGTGTGCGTGGAAAGCAATAATCATTGAAGTGTGAGTATATTTGTGCAAAAATGGTTACTTTTGTGAAATTATTGTGGTTGAATGTAAACTTAACAATGAAATAAGATGCAAAACGACAAAGAAACTAAGCAAGATGCTCCTGCGGGTATTCCCGAGAACGCTTTTCGCGAACTCAAGCCGGGGGAGAAGTATGTGCCTGTGTTGCGTCCCGACAAAGATTATCCCGAGGTTACACCTTACAGTGTTTCGTTGGGGTTGCTGCTGGCGGTGGTGTTCAGTGCCGCTGCGGCATATCTGGGGCTGAGAATTGGGCAAGTGTTTGAGGCAGCAATACCTATTGCCATTATCGCCGTGGGGCTGTCGTCGGCAATGAAGCGCAAGAATGCGTTAGGCGAAAATGTGATTATCCAGTCAATCGGTGCCTCGTCGGGCGTTGTGGTGGCCGGGGCAATATTCACCTTGCCGGCACTCTACATTCTCAAGGCAAAGTACCCCGAGATTGCGGTGAGTTTCATGGAGGTGTTCCTCAGCTCGATGCTGGGCGGCGTGCTTGGAATATTGTTCTTCATTCCGTTCCGCAAGTATTTTTGCTCGGATATGCACGGAAAGTTCCCGTTCCCCGAAGCCACTGCCACCACTCAGGTGCTTATTTCGGGCGAGAAGGGTGGCAATCAGGCTTTGCCGCTGGTAATGGCCGGGCTGGTAGGCGGTGTTTATGACTTCTTGTTATCGACATTCGGCTGGTGGAGCGACGTGCTTACCACCAAGATTATCCCTTGGGGCAACGAGTTGGCAACCAATGCGAAGATGGTGTTTAAAATCAACACACAGGCTGCCGTGCTTGGGCTTGGCTACATCGTGGGGCTTAAATATAGCTTCATCATTTTTGCTGGTTCTGCTTTTATATGGTTTGTAATCATTCCGTTGCTTGGAATGAGTTCTGAATATGCGGCGTTGTCGCCCGAGCAGATTTTCTCCGACCAGGCGCGCTACATCGGCATCGGTGGTATAGCCATGTCGGGTATAATAGGTATCATAAAGTCGTGGCCCATAATACGCAATGCTGTCGGGCTTACTGGCAAGGAATTCAAGGGCAAAAAGGTGAAAGCGTCAGACATTGTGCGCACCCAGAAGGATATTGCCATGAATGTGCTTGTGTTCTCACTTGTGGCAGCATTGCTCATCACGGGAGTATTTTTCTACTTCGGGGTGCTTAACAATCTGTTCCACACGGTGGTGGCGTTTGTCGTGGTGACGGTCATTGCATTCCTGTTCACCACAGTCGCCGCCAATGCCATTGCAATAGTCGGCACCAACCCAGTGTCGGGCATGACGCTCATGACGCTCATTATCGCTTCGGGCATATTTGTTGCCATAGGCATCAAGGGCGCGGCTGGCATTGTGGCCTCGATGGTAATCGGTGGAGTTGTTTGCACCGCCTTGTCGATGGCTGGTGGTTTTGTTACCGATTTGAAGATTGGTTACTGGATAGGCACAACGCCGGCCAAGCAGCAGTCGTGGAAATTCCTCGGTACATTTGTGTCGGCGGCCACGGTAGGCGGTGTGATGCTGTTGCTCAACGAGGTTTACGGCTTTGTGGGCGAGGATGCCCTCGTGGCACCGCAGGCCAATGCCATGGCGGCAGTCATTGAGCCGTTGATGATGGGTGGCGATACACCGTGGATGCTCTACATCGTCGGTGCCATCTTTGCCGTGCTGCTCAACTGGCTCGGCGTTCCGGCGTTGGCATTCTCGTTGGGTATGTTCATTCCGCTCGAACTCAACACCCCGCTGCTTGTGGGCGGTCTGATAAGCTGGTTTGTAAGCACTCGCTCGAAAGACGAGAAAGTCAACAAGGCTCGCCTCGACCGCGGCACGTTGCTCGCTTCGGGCTTCATCGCCGGCGGCGCGCTGATGGGCGTTGTGAGCGCGGGTGTGAAGTTTGCGGGGTTTGAATACAGCCACGCGATGGGCGAAACCACGTTGCAGACACTCGGCCTTGTGGTGTATGCCCTGCTGATTGTCTGGCTTGCATGGAGCTGTTTCCGTGCCAAGCCCGAGGAATAAGCAACCACGCGTATATTATATGGTGTGGCAGTGCCGAAACGTAGGGGGTGTATCATAATTGTAAATGTATTTGCAATTTTGATACACCCCCTACACAATTTGCTGGTTGTTCTGTGCATTATGGTGCAGCCTCCTCTTTCAGCGGTGGCGGTAGGCAATGACTATGTAGGCGATTGTTGCTGCGATAAGTATGCCCACGGCGACGTACACGAGCGGCATTGCCCAGTCGTGGTAAACGGCAAGGGTGGTTGCCGTTGTGCACAAGCATATTAAGATGTTGACGATGCGTATAAAACGCACCGACAGCACGTATTGCGCGTCACAATGTTGTCGGGGCGCAGCGAGAATGGGAAATTAATCAGCTTGATAGGAGCGTAGGCGCACAAGGCCACTACGATGAAGCTAAAAGTAGTTGTGCCCGCGCAGATGCACCCGTCGGCGAAATGCTCGTTCCCGTTGGCGATGCGCATATAGACGACGTATGCCCAGTTGGCGATGACAATCAGCAGTGCCACTGCTTCCATCAGCCGCTCGGGAGTGCCGGGGTGGAACTTCACGTCGGGCAACTGGCTGCGCTTGTAAGTCGGGTTAGTTTTCATAATTGTTCTGTATTGTTGTCGGTTGCCGGTTCTTTTGATTTTTTCAGGCGGCCGTTACGACGCAGGGCATCGGCGATAATCCACTGTAGCTGCCCGTTGATGCTGCGGAACTCGTCGGCTGCCCATTTTTCAATGGCATCCATCGTTGCGGCATCAACGCGCAGCACGAAGCTCTTGGTTATAGACTCCTTTTTTGCCACAGTGGTGCTGTTTAATTATAGAGTGTACCGGTGTTGACTACGGGCTGTGCCGACTCGTCGGCGCACAGCACTACGAGCAGGTTGCTCACCATCGCCGCCTTGCGCTCGTCGTCGAGCTCGACCACGCCATCTTTTTCAAGTTTGTTAAGAGCCATGTGTACCATCGACACGGCACCTTCCACTATTTTCTCGCGTGCCCCGATAATTGCCGATGCTTGCTGGCGGCGCAGCATCACAGCGGCGATTTCGGGGGCGTATGCAAGGTTGTTGATACGTGCTTCCACCACTTCTAATCCTGCCATTTCTAAGCGTTCGTTGAGCTTTTGTTCGAGCTGTTCGTTTATTTCATCGCCGCCCGAGCGCAACGTCATTTCGCTGGCTTCGCCCTCGTTGTCGTCGTAGGCATATTGTCCAGCCACTTGCCGCAGTGCGGCATCGCTCTGTATTTTCACAAAGTTTTCAAATGCCTTCATGCGCCCGGCCACGCTGCTGCCCACATTGACCGTCACGCCCTCCTTGCCATTGCCGAACGACGAAGTCACGTCGGCCATCGTCTGTGAGTCGATTTCAAACATTGCCTTGTAGGTGTCACGCAGCTTCCACACCAGCACCATGCCTATTAGTATGGGGTTGCCCACTTTGTCGTTCACCTTGATAGGCTCGATGTCGAGGTTGCGGGCGCGCAGCGAAAGTTTTTTCTTGTCGTAAAACGGGTTGACCCAAAAGAAACCTGTTTCCTTGAAAGTGCCTTTGTATTCACCGAAGAAAACCATCGCGCGGGCTTCGTTCGGCTCCAATTGCATGTAGCCTGCAATCATGATTAGCCACACGATGAAAAGTATTGCAGCTATGCCATAGAAAATTCCAGTTTGCATGAGTATGCAAGCCGTAATGGCTGCCGAGAGTATCACCAAGTGGATGAACAGCATGGCAAATCCGTTGATTTTCATGCCGCTGAAGGTAGTTTCGTTAGTATTCATAGTTGTGTATTTAAAATGATATTAAAATGATATTGTAAATATATCATGAGCAAGGCGGAAAAACAAATTTTTTGCACATTTTTTATGTATAGTTTAGAGCCGTCATATCATAGCGGCTCGATGTCTGCCCGAAACCGCCCGAAAACCGCCGCAATGTGCTGCATTATGGCAGTAACGAGCCGCCATGTTATGACTCTGCACGGCGAGTTGTCATTGCCGCACAGCTGTCATTTGACGGCTTGATGAAAAAAAAGTTGCGGAAAAGTTTGGTAGAAAATAAAATTGTTGTAACTTTGTAACGATTTCAAATTTATACTCTTTGTTGAATAATGGATATTGTAGTAGAACATCTGAAAAATCATGGCATAAAGCCGTCGGTGCAGAGAGTGGCCATCATGCGTTATCTCATGGAGCATTGCAGCCACCCCACGGTTGATGCTATCTACTGCGCCCTCCAGTCGTCGATGCCGACCCTGTCGCGGACGACGGTGTACAACACCTTGTCGCTGCTTGAAGAAAAAGATGCTCTGTCGGTGCTGACAATTGATAGCCGCAATATCCATTATGATGGCGATACTCACCCGCACGCCCACTTCATGTGTCGGCGGTGCAAGCAGATATATGATGTGCCGATGCCCGACGTTGGCATCGATGGGCGGGAAGCTGCAGCGCAGGGGTTGAAAGTGGAACACACGCACTTATATTACGACGGACTGTGCGACAAATGCAATGGACAATTAACAATGGACAATTAACAATTTATATATCAACTTATTAAAATTATACTACTATGGCAAAGAAATTTATTTGTACTGTTTGCGGTTATGTTTATGAAGGTGAGGAAGCTCCCGCCAAGTGCCCACAATGCGGCGTTCCAGCCAGCAAGTTCAAGGAAGTGGACGAAACCGAAGAGGTTACTTTCGTTCAAGAGCACGTGATTGGTGTGGCCAAGGGCTGCGACGAGGAGATGATTAAAGACCTCAACGCACACTTCAATGGCGAATGCACCGAGGTGGGCATGTATCTTGCAATGTCGCGTCAAGCCGACCGTGAAGGTTATCCCGAAATCGCCGAGGCTTTCAAGCGTTACGCTTGGGAAGAGGCCGAACATGCAGCCAAGTTTGCAGAGTTGCTCGGCGATGTAGTATGGGACACCAAGACCAATGTTTACAAGCGCATGCTTGCCGAGGCTGGTGCCAATGCCGACAAGTTCCGCATTGCAAAGCGCGCCAAGGAACTCAATCTCGATGCTATCCACGACACTGTGCATGAAATGGCTAAGGATGAGGCACGTCATGGCAAGGGCTTTGAGGGTCTTTACAATCGCTACTTCAAGAAGTAAGCAGCACGACACAAAATTTTATTGTCAAGCCGGATGGGATTATGCCTGTCTGGCTTGCTCATTTTTGTGCGGAATGCGATAGCGCGGGTTTACAATTGCAAACCGCTTGTCGCGGCATTGTTAAAAAACGATGGCTTTTGCAAAGGTTTCTATGTTGTGCAGCATCTGTTTTGCTTGTTGATAACTTTCCGTGTTAAAGTCGGAGGAAATGCGAATTTGAATTTGTAAATTTCGCAGATAAATTGCTAACTTTACAAGCGGAAAGGTACATACTTTCACGCGGTGCTATTCCGTGTGTCGGGTGGCGATATTGTTGCACCCAAGTTATTGTGCATTAAATCATTAAGCGTGGCAATGAATGACCGACAGATAGTTTATCATATTCCAGCTTTGCTTGAGGAAAGCGTGGCTGGGCTCGCTATTGCTCCGTCCGGAACGTATGTCGATGTGACGTTTGGCGGTGGAGGGCATTCGCGTGCTATCATGTCGCACCTTGGCGATGAGGGGCGGCTATATGGTTTCGACCAAGACATGGATGCATACGCCAACCGCATCGACGATGCCCGTTTCACATTTGTGCATGGAAATTTTGCTTACTTGGCCAATTTCCTGCGTTATTACGGGGTCGATGTTGTCGATGGCATCATTGCCGACCTCGGGGTGTCGTTCCACCACTTCGATGATGCCGAACGTGGCTTCTCGTTCCGTGCCGATGCTCCGCTCGACATGCGCATGAACCGCTTGGCTACAGTGAAGGCAAGCGACCTCCTTGCCAAGGCTGGCGAAGAGGAGATTGCCGACCTGCTGTATAACTATGGCGAGCTTAAACAGGCGCGCCGCATGGCAGCGGCCATAGTGCAGTCGCGTGCTGCCGGTAAACCGGTGGCCACTGTGGGGCAACTGCTCGAAGTGGTGAAACCGTTCATAAAACCGGCTCAAGAGAAGAAAGAGCTTGCGCAGGTGTTTCAGGCATTGCGCATAGCCGTCAACGACGAGCTTGGTGCGTTACGCGCCATGCTTGTGCAGTCGTTGCAGGTGTTGCGCCCTGGCGGCAGGCTTGTGGTCATTACCTACCACTCGCTTGAAGACCGCTTAGTGAAGAATTTTATCAAAAGCGGTAACATGGAAGGCAAAGTCGAAAAAGACTTCTTTGGTCGCACAAATGCGCCTTTCCGCATGGTTAACAACAAGGTTATACAACCCACTGCCGAGGAGGTGGAGCGCAATCCGCGTTCGCGCAGTGCGAAGTTGCGCATAGCCGAGAAGATTTAGGGAATGTGAGGTATGGCAATCAAGAGAAAAATATCAATGTTGCTGGCCCGTGTGGGCATGGCTGTTTGGGACTTCCTTGGCGGGAAAATCATAACCGTCGAGTTTATCAAACGGCATTTTCCGAAAATAGCTTTGGTGCTGTTTGTGACATTGGGCTTTATCGCCAATCGCTTTGCGGCTATGGTTGAGATGCGTCGTATAAATGCCCTCGAAAGCCAGTTGGAGGCGGTGAGGTCGGATTACTTGCTGATGAGCGAGAAATATTACACCACAATCCGCGGCGAGAGCGTGAGGCAGTTGGTTGATACTATCAATCTCGATTTGGTTGACCCGGTGGAGCCTCCATATTTATTGAATGGGAACAAACATTGAAATAAAAATGAAGAGTCAGTATCGAAGTGCTTTTATAAAAATGTGGATAATCGTGTGTGCCGCGGTTATTGTAACTGTGATTCAGTCGTGTAATGTCGCGACCTCCAAGTCGGAGGATGGCAACGGCACGGCCTACGTGTTTGAGGACGGACAATATGTTGGAAAAAGGCGTTGCGCATTCTGCGGTTTTTTCCCTTACGGCAATCCTCGTTATTCGTGCATCGTGGTGTGTGAAGGTGGTGAGCGCGGAGCGGCTGCCAGCAGCGGAAAAGCTTTCGGCGGCATAGCCCAAGAACTGCTTGGTGCCACGTTTGGTGAATAAAAAATTATAATTGTATCATAAAATAACAAGCGATAAGATGGGAAAGGGAAAGAAGCGGCAGAAAAATAAGCAACACATCATGTGGCGCTATTTTCTGGTTATTGTGGCTGCACTTTTGGTGTCGGTCATTGTTGTTTATCGTTTGTTCCAAACTACCGTAATAAAAGCCGACGAATGGGACGAGAAGGCGCAACGCACTCTTTACAACGACAGCGTAGTCATACCTGCCGTACCCGAACGCGGCAACATATATGCCGACGATGGCTCCATACTTGCGGCTTCGGCATTGACCTACAGTGCAAAAATCGACTGGGTGACATGTGCCGAACGCATCTCGGAGGAAGATTTCTATAAAGACCTCCCGGCATTGTGCGACAGCCTTGCCGCAATATCGTTGGGTGGAAGGTCTGCTGCTGACTGGAAGACGCTATTGACCAAGCAATACATTGCGAAAAAAAACCGAAATGGATGGCTTTTCTTTGGCGGACTGTCATATTCGCAACGTTTGCGCATGGAGAAATTCCCGATTTTTAAGAAAGGGCAAAATAAGTCGGGGCTTGTATTCGGTGAAATCAAAAGACGTTGCCTCCCATACGGGTCAATAGCTTTGCGCACCATTGGCGAAACCAAGGTGAAGAATGTAAAACTCGACGGAAACCGTAATGTGGTGTCGATTGTTGGTGTCTCGGGGCTTGAAATGTCGTTTGACTCGTTGCTGTATGGCCGTAACGGCGAGCTGCGCAAACGCATCTCTACCAACAACACCATTAACTGGGAAGAGGTGCATGCAATCGATGGCACCGACATTTATACCACTATAAATGTCGAGATACAAGACATCGTGGAGCAAGAATTAAAAAAGATGTGCATGGACGCCCAGCCATTGTGGGCAACGGCCGTAGTGATGGAGGTGGCTACGGGCGACATCAAGGCCATAGCAAACTGGGAGCGTGTTGACACATTCGACTTGTCGAAAGGTTACAGGGAGAACCGCAACCATGCGTTCTTGCGCTACGAAACGGGGTCGGTGATGAAAGTGATTTCGATGCTCGTGGCGCTTGAAGACAGCATCGTAGTTGACGTGAACGAGCAAATAACTACTGGAAGCCGTTGGGCTTACAGGGGAGGACGAGCCATAACCGATGCCCACGCATATTCGGCATTGAGTGTCACGGAGGTGATTTCGCGGTCGTCTAACATAGGTATCGCCAAAATCATAACCTCTAAATATGACAGTAATCCTGTGGCTTTCGGCCAGCGGTTGCGCGGTATAGGATTTTTCGACGACTTCAAGACAGGAATTGCCGGTGCGCAAAAGCCCAGGATGGGATTCTCGGACCACCTGAATTCCAACCGCATATTGTTGTCGCGCATGAGTTATGGCTACGGAATGTCAACGCCGCCTATCTACACGCTTGCCATGTACAACGCCATAGCCAATGGTGGCCGGTTTGTGAAACCGCGACTTGTGACTAAATTCTCGGGCGAAGGCATGCCCGATTCAATAGTGGACGTGAGCTATGTGCGCGAGCGAATATGCAGCGAGGCCAATGCCCAGAAGTTGCGCGACATGATGCATGCCGTGGTTCAAGACCCCCACGGCACTGGCAAGTCGCTGCGTAATGCAGTTGTCGATTTGGCAGGAAAGACTGGCACGGCCTACGTGACAGTGCCGGGAAAACGCGGATACACGGGAAAGAAACGCTACTCGTTTTGCGGATTTTTCCCATACGACAAGCCTCGCTATTCGTGCATTGTAGTGTGCGAAAGAGCCAAGTATGGTGCTGCTGGCAACAGCGGCAAGGTATTCAGGGGCATTGCCATGAGAATGCATGCCCATGGGATGCTTGGCAACAACAAAAGCTACGAAGCAGCCATCGATTCCACGACACGTGGGCGTTCGGGCATCACCTACGCCACAATAGACGGCGGCAGCAATGCTCCGTCGTTTGTCGGCAAGCAAGCCGCCTCGACGCTTGGGCACATGCGCCGTCCGAGCGAGGTGCAGGAGGGGAAAGTTCCCGACGTAGTCGGGTTGGGGCTGCGCGATGCCATCGACAGGCTTGAGTCGGTCGGCTTGCAAGTAAGATATACCGGAGTGGGCTATGTTTACAAGCAAAGTCTGCCACCGGGAGGAAAATTAATTAAAGGCGCAGAAATCAAACTCACATTGCGTAACTGACACATATATTTTGTGAACTTAGATGGAAAAGAAATTATTAAGCGAATTGTTGAAGCCGTTGAACGTCCTTGATGTAAAGGGCGAGGTTGACGGCGTTGAGATATGCGACTTGGTGTGCGACTCTCGCCGCATGACTGCCGGGGCATTGTTTGTTGCCGTGAGGGGAGTGACTGTCGATTCACACAAGTTTATACCCGATGTGGTTGCCGCTGGGGCGGCTGCCGTGGTTTGCGAGCAATTGCCCGAGCAACTTTCTGCCGATGTGGCATATATCGTGGTTGACAATGGCAGCCGGTCGTTGGCTTGGCTTGCTTCGGCATGGTATGATTATCCGTCACAGTCGCTCGACTTGGTGGGTGTTACTGGCACCAATGGCAAGACGACTACAGCAACGCTGCTATATGAAATGGCGCAATTGCTCGGGTACAAGGCAGGATTGATTTCGACGGTGCGCAATATTGTCGATACGACAGTCATTCACACCGAGCAGACAACCCCCGACCCGTTGACGCTCAACCGCTTGTTGCGGCAAATGGTCGATGCTGGCTGCAAATATGCTTTCATGGAGGTCAGTTCACATGCTTGTGTGCAGCACCGCATCGACGGCTTGCGTTTCCGTGGTGGCGTGTTCACCAATCTCACACGCGACCACCTCGACTATCACAAGACGGTAGAGAATTACATTGCAGCCAAGAAGAGCTTTTTCGACAACCTTCCGTCCGATGCTTTTGCGCTCGTGAATATCGACGACAAGGTGGGGCTGGTAATGGTGCAGAACAGCCGTGCCAGCAAGCACACATATTCGTTGCGTTCAATGGCCGACTTCAAGGGTAAAATCATAGAAAGCCGCCTCAATGGCACCACTCTCGAACTTAACGGGCGTGAAATCGAGGTGCTTTTTACCGGGCGGTTCAATGCCTATAACCTCACGGCGGTGTATGGCGCATCGTTGTTGCTTGGATTCCCCGAGGAGGACGTGGCTGTGAAGATGAGCTTGCTTGTGCCTGTGGCAGGACGTTTCCAAACGCTCGTTTCGCCGCGCGGCTACACGGCAATTGTCGATTATGCCCACACTCCCGATGCGCTCGTCAACGTGCTTGACACCATTCGCGACGTAGTCGGCAACCGTGGCAAAATCATCACAGTCGTCGGTGCCGGTGGCAACCGCGACAAGGGTAAAAGGCCTATTATGGCAAAGGAAGCTGCCCGACGTAGCGACCGCCTCATACTCACAAGCGACAATCCCCGATTTGAGGACCCCGAAGAAATATTGCGCGACATGGAGGCCGGCCTCGACGACAGTGACCGCCGCCACACACTCAAGATTACCGACCGCCGCGACGCCATCAAGGCTGCAACTTGTTTTGCCGAACCGGGCGACGTGGTGCTGGTGGCTGGCAAGGGGCATGAGGATTACCAGGAAGTGAGGGGTGTGAAGCACCATTTCGACGACAAAGAGGTAATTTTGTCGCTGTTCGACGAGGAAAAACAGAATTGATTTTAAACCAATATGTGACTGAGATAAAATGCTGTATTACTTGTTCCAATATTTGGAAAGCATTGATTTCCCCGGTGCGGGATTGATGAATTACCTCACATTCCGCTCGGGAGTGGCATTGTTGCTGTCGCTGTTTATTGCCACGGTGATAGGCCGCCGCATTATCGACCGCTTGCAACTGATGCAAGTGGGCGAGATTGTGCGCAACTTAGGGCTTGAAGGGCAGATGAGCAAGAAAGGCACGCCTACCATGGGGGGTATCATTATCATCATATCAATTTTGGTGCCTTGTCTGCTGGTGGCGCAGTTAGACAATGTGTATATGATATTGATGCTCGTTTCCACTGTGTGGCTTGGTGCATTGGGCTTTGCCGACGATTATATCAAAGTGGCCCACCACGACAAGGATGGACTGAAAGGCAAGTTCAAGATTGTCGGGCAAGTAGGCTTGGGGCTGATTGTGGGCTTGACGATGTACCTGAGCCCCGACATCGTGATGCGTGAAAACATCGAAACACGTGTGGCCGACCATGAGATAGTCGTAAGCCACAAGACCGAGGATATAAAGGCCGCCCAAACCACCATACCGTTTGTGAAAAACAACAACTTTGACTATGCCAGCCTCACTAAGTGGCTTGGCGATAATGCCGAGACTGGCGGCTGGGTGGTGTTCATACTCGTCACAATATTCGTGGTAGCGGCAGTGAGCAACGGGGCCAACCTCACCGATGGGCTCGACGGCCTTGCCACCGGGACATCGGCAATCATAGGCGTGGCACTGGCCATCATGTGCTACCTTGGCGGCAACGTAATCTACTCGTCTTACTTGAATATCATGTATATTCCCGAGAGTTCCGAGTTGGTGGTATTTGCAGCAGCTTTCATCGGGGCTACGGTAGGTTTCTTGTGGTATAATTCCTATCCAGCCCAAGTGTTCATGGGCGACACTGGCAGCCTCACGCTCGGCGGGCTAATCGCCGTGTTTGCAATCCTCATACGCAAGGAGCTGCTCATACCCATCATGTGCGCCATCTTCCTTGTGGAAGACTTGTCGGTTATGCTGCAAGTGGCATATTTCAAATATACCAAGAAAAAGACTGGCACAGGACGGCGCATATTCAAGATGACCCCCTTGCACCATCATTTCCAGGTGCAGGGTAATTCGGGCGTCGATTCGCTCATCCAGCGGCCCATAAGGGCTGTACCCGAGCCGAAGATAGTGATGCGATTCTGTATCGTCGCCATCTTTTTGGCTGCATTGACATTTGTAACATTGAAAATAAGGTAATTGAGTTGAAACAAGATATGAAAAAGCGTATTGTAGTATTGGGCGGTGGCGAAAGCGGCGTGGGTGCCGCTGTGCTTGCCCATGTCAAGGGATTTGACGTGTTCTTGTCCGACTCGGGCAAGGTGGCTCGGAAGTATGCCGACCGCCTCGACGAGTATGGCATTGAATGGGAAGAGGGCAGACACACCGAGGCTCGCATCTTGTGTGCCGACGAAGTGGTCAAAAGCCCTGGCATACCCAATGACGCCCCTGTTATCGAGAAATTACGCAGCAAGAATATTCCGGTTATTTCCGAAATTGAGTTTGCCGGGCGTTTTACCGATGCCAAGATGGTGTGCATAACTGGTAGCAACGGCAAGACTACTACCACATTGCTCACCTACCACATACTCAAGGAAGCCGGCATCGACGTAGGGTTGGCTGGTAACGTAGGACGCAGCCTTGCCTTGCAGGTGGCAACAGAGCCTCACGATGTGTATGTGATAGAGCTTAGCAGTTTCCAGCTCGATAATATGTATGACTTCAAGGCAAATATCGCCGTGTTGCTCAATATCACGCCCGACCATCTCGACCGTTACGACCACAAGATGGAGAACTATGTGGCGGCGAAATTCCGCATCTTGCAGAACCAGACAGGCGACGACTCGTTTATCTTCTGGGAAAACGACCCTGTAATCGCGGCACAGTTGAAGCATCTGAAGGTGGAAGCTCGTATGTACCCGTTCTCGGAGTTGAACGACCCCGAGGCGGCAGCATACGTTGACGACCGTGGCGAAGTGGTGTTGCGCAAGGACGACGATGACTGGCTTGTTATTGACAAGAACGACTTGGCATTAAAAGGGTTGCACAATGTGTTCAATTCGATGGCGGCTGGGCTGTCGGCATCGGTACTCGATATAAAGAAAGACGTAATACGCCATGCGCTCGAAGACTTCGAGGCTGTCGAGCATCGCCTCGAATATGTGAGGACGCTCGACGGCGTGCGCTATGTCAACGACTCTAAGGCCACTAATGTCAACTCGTGCTGGTATGCGCTCGAAAGCATGACGACCCCTGTGGTGCTAATCCTCGGAGGCAAGGACAAGGGGAATGATTATGGCGAAATAGAGCAATTTGTCAAGGAGAAAGTCAAGGCCATAGTGTGCTTGGGAGTGGATAATACCAAGTTGCACAACTTCTTCGACGGCAAAATCCCTGTTGTGGAAGACGCTACGAGCATGGCCGAAGCTGTGGCAAAGTGCCGCGACCTCGCTGCCGATGGCGACACGGTGCTGCTGTCGCCGTGTTGTGCAAGTTTCGACCTTTTCAAGAGTTATGAAGACCGTGGCTGCCAGTTCAAGGATTGTGTCAACAAGCTGCGCAGTGTGAAAGAGCAATAATATTTCCTTGTCAGAATGATTTGATTATGGAAGCGAATACCGGTACGACATCGACAGGCAAGGGTACATACAAATATGGTGACCCTTGGATATGGGGAATTTATGCACTTTTGTGCATTATCTCGGTGGTAGAAACCTTCAGTGCGCTATCGCGCGACTTGGGGCTTAGCACCTATATCTATGCCCCAATTCTCAAGCATGTGATAATACTTGGGATAGGGTTTGTCGTGTTGCTTATCGTGCAAAGCATCCCATATAAGAAATATGTGCCGTGGATTTGGGTATTGGTGGCAGTGACTATTATCGCATTTGCGGCATTGTCGGTTTCTGGAACTGCTGTTAATGGCGGAAAACGAGCCTTGTTGGTGTTGGGATTTTCTGTACAGCCTTCCGAACTTGCCAAACTTACCACGGTGCTTGTAGTAGCATGGGTGATGGCACGTTATCAGGAGCCTGGCGGTGTACGCACCGTAGGTGTCGTGTTGAGTGCGTTTATAGTAATCTGTTTTGGAGCGTTTACCATTTCGGAAGGACTCACCAACACTGTGATTTTCATGTGCATTAGCCTTGCTATGATGTTTGTGGGCGGCATACAGTGGAAGAAATTCGGCATTGTGTTGCTGGTTTATGGTGTGCTCGGTGGTGGATTCATGGCAGTTGACCACTACATCACAAATGAAAAGAAAGAAATTGCTGCGGCACAAGGCAAAGACACCGACAATGTGGAGGGTATAGGTCGCGGAAGCACACATGCCAGCCGCTTGGAACATTATTCATGGAACGAAGATTCTTGCATACAGCGGCATCCTGTCAGAGGCAACTATTTGCAAGAGCAATACAGCTATATGGCGCGGGCCAACGGAGGCCTGTTCGGCGTTTTGCCCGGCAATTCGCGCGAGGCCGCCCGTTTGCCACTTGCGTCGTCCGACTTTGTTTACTCCATCATAGTCGAGGAAACAGGGCTTGTCGGTGGTGTGTTTGTCCTGATTTTATATCTCTCGTTGCTGGCTCGTGCCGGACGCATTGCCCCAAAGTGTAAACGCGCATTTCCTGCATTCTTGGTGTTGGGAATGGCAGTTATGATTACCTTGCAGGCATTGTCGCACATTAGCTATAATTGTGGAATGATGCCGGTAACCGGGCAACCGTTGCCGTTGATTTCCACCGGAGGTTCGTCGGTTATGACCATTAGCGTGGCTTTCGGCGTGATGCTCAGTGTGAGCAAGTATGCCGCCCAATTTGACGACAGTGGTAAAATCGACCGCATGGACAGCGACGGGAATGTCGATTCTAAGGTATTGCAGGCCGAAAATCCCGTACAATTGGGAGGTAAATAAAACTTTTTTATCATGGAGCGAGAATACAGGATATTGATAAGCGGCGGCGGCACGGGAGGACACATCTTCCCTGCCATCGCTATTGCTGGCGAGATACGGCGGCGGCATCCAGGTGCCGAAATACTCTTTGTGGGTGCCGAAGGTCGCATGGAGATGGAACGTGTCCCGGCGGCTGGATATGAGATTAAAGGTTTGCCTGTGTGTGGCTTCGACCGTAAGAACCTCTTGCGCAATGTTGTCGTGTTGTTCAAGTTGCTAAAGAGTATGCGCCGGGCCAGCGGCATATTGCGCGATTTTCGCCCCGACATAGCTATCGGCGTGGGTGGATATGCCAGTGGCCCGATGCTCAAGGCTGCCCAAAAACGACATATACCCACGCTCATACAGGAGCAAAACTCATACGCTGGCGTCACCAACAAGTTGCTTGCTGCCCGTGCCGATGTGATATGTGTGGCATACGAGGGCATGGACCGATTTTTCCCTGCCGAGAAAATCGTGTTGACCGGCAACCCTGTGCGTCGCAACTTGGTCGATTGCCAGTTGTCGCACGTCGATGCCGTGAAGCAGATGGGGCTCGACCCGTCGCGCAAGACGATATTGGTAGTGGGCGGAAGCCTTGGGGCGCGCACACTTAACGACAGCATCGCCAAGGGCATAGACCTGATAAAAGAGCGTGAAGACGTGCAGGTGGTGTGGCAGACTGGCAAATATTATGACGATGAAATCAGGCAGTTCCTTGCCATTGCCGATGCCGGCAATGTGCTGCAGATGCCTTTTATCACCGACATGGACGTGGCATACCGTGCTGCCGACCTTGTAGTGAGCCGCGCCGGTGCCGGTGCTATATCTGAATTGCAGCTATTGGGCAAGCCGGCGATATTGGTGCCGTCGCCCAACGTTGCCGAAGACCACCAGACCAAGAATGCACAGGCTTTGGTGGCCAAAGACGCGGCTTTGATGGTGCGCGATGCCGATGCTCGTGGCACATTGGTGCAGACGATGCTCAACACCGTTGCCGATGAATCGCGGCTTGCGCAGCTCGCCACAAATATCGGGCAAATGGCATTGCGCAACGCCGACAGCCGCATAGTGGATGAGATAGATAAAATATTGCAAAAAGGTTGAACGCATGGAAAAAGGATTCAAATACAATTCACTATACTTCGTTGGGGCTGGCGGCATAGGCATGGCTGCCCTTGAACGTTATTTCCTGGCTCAAGGTTGCCGTGTGGCAGGTTACGACCGCACACGCACGGCACTTACCGATGCCCTTGCCGCCGAAGGCGTGGAAATATTCTATGATGAAGATGCTGCGCTCATTCCCGCTTATTGCCGCGACCCGCAGTCCACGCTCGTGGTTTACACCCCGGCTGTTCCTGTCACACACGCAGGATTGAAGTATTTCGGCAACGGAGGTTTCAAGATTGTGAAGCGGGCAGAGTTGCTCGGTATTGTCACGCAGGGGTCGCGTGGGTTATGCTTCTCGGGCACGCATGGCAAGACCACCACATCGAGCATGGCGGCTCACATATTGCACAGTTCGCCCATAGGGTGCAATGCATTCCTTGGCGGCATATTGCGCAACTATGGCAGTAATTTCCTGCTCGACAGTAAAAGTCCTTACACGGTAATCGAGGCCGATGAGTATGACCGTTCGTTTCACCATTTGCGGCCTTACATGGCCGTAGTGACGGCTACCGACCCCGACCACCTCGACATATATGGCACTGAAGAAGCCTACTTGGAAAGCTTCGCCCATTTTACCGAGCTTGTAGTCCCTGGTGGCGCGTTGATTGTCAAGGAGGGTATCAAGTTGAAACCGCGTCCTGCCGATGGCGTGAGGGTGTATAGCTACTCGCGCGACTGTGGCGATTTCCATGCCGCCAATGTGCGCAAGGGCGATGGCGAGATACATTTCGACTTTGTCGCTCCTGATGGTGTAATCAAAGATGTAAACCTCGGCGTGCCGGTCGATGTTAATATCGAGAATGCCGTGGCGGCAATGGCTGTGTGCTACCTTGTCGGAGTCGATGCCGAGGTCATGCGTGGTGCCATTTCGTCGTTCATGGGAGCAAAACGCAGGTTTGAGTTTTGGCTTAAAGGTGGCGCTGACGCACGTGGGCATGTGTTGATTGACGATTATGCCCATCATCCACAAGAAATCAAGGCAAGCATACTCTCGGTGCGCGACCTTTATCCCGGCAGGAAGTTGACAGTAATATTCCAGCCGCACCTTTACAGCCGCACGCGCGATTTTGCCCAGCAGTTTGCCGACGCATTGTCGCTTGCCGACGAGATTGTGCTGCTCGATATATATCCTGCGCGTGAAGAACCATTGCCGGGCGTGACTTCTATGGTCATATCGGAAAAGTGCAGCAAGAATGTCATCTTGTGCAACAAAAGCGACATGGTTGACGTGGTGCGCGACCGTGAAAGTGAACATGCCATCGATGTGGTGCTGACTGTCGGGGCTGGCGACATCTGCAATTATTTACCGCAGCTATGCAAAGTATTGGCTCATCAAGAAGCATGAAAAGCAATGAAAAAGGCATTTAAGAAGATATTTCTGTATGTGACACTGTTTGTAATAGTGGCATTGTTTGTGTGCTCGGCGGCGTTGGCTCACCAGCAGTCGCAGCTCGAAGTGTGCAAACAGGTCGATTTGGTCATACTAAACAGCGACTCGTCAACTTTTGTCACGCGCGAGGGCATAATGAAAGAGCTTGAAACCAGAAACTTGTTTCCCGAGGGAAAACTTATCAGAAGCCTTGATACCGATAGCATCGAACGTGCGCTTGCCCATTGCGATTATTTAGAGTCGGTCGAGTGCTATGTGTCGAATATCAATCACCTTGTAATCGAGGTGCGCCAATATGTGCCTGTGATGAGAGTCTATGACCGCGGCGACAGCACGGTGTATTATGTCAACCGCACTGGTAAGCGCGTGGCGGTAGATGGCCGCTACCACATTGATGTGCCGGTTGTCGAGGGAGATTTCACGGGTAGCTTTCAGCCAATAAGGCTCTTGCCGTTAATCAACTATGTCGATGGCGACGACTCGCTAAAGGGGCTGGTGTCGATGTATGTGGTGCGCGATTCCAACAACGTGTGCTTTGTTCCCACCATTTGCGGGCACATAGTCAACATGGGCCGAGTGGAAGGCTGGGAGTCGAAGTTCAAGAAATTGAGGTTGTTTTATGATAATGTGATGTCGAAGAAAGGTTGGGATGCCTACACTGAGGTGTCGCTTAAATGGGATTACATGGTGGTGGGTACGTTGCGCGGCAAGAAAACACCTTACATTGCCCCCTACAATCCCGAGGAGGACGAACAAGCTCCGCCTATCGAGTCAATCGGAATCGACGAAGTAGTAGGCAACGTGCAAGAAGACGTGAACCCATAAATAAACAACAGAGGAAGAGAATAAACAAAAATATACAAGAGGTATGGACGACAACAAGCAATATGTAGTGGCGTTGGAGATAAGCAGCTCTAAGATTGTGGGCGTGCTGGGCCAGCCCAACATCAACGGTGGGGTGGAGGTGCTTGACATCGAAGCCGAGCGTTCGCCCAATTGTGTGCGCTATGGGTGCATACAGAATGTGGAAGAAACAAAGATACGTGTCAACCGTGTGCTTTCGCGGCTTGAACGGTGCATAAGTCCTAAGAAGATAACAAGTGTGTTTGTCGGCATCAATGGCCGGTCGGTGCATAACTATTCCATGTCGGTTTCAACCACGTTCGACGATGAGCGTATGATTACCGAGAATGTCATAGAAACGCTTAAAAAGCGTTTTGCAAACGAGGCCGATGTGCAGGGCGATACATTGGAAGTAATCCCGTGCCGCTACTTTGTCAACAATAGCGAGGTGGTAAACCCCATTGGCGCATACGGCACTAACGTGAGGGTGGAATTGAACGGTGTAGTGGCAAGGAACACACTGAAAATGAACATTGACCGTGCAATTGACCCGCAATACAGTGTCAAATATGTGGTCACGTCGCTTGCAATGGCCGAATATATCCTTTCAAATGAGGAACGCCAGCTCGGTTGCATGCTTGTGGATTTCGGGGCCGAAACTACCACGGTGTCGATTTATCGCAAGGGGGTGCTGCAATATTTTGCAACGCTGCCAATGGGCAGCCGCCTGATTACGCAAGACATAGCAAGCCTAAATGTGCTTGAGGAAGTGGCCGAGGAGATTAAGTGTACTTCGGGCAACGCCGTCGCTTCGGGGTCGGGTCGTAACATACTCGTTGCCGGAATACGTTCCACCGATGTACAAAATTACGTCGTCAGCCGCTCGCAGGAGATTGTGGCGAATATCAATGAGCAAATATCATATTCGGGATTGTCGCGCGAGCAACTCGCTTCGGGGATTGTGCTTGTAGGTGGTGGTTCGCAACTTAATGGCTTCAGCCGTCTTGTCGCCGATATGACAAAGTTGAAAGTGCGTCAAGGTGGTATGCCGACAAATGTGTTGCTTCACGACAGTGCGGCACTGCGCCTTGAATACCTGCAAGTTATATCTATCATGGAGAAAGGTGCCGACTCAATGAAAATCGGCGAAAGCTGTGTGAGCGACCCTGTGGCCGTAGTCGAGGAAGAGCATGTGACCGAGCCTGCCATGCAGGAAGAGGTTCCTGTATCGAAACCAATCGAAGAAAAGCTGGACGATGACGAGGATGGACCCATCAAACCGCCTGCAAAAAAGCCCGAAACCGAACATGCCAACAGCAAACAATCGAATAGCGCGGACGACAGCAACAATGAAGCGGCTAATGTAACTAACGCGACTAATGCGGGAGGTCGCAAGATAGGTCCGTTGAGGTCGATGATGGAGAGCTTTAAGGAAAAATTGATGAGCGTGTTCGAGGAGTCGAAAGATGCTTATTCCGATGATGACTCCGACGAAGACAAGCGTTAAGAGATTTGCACAAAGTATTTATATTCAACATTAAAAATGCAACTTAACTATGTTTGACGATTCTGTAATATTAGATAAAGAACCCGAATTTTCGGAAGAAACCAGCGAAAAGCCCAACCGCATCAAAATCATCGGCGTGGGTGGTGGCGGCAACAATGCCGTAAACAACATGTACAGGCAGAAAATCGACGGTGTGTCGTTTGTCGTGCTGAACACCGATAGCCAAGCATTGAAAAACTCGCCTGTGCCTAACAAGCTGCTCATAGGCCCTGAAACAGCGCATGGGATGGGTGCTGGCAACAAGCCCGATGTGGCTCGCGCTGCAGCCGAGGAAAGTAGCAACGAGATAGCAGGACTTTTCGACAGGGATACCGAAATGGTGTTTATAACTGCCGGTATGGGCGGCGGTACAGGTACTGGTGCTGCACCGGTGGTGGCACGCATAGCCAAGGAAAAAGGTGTGTTGACGGTGGGCATTGTCACTATTCCGTTCCTCTTTGAAGGCGAGCGCAAAATTTTGAAGGCCTTGAAAGGTGCCGAGGAGATGAAGCAGCACGTGGATGCACTCATGATTATCAACAACGAACGCCTCACCGAGATTTACGAGGACTTGACATTCGTCAACGCCATGTGCAAGGCCGACGACACTCTCACCACGGCTGCCCGTAGCATCTCAGAGATGATTACAATCGACGGGTATATCAATATAGACATGCGTGACGTCGATACCACGTTGCGTAACGGTGGTGTGGCAATCATCAGCACCGGTTATGGTGAAGGGGAGCATCGCATAACTAAGGCTATTACCGATGCATTGCGTTCACCGTTGTTGAAAAACCGCGATGTGTACAAGGCAACCCGAATATTGCTCAATTTCTACTTCTCGCCCGATGAGAAGAATAATGCGTTGGCCATGAGCGAATTTAATGAGGTTAACCAGTTCATGGCAAACTTCGATAATTCGGTGGACGTGATTTGGGGTGCTGCTTTTGACAACACGCTTGGCGAAACCATGAAAGTGTCGATTCTCGCTGCAGGATTCGATACGAGCATCAAGGATGACGTGAAAATCGGTAAGCCCGATAACAATTCAAACGCCGAGGACAATACACGTGAGAAAGACAACTTGGAGCGCGAGAAGGAGGCGATGATTGACATATACGGTCCCGACAAGATTGCCCAGCCGTCGAAAGGCAAATACAAGTTGTTCAAGCCCGATGAGATGGACGACGATGAGGCAATCGAGGCATTTGCCACGCCCACATTCAAGCGCGACCCCAAGACGTTGTATACGCCGACTCTTGCCGAAACGCCCAAGCCATCGAGGGATGGTGATGGTGGCGGCGCTACCGCGGGGAAGAAAATCACATTCGGATAAATGATATTTTTACAGCCGAAACTGTATAAATAGCCGAATTTATAGTAATTTTGCGGTGCGGCAACGGCAGCTATGCCGTGCCGCACCGCTTTGTACGAATGTATTATCACAATGGAGGTTTATCATGAGTTTATTTGATACTGTAAACAACGACATTAAAAAAGCCATGCTTGCCCGCGACCATGTTCGCCTTGAGGCTTTGCGTGGGATAAAGAAAGAATTCCTCGAAGCGAAGACGGCCAAGGGGGCTGACGGAGAGCTGAGCGACGAAACTGCCAATAAAATCCTCGCAAAGATGCTCAAGCAACGCCGTGAAAGTGCCGAAATATACAAAGGCCAGAACCGCGACGACTTGGCGCAAGGCGAATTGGCCGAAGCTGCCGTGATTGAGGAATACCTCCCCAAGCCGCTAACCGACGACGAGCTTCTTGCAGCCCTGAAGGAAATCATAGCCCGCGTGGGTGCCACATCGCAGAAAGAAATGGGCAAAGTGATGGGCGTTGCATCTAAGGAGCTGGCAGGACGCGCCGATGGCAAGGCCATTTCGGCTAAAGTGCGTGAATTGCTCGCATGAATTTCTAAGTGAAAATCTGAAATCTGATAGAATAAATGTTGACATTAGCTTTTATCAAGGAAAACCCCGAGGAGGTAATCGCACGTCTTGCAGTGAAGCACTTCGACGGGCGCGGTCCTATCATGAGGGTCGTGGAACTTGACAAGGAACGCCGCGAAGCGCAGACATTGCGCGACAATCAGGCAGCACAGCTCAACAAGCTGGCAGCCGAAATCGGCGCATTGATGAAACAAGGGAAACGTGACGAGGCCGAGGCGGTGAAAGTCACCGTGGCTCAGTTGAAAGAGAACAACAAAGCGATAGACGAGAGGCTCAAGAACGCCGAAAAAGAAATCAACGAGATATTGTTGTCGGTGCCTAATGTGCCATCTCCGATGGTGCCAGAGGGTAAGAGTGCCGAGGACAACGTTGTAGAGAAGACTGGCGGGCCGATGCCCGACCTCCCGGCCGATGCACTGCCTCACTGGGATTTGGCGAAGAAATACAACATCATCGATTTCGACCTTGGTGTGAAAATTACCGGGGCAGGTTTCCCCGTGTACATCGGCAAGGGCGCAAGATTGCAGCGTGCATTGATTCAGTTTTTCCTCGACGAGGCCGGAAAGGCTGGCTACTTGGAAATAGAACCTCCGTATGTGGTCAACGAGGCTTCGGGCTACGGCACGGGCCAATTGCCCGACAAGGAAGGACAGATGTACCACTGCAACCTCGACAACCTGTATCTCATTCCTACTGCCGAAGTGCCAGTAACAAACCTTTACCGCGACGTGATATTCGACCAGAAAGAGCTGCCTAAGATGAATTGCGCTTATTCGGCTTGTTTCCGCCGCGAGGCCGGGTCGTATGGCAAGGATGTACGCGGGCTCAACCGCTTGCACCAATTCGACAAAGTGGAGATTGTGCGCATCGAGAAGCCCGAAAACTCTTACGCCGCACTTGAGTTGATGAAAGACCACGTGCAAGGGTTGCTTGAGAAACTTGAGTTGCCATGGCACATATTGCGTTTGTGCGGCGGCGACATGAGTTTTACATCGGCAATCACGTTTGACTTTGAGGTGTATTCGGCTGCCCAGAAACGCTGGCTTGAGGTCAGCTCGGTATCGAACTTCGAGAGCTACCAGGCCAACCGCCTCAAGTGCCGCTACCGTGGCGACGACAAGAAGACGCACTTGTGCCACACGCTCAATGGCTCGGCACTTGCCTTGCCGCGCATCATGGCTGCATTGCTCGAAAACAACCAGTGCGCCGAGGGCATACGCATTCCACAATGCCTGCAACGCTACACTGGCTTCGACATCATCGATTGAAATTATTCGACATAGAAAAACAGGGCTGCCGCATAAGAAACATGCGGCGGCCCTTTGTGTTAATTGCGATTTGCAATGTTTTGCTTGCATGGGCAGCATTTGTGCCCATGCTGGCGGTAATTTTGCAAAAGAAAAAATTGGCAAGGCTTTGTATTGCCGATGTTTTTGCATTATCTTTACACAAATGATAAAAAATAAAGACGAATTATGGAAATAGGAGATAAGATACCCGACGTGCTTGGTGTTGATGCCAATGGTAACGAAATAAAGGCTGCCGACTTTGCAGGTAAAAAGTTAGTGATATATTTTTACCCCAAGGATAACACTCCCGGCTGTACTGCCGAGGCTTGCAGTTTGGCTGCCGGATATGGCGATTTGCTGGCTGCCGGATATGCGATTGTCGGGGTGAGCAAGGATACAGCCGCATCGCATAAAAAGTTTGCCGAGAAGCATTCGCTGCCATTCCCGCTTATTGCCGATACCGACCTTGTGCTGAACCAGGCTTTCGGCGTGTGGCAAAAAAAGAAAATGTGCGGGCGTGAATGCATGGGTACGGTGCGTACAACTTTCCTAATCGACGAACAGGGACGTGTGGCCGACATCATCACGAAGGTGAACACCAAGGATGCCGCCAACCAAATTCTTAACATGAACAAATAAACACGTATTGATATATGGCTGAAAAGAAAACAAAGGACACTGCCGCTGATGCCGCACCAGTTTCTGCCGAAACATCACATGGCGGGCAGCAGGAATCGTTGAAATTTGGCCGGGTGCCAGTGCCCGAAGAGAAATTAAAGGCATTGCAAGTGGCTATGGACAAGATTGACAAATCGTTTGGACGTGGAGCGATAATGAAACTTGGCGATGAAAAAATCGATGATGTTGCCGTCATACCGACTGGTTCAATAGGGCTTGATTTCGCATTGGGCGTGGGTGGCTATCCACGTGGCCGCATAATTGAGATTTTCGGCCCCGAATCGTCGGGTAAGACCACGCTGGCAATCCATGCGATAGCCGAAGCTCAGAAACAAGGTGGCATAGCTGCCATAATCGATGCCGAACACGCATTCGACCGTTTTTATGCCGAAAAACTTGGTGTCGATGTCAACAACTTGTGGATAGCGCAGCCCGACAACGGCGAGCAAGCCCTTGAAATTGCCGAGCAACTTATTCGCTCGTCGGCAATCGACATAATTGTTATCGACTCGGTTGCCGCCCTAACGCCGAAAAACGAGATTGAAGGTGACATGGGCGACAACAAGGTCGGGTTGCAGGCTCGGTTGATGTCGCAGGCTTTGCGCAAGCTCACGTCAACCATTTCCAAGACCAACACCACGTGCATTTTTATTAACCAGCTGCGTGAAAAAATCGGGGTGATGTTTGGCAATCCCGAAACGACGACTGGCGGCAATGCGTTGAAATTCTATTCGTCGGTGCGCCTTGACATTCGCCGCATAGGGCAGGTTAAAGATGGCGAGAACGTGCTTGGCAGCATGACTCGTGTCAAAGTGGTTAAAAACAAGGTGGCACCACCATTCCGCAAGGCCGAGTTTGAAATACTTTTCGGCGAGGGCATATCGAAAACTGGCGAAATAGTTGACCTCGGCGTTGAATATGGCATAGTAAAGAAAAGTGGCGCATGGTTCTCATACGGCGACACCAAGCTGGGGCAAGGACGCGACGCAGCAAAGCGAGCCGTGGCCGACAATCCCGAGCTTGCCGAAGAGCTTGAAAGCAAAATAATGGAGGCAATGAAAGCCGCCACTAAGCAATGATGGCCAAGCTGCTGTGCCGTAATAGTTGCGAAATCAGGTAAATTTGTAATAATCTCACACCGGAGGACAGTATGCTAAAAAAGTGTATGTCCTCCGGTTTTAGTGTGCTATATTTTGAGTGCATTTTGCTGCTAATGCTTTAGCCTATAACATAATATGTGCCGATGTATGAGTTATTTGATGCAAACAATGTGGGGAAATGTGGATTTTTTCTGTGCGAATATTTGTATTCGCATATCAAATTAGGTATATTTGCAATATGCAAAAATGCCGCCGCATGTGTGCGCGGTTTCCTTAATAATAAACCTTTTACCACTTATAATGAGCAAAGTTATAACCGAAATCACACCATTGTCAAACGAAGATTGTTTTTACCTGGTTGACAGGTATAAAGACAGTTTCACTTACCCATTGCATAAACATAACGAGATAGAATTGAACTTCGTGCAGAACTGCGCCGGTGCAAGGCGCATAGTAGGCGACTCGATTGAAACGCTTGGCGAATGCGACCTGGCAATAATAGGCAGTGGGCTTGAACATGTGTGGGAGCAAGCCGATTGTGCTTGTGGAAATATACGTGAAATTACGCTGCAATTCTCGCCCGAGCTTTTCGGCGAGAATTTCATAAACAAGCGTCAGTTGAAAAGTGTACACGCCATGCTCGATATGGCACGTTATGGCATAGCGTTCGGTATGCCGGCAATCATGAAAGTATATGGGATGCTCGACGAAATCACCCACCTGCAATCGGGTTTCTACCGGGTGATGAAAATCTTGACCATCTTATATGAGTTGTCGGTCGATAGTAATTATCACCAGTTGTCGAGCAGTTCGTTCTCACATATAAAAGTGAGTGCCGACAGCCGCCGTGTGCAAAAGGTGGAGGAATACATCAACGAAAATTACAATACCGACATAAGGCTGCACACCCTTGCCGACATAGTGGGGATGACACCCACGGCATTCAGCCGGTTTTTCAAGTTGCGCACGGGCAAAACGGTGTCGGACTATATCATCGACATACGTTTGGGCATAGCTTCGCGCAAGTTGGTCGATACGACAATGTCGGTGGCCGAGGTGTGCTTTGACTGCGGGTTTAACAATGTATCGAATTTCAACCGCATTTTCAAGCGCAAGAAAGGCGTGTCGCCGAAACTGTTCCGTGAAAATTACCGCAAGCACAAGGTGATAATTTGATACTATTTTGTCAGAGTTTGGCATTATCGTGTCGTTTTGCGTGTTGTATCATTGGCAAAATGTATTTTTGTGTTGGATTTTCGTAACCCCAAAAAGATATTTTACCAATGAAAAGATTATTTCAATTATGTGCCATAGTGGCACTGTTTGGCATGATTTCATGCACATCGCAGAGCAGCGAGCCAACAGCTTCGCAGCAAGAACCTACACCAGTAGAGAAACATGGTGCATTGTCGGTACAAGGACAGTACATGGTCGATAGCAACGGGCAACGTGTGCAGTTGCGTGGTGTGAGTTTCGGCTGGCACAACTGGTGGCACCGTTATTTCAACGAGGCTGCCGTGACAAAGGTAGCAAAAGAATGGGGCGCGACAGTGGTGCGCTGCTCAATAGGGTTAAACCTCGACGACAATTGCTATGACAAAAATCCCGAATTGGCCTACGCCACCGTCGATAGCATGGTTAATGCTGCCGTTAAGAATGGCATTTACATAATTGTCGATTTTCACAGCCACGAGAATAATTTGCCGTTGGCAAAGGAGTTTTTCGGCGTGGTGTCGAAGAAATATGGGAATATCCCCAATATCATATACGAGATTTGGAACGAGCCGCTCGAAGTGGAATGGGCCGAAACCAAGGCTTATAGCGAAGAGCTAATTCCTGTAATACGTGAGAATGCGCCCGATGCCATCGTGATAGTTCCGACACCGCGCTGGGACCAAGAAGTTGACAAGGCGGCAGACGACCCTATTACTAAGTTCGGCAATCTGGTATATTCGCTCCATTACTATGCCGCCACTCACCAAGATTATAACCGCGACAAGGCATTGTATGCCATAGGCAAGGGGCTGCCTCTTTTCTTTTCCGAAACAGGCGGAATGGTACACACTGGCGACGGCGTGCTCGACATGGACTCGTGGGATAAGTGGCTCGACATAGCCAAGGAAAATTCTATCAGTTGGATTGCTTGGTCGATTTCCGACAAGGACGAAACTTGCTCGATGCTGCAACCTGGCACTCCTGCCGACGGAAGCCAGTGGACCGAGGCCAACCTCAAGCCTTGGGGTGTGCTTGTACGCCATTATTTGCAGACCGAACGATAAAAATATTGAACAAGGAAATATGAAAGTATTGAATTGTCTGTTAACTATCGCTTTGGCTGGCTGCACGGGCATGATGAATGCTGTCACGTTGCCCGATATAATCGGCGACAACATGGTGCTGCAGCAAAACAGCGAGGCCCGTTTGTGGGGCTGGAGCGATGCCGATGTGGTGAAAGTGTCGGTTTCGTGGGATAACAGCGTTTATCAAGCCCATACCGACAGTGATGGACGGTGGCATGTGGATGTGGCCACTCCATCGGCTTCGTATGACACATATACCATTAAATTTGATGATGGCATAAGCAACATATCTATTGCCGGCGTGCTTGTGGGCGAGGTGTGGTTTTGTTCGGGTCAATCCAACATGGAGATGCCTCTTAACGGATTCTGGACTCAGCCGGTCGAGAACAGCAACCACGACATAGCCTATTCGGGCCAGTATCGTGGGAAAATAAGGATGGCGACAGTCGAGAAAACAGCTCAGTTGTCGCCTGCCGACAGCGTGGCTGGCAAGTGGAAGGAGTGTGAACCTGCCAATGCTCGCTGGTTCAGTGCGGTGGGTTATCATTTTGCAGTTGCACTCAACCGGTTGCTCGATGTTCCGGTAGGAATCATTAATTGCAGTTGGGGCGGCAGCCACGTCGAAGGTTGGTTGCCTCGTGAGGAACTCGCGAAATATGCCGATGTGGATTTGTCGCAAGCCGGCAGCGACGAGGTGCGCCAGTGGGACCAACCGATGATAATGTATAATGGTATGCTTTATCCGCTGATTGGTTACACTGTGAAAGGCTTCTTGTGGAACCAAGGCGAGAGCAACATCAACCAGCACGACACTTATCCGCAACGGCTTGCCCGGATGGTGCAACTGTGGCGCGAAAAATGGGGATTGGGCGAGGTGCCGTTTTATTGTGTGGAAGTGCCGCCATATTCCTACGGCGACATTGCCGGCATCAATGGCGCATTGCTCCGCGAGGCGCAGCACAAGGCTGTGGAGCTAATCCCTAATAGCGGCATCGTATGCACGAGCGACTTGTCGAAGTCATACGAGGCCGAGGACATACACGCAAGCATGAAACAACCTATAGGCGAGAGGCTTGCATTCATGGCTGCTGTGAAAACTTATGGCATAGGCGGCATAGTGTGTGACAGCCCCACATTCCGCAGCATGGAGGTGGACGGCAATAGTGCATTGCTGTATTTCGACAATGCCGAAGGCGGTTTCACGCCCAACCGTGATTTACAAGGTTTTGAAGTTGCCGGCATCGACGGGGTGTTTTATCCTGCCACGGCAACGGCGGTCGATAGGGATATTCGTGTGGAATGCGGCAAGGTGGGTAAAATAGTGGAAGTGCGCTATTGTTTTCGCAATTGGATGCCCGGAAAGGTGCATAGCACCGACTGGCTGCCACTCGTTCCCTTCCGCCACCGGGTCGATTGAGATACCACCGAAACAGCGAATTATAGAGAAATCGTAGGGGCGCACGGTTCGTGCGTCCTTTCGTTTTTATTTGTAATATATTGATTGTCACAATGTTACACAAAGGACGCACGAGCCGTGCGTCCCTACGAAGCCATGTGTCACCATCTATTTCTATTTCTTTAGAGATTTCCTAATTGCTCGCGGCTGAGCTTCGTCAGCTGCGAAACCACGTCCCGGGGCATCCCCGCTGCCAGCATTTCACGGGCAACTTCGAGAATTCCTTCGGTTCTTCCTTTGGCAATTCCCTCGGCAAGCCCTTCGGCACGGCCTTTCTTCTCGGCGGTGGTGATGACGCTGTACATATCGCGGAAGTTCTTCAAGCTGTCCTCATACTGGTTCATCTCCGCCTGCCTTATGTCATATTCCATAGCAAAAACCTTTTTTCCACAAAGTAAGCAAAAATAGGCAACATCTTCTGCAACAAAGGTGAAAAAATCGCCGATGGCGACGATGCAAAATTTCGGCAATGGGCAAAAAAATGCAATAAGGTGATATGATAGTGTCGTTTTTGATGGGAAAAGGGTGTTAATTTTGCATTCGTCAAGATAAACCTAAACAACTCAAATATGCTAAAACGATTTACCATATTAACTGCCATCTTTCTGTCGTTTGTGTCGATTGGTATCACTTCATGCCGAAGTGACGCTAAGGAACAGGAGCAAACTGGCAACGAATCTTACGTGACCGTCAAGGACGGAGAATTCTACGTTGACGGTAAGCCTTACCGCTATGTAGGCACTAATTTCTGGTACGGAGCTATATTGGCCTCGGAAGGGCGCGGCGGCGACCGTGACCGCCTCGAAGCCGAGCTCGACTCGCTTCAGGCAATAGGCATCGGCAACTTGCGCATCCTCGTGGGCGGCGACGGCCCCGACGGCGTGCCTACACGTATAGAACCCACTTTGCAACCCGAAGCCGGGGTGTATAACGATACCATATTGCGCGGCCTCGATTATTTGCTTGCGCGCCTCGAAGAGCGCGGCATGAAGGCTGTGCTCTATCTCAACAACTCATGGGAATGGAGTGGCGGATATGGCTGCTACCTTGAATGGGCTGGCAAGGGGCCGGCTGTGATACCGAGCCGCGACGGTTATCAGGCGTATATGAATTATGCCAAGCAATTTGTCCTCGATAGCATGGCAAAAGAGTTGTCGTATAATCATGTCCGTGCCATTGTCGGGCGTACCAGCACTGTCACTGGCAAGCCATATTCACAGTCACCGGCTATCATGTCGTGGCAGGTGGCAAATGAGCCTCGCGCATTCAGCGACGAGGGCAAGGACTCGCTTGCCTCGTGGATTAGGCGCACGGCGCAAATCATCAAGGGCATTGACCCTAACCACTTGGTATCGACTGGCAGCGAAGGCAAGCATGGTTGTGAAACCGACTTGGCATTGTGGGCAAAAATACATTCTTTCCCCGAAATAGATTATGCCAATATACATATCTGGCCATATAACTGGAGCTGGATAAATGAAAAGACCGTGACAACAGGCGTTGACTCGGCTTGCATCAAGACACGCGAATATATAACCGAACATTACGAGGCAATCAAGTCGGCACGCAAGCCTATCGTGCTTGAAGAGTTTGGCTATCCGCGCGACGAATTTGCGTATGCCCCTGGCAGCCCCACCGTCGGGCGCGATGCTTATTACGATTATGTATTGTCGATGGTGGGCGACAGTGCGACCATGATAGCCGGATGCAATTTCTGGGGCTGGGGCGGACTGGCTGTTCCCACTCACAAAATGTGGCAACGCGGCGACGACTATACTGGCGACCCGGCACAAGAGGCACAAGGGTTGAACTCGGTGTTTGCTGCCGACACGTCCACTATTGCCATCATCAAAAAGGCTGCGGCAAAGGCTAACGCTTACAAGTAGCCCAAAGCAGTGTGCGCCAAGGCGCTGTCAATCGGCTGTGCATGGTGAAATATGCTCCTAATGGCGCAACGGACGCACGAGCCGTGCGTCCCTAAGACACTCACTCGAATATTGAGCGTTTCACGCCCCTTGTAATGAACAATAGTGGGGTGTGCAGCCACTCATATACCATAAACATAGATAATTAAAAGAAATAAAATTTAATAGTTTGTTTTCATGTTGAATTTAGGTAAAAGGTTTATTGTATTATTAATGTTGTTTGTATTGGCACTGCCCGCTGCTATGATAGCGGGCAATGTCAACTACAACGTGCCGATGTATCACGACTGGTGGTGGACGGCTCCCGAACGGCCAACGGTTAAAGTGAATGTTGCAAATAGTGGTAGTGATGCCGCTACGTGCGAGGTGTCGCTCACGGTGGCAACCGACAAGCGTGAGCCTGTGGCATCGATGTGCCAGCAAGTGGCTGTTGCTGCTGGCGACAGCGCCGAGGTGGCATTCAGCCTGAATTTGGCCCCTGGCTTTTACCGCTGCACTGTAGCAGGCGACGGCAATGAGGTCAAGACGTTCAATATAGGCTATGAACCCGAAAGCATTGTTTCACTCCCCGATGCGCAGCCCGATTTTGATGAGTTCTGGCAACGTGCGCTCGACGAGCTGGCACAAGTCGCACCCGAATTCAGCCTCACCGAGGAAAAAGACAAGAGCAACAAGGGTGGCAAGGTGTACCTTGTCAAGATGAAATCGCTTGGCGGTGTTGAGGTGCAAGGCTACCTCACCGTGCCGGCCAAGGCGAGCAAGAAAAATACCATGCCTGTACTCGTGCATTACATGGGCTATGGCAGCAAGCCATGGCATGCCGAGCCATACGAAGGTATGAACCGCATAGAATTTGTGCTGAGTACCCGCGGCCAAGGGCTTAATGAGCCAACCAACGAATATGGCGACTGGGTAGTATATGGACTTGGCGACCGTGACCAATATTATTATCGTGGAGCATACATGGACCTCATTCGTGCCATCGACTTTGTGTGTACGCTCCCCGAGGTAGATACACGCTACATTTTTGCCGAAGGTGGCAGCCAGGGAGGGGCGTTCACACTCGTGGCTTGCTCGCTCGACAAGCGCATTTGCGCAGCTGCGCCGTGGATACCGTTCCTTAACGACTTTCCCGACTATTTTAAAATAGTGCATTGGCCAGCCGAGCCAATCCTCAAAAAACAGAAAGAATTGGGCATCAGCGACAGCGACCTGTACAAGATGCTGTCATACTTCGATGTGAAGAATTTCACGCGACGCATCACTTGCCCCATTATGATGGGCATAGGGTTGCAAGACCCCACCTGCCCGCCGCACACCAATTTTGCCGGTTATAACCTTATAACTTCGCAGAAGCAATTTGTGATTTACCCCGAATGCCAGCACGACACTCGCCATCCCGAATGGGACGAGCGGCAGAGGGCATTTTTTGAGAAAATAACAAAAATGTAACAAAAGTGCAAAACGAAGCTAAAATTGTGTCATTTTAAAAAATCTGGCATAAGTAATTTTGCTTCGGTTTATAAGACTTTTCTACAAACCAAAATAAATTTAATAACAAACACCTTAAAATTGTTTCATGATGACGAATAAATTTCTGGATTTAAGGTCCATGCTGTTGGCAGTGTTCGCATTGCTGTCGATGAGCATGGCTGCGCAAACATCCATTAAGGGTGTCGTCCTTGAACCAGATGGGATACCGGCAATCGGTGCTACCGTCATGGAGAAGGACTCTAAATCCAATGGTGTTGCCACCGACTTTGACGGTAACTTTACGTTGCAAGTTTCGTCGGCCAACGCTACATTGGTAGTTTCTTACGTGGGAATGGAAACTCAGGAAGTTCCGTTGGATGGACGGACTGAAGTTACCATCACACTGAAAAGTTCCGACATCGCCCTCGACGAACTCGTGGTTGTCGGTTACGGTACAATGAAAAAGAGCGACCTTGCCGGCGCATCTGTTTCACTTAACGAAGATGCCCTCAAAGGGTCGGTTATCACCAACCTCGACCAGTCGTTGCAAGGACGTGCAGCCGGTGTGCAAGCTACTGCAACTTCGGGTGCTCCGGGTTCTTCATCGTCAATCCGTGTGCGCGGTCTTGCTACGGTTAATGCCAATGCCGACCCGTTGTATGTAATCGACGGTGTTATTTGGCAGAGCAGCGGCACTGCCAGTGGCGACCTCGGTCTTGACCTCGGTAACGGTGCCAACTCTACGGTTTCTCCGCTTTCTACATTGAACCCGTCGGACATCGTTTCGATGGAAATCCTCAAGGACGCATCGGCCACCGCCATCTATGGTGCGCAAGGTGCCAATGGTGTAGTGCTCATCACCACCAAGCGTGGTTCGGAGGGTGCGCCCAAGTTCTCGTATGATGGCATGTTTGCTGTCAGCCGCCAGACAAAGCGCATCGACATGATGAATTTGCGCGAATATGCCGAGTATTACAACGACCTCGCCGCTTCGGGCCAGATAGACGACCCGAGCGATTACTACGCCGACCCGTCGTTGCTCGGTTATGGTACCGACTGGCAGGATGCAATTTTCCAAACTGCATTGCAGCACTCACACCAAGTGTCGGTGCAAGGTGGTACCGAGAAGGTGAAATATTATGTTTCGGCCAACTATATGAACCAGGAAGGTACTATACTCGGGTCGGAATTTGAACGCCTCTCGTTCCGCGCCAATATCGACGCTCAATTAAAGTCGTGGTTGAAATTCGGTATGAACGCCAGCTACGCCAATACCAACGAGTCGCTGAAACTTGCCGACAGTAACGAGGGTCTTGTTTACTACTCGCTTACCACGCTCCCCGACATTCCTATCTATAACATCGACGGCTCGTATGCCACTATCGTCCGTGAAGGTTACACCAACCCTAACCCAATCGCACTTGCCATGCTCGACGAGCAGACGCTCGACCGCCAGAAACTTTCGGGTAGCTTCTTCTTCGACGTAACTCCATGGTCGAAACTTACGTGGCACGCCGAGTTTGGCTACGACATAGGCAGCAACAAGGCCGAGCAGTTCAACCCGACAGTTGACCTCGGCGGCTGGCAACGCAGCACAAACTATAGCTCCATACAGAAAAACAGCAACAGCTACTGGTCGCTGAAGAACTATGTTACTTATACCGACACCTACAAGGACAAGCACGACGTTTCGGTCATGCTCGGACAGGAATTGTGGGAGTCGAGCTACGACTACACCCGCACCGTTGGCCAAGGCCTTCCTTCCGACGAGGTGCATAATCCTTCGCTTGGCACCATGACTCCCGAAATCAAGGCTGGTTTCGGCAGCTCTTCGATGGCTTCGTTCTTTGCACGTGGCACATATAATTTCGACGACCGCTACCTTGCCACTTACACCTATCGTTACGACGGTTCGTCGAACTTCGGACCCGACCGCCGCTGGGCAGGGTTCCACTCGTTTGCTGGCGCATGGCGTTTCTCCAACGAGAAGTTCATGCAGTGGGCAAGCGGCTGGCTCAACAATGGTAAGTTGCGTGTCGGCTGGGGCCAGACTGGTAATGCCAACATCGGTGGCTACCGCTGGGGTGTAACCGTGAGCCGCATGCCGACCGGGCTTGGTACAAGTTACCGCCCACAAAATATCGCGAATGAGGACATCCACTGGGAAAAGCAAGAGCAGTGGAACATAGGTCTTGACCTCAGCTTCCTGAGCAACCGCCTGTCGTTCGTGTTCGACTGGTACCGCAAGGAATCGAGCGACATGCTTATGCAGATGCAGCTGCCTATGTATATGGGTTCGTCGGGCAACGCTTCGTCGGTGCTGCAAGCTCCTTACGGCAACTATGGCAGCATCCTCAACCAAGGTGTGGAATTCACATTGAACACACGTCCTATCGTGGGCGATTTTGAATGGCACTCTGATTTCAACATATCGTTCAACAAAAACGAGTTGCAAAGCCTTTCGGGTTCGTCGGCAGGACAAATGTATGGTTATGCACTTTATGGCAACACTTTCCTCGTGAGCATCTCCGAAATAGGCAAGCCACTTTACCAATTCTACGGCTATGTTACCGATGGTGTTTACCAGGACTACGAGGACGTGATTAATTCGCCCAAGACTGATGCCTATCCCGGCGCGGGGCAGACATTCAACAGCGGCAACACCGTGTGGGTGGGCGACCAGAAATTCAAAGACCTCAATGACGATGGCGTGATTAACGAAGAAGACCAGACAATCATCGGTAACCCGTGGCCCGATTTCACTTTTGGCTGGACCAACACGTTCTATTGGAAAAACTTCGACTTGTCAATCTTCATCACCGGTTCGGTCGGCAACGATGTCATGAACTACCTGAGCATCGCGCTCACCGACATGAAGTCGTCGTGGTCTAACTACTCGACCGACATCCTCGACCGTGCCCGCTTGGAGGCAATCGACCCGAACATAGGACTTAACGACATCACCAACGTGCGTGTGTCGAACCTCGATGCCAAGTTGCCGCGCGCCACGCTCAATGACCCGAACGACAACGACCGCATCAGCGACCGTTACATCGAGGATGGCTCATACGTGCGCTTGAAGAACATCTCGCTTGGCTACACTTTCGACAGCAAGCTCATAAAGAAAATCGGGCTTGAGAACCTCCGCATCTACGCCAACGTGCAGAATGTGTGCACCATCACTGGCTACAAGGGCTACGACCCTGAAATCGGTATAAGCACATCGGGCAACAACGTCTATGGTTTCGATAACGGACGTTATCCTTCGCCTACCACTTATTCTTTCGGTTTGAATCTTACATTCTAACATAAACTATCGTAGAAAATGAAACTTTCAAAAATCACATATATGGCAGTTGCCGCATTGATGGCATTCGGCGCGACATCGTGCGACGATTTCCTCGACCGTCCGGCCGAAGACTCCTACAATGCCGACAACTATTATGCCAACGACGACCAATGCAATGCAGGTGTAATGTACTTGTATAGCTCGCCTTGGAGCGACTTCACCCGCGGCGCAATCATATTGGTGGGCGAAACCATGGCCGGTAATATCTTCCAAAGCCAAAGTGCCTACCTCGACTTTTCGGTGAACGGTACCGATGAGAACTTGGTGTTCATGTACGAGTCGCTGTGGCAGGTCAACGCACATGCTTGCCAGGTGTATAACAACATTCGCAATAGCTCGGGCAACATAACCGAGGAAACTCGCAACAAGTGCATGGGCGAGTGCCTTACGTTGAAGGCTTTGGCCTACTTCTACTTGGTGCGCGCTTTCGGCGACATACCAATCATCCACGATGCTACGGCCGAAGTGTCGAACGGCACGTTTGGCGACAAGCACAAGGTTAAGAAAGAGGATGTGTATGAGTATATCGTCATGACCTTGGAAAAGGCGATGGAATTGCTGCCAAAGAGCAACGATGCCGGGCGCATCGACTACTATTGCGCCGAGGCTTTGCTTGCAAAGGTTTACCTCACACGTTCGGGTGTCACCGGCACTCGCAGCGAGAGCGACCTTGCCAAGGCTGCACAATATGCCAAGGACGTGATTGACAACTCGGGCCGCAGCTTGCTCGAAAATTATTCCGATGTGTTCCGCCTTGCCAACAACAACAGCGAGGAGTCGCTCATAGGCTTGCGATGGTATGGCACTACCGACCCATGGACGGCGCAGAACTTCTTGCAAAGCTCGCTTGCCATGCAGGGCTTCGACGAATTTGGCGATTGCTGGGGCGGCTGGACTGCTCCGTCGGTGGCATTGCAAGACGATTTCGGTGTGAATGTGCTGCAATCGCCTGCAAACCGCATCGATACCGACGACCGCCGCAAGGCTACAATGATGATGCCCGGCGATGTGTATGAATACTTCTGGCAAGACAAAGGCGGTTTTGACTACCTGCGTTTCATCTACGATGCCGATTATGCTCCCGGCGGCCCGAGCGGCTCGCTGCAAAGCCCCACAGGCGTGAACTGCGTGAAACACCTCTATGGCAACAATAACGACCACTTCCTCGGGCTGGGTTACTACCCGTCGGCACAAGCCAACGGCCTTGCTACGCACCTCTTGCGCCTGAGCGACGTTTACCTTGTATATGCCGAGGCCATGATAGGCACAGGCACATCTACTTCCGACCAATCGGCAATCGACGCCTACTATGCCGTGCGTCACCGTGCCGTCAAGTCGGCCACGCGCCCGTCGCAAATCACATGGGAAGATGTGTGGAAAGAGCGCAACCTCGAACTCGCTTGCGAAGGCGACCGCTGGTATGACTACGTACGCTTGTCTTATTACGACCCACAACTTGCCATCAGCAAAATACGTGCACAGCGTCGCAACGAGTTTTACGGCCTTGACGCTCTTTACAGCGAATATTTCGAAACCGGGGCATGGAACGTCACCTCGGACATGCGCTACAACACAGATGTGGCAGCACCTAACATCACGGCCGACGACTTCACCCTCCCGAAACCTACCGACGACGTTGCATTCAACCCCAACATGTCGGACAATGCCGAGGCTGTGCATGAAGATGTGCGTGCTCTTTACAGCTATGATTAATACACTCATTTAATTACAAGCAAACAATGAAGAACTCTAAAATATTTAAAATGGCTTTTGCCGCCCTGCTGGCATTCGTGGGTGTGACGGCTACTTCGTGCGAGGACGAGCCTCACAAGTATGAGGTCGCCGACGGTGTGCCTACTATAAAATACGTGAAAGTCACTTCGCCCGAGTCGGGCGACTCGCTCATCACTGGTGCTTACATGGATAATCTCATTTGCATTGTCGGCGACAACTTGCGCAGCACCGTGGAACTGTGGTTCAACGACCAGAAGGCCGTGCTTAACACCAGCTACATGACCGACAACACTATCTTGGTGTCGGTTCCCGGTACGATTCCGGGCGAGGTGTCAAACTTGATGTATTTCGTGACTTCCGGCAACGACACCATCACTTACCCGTTCGAGGTGATTGTTCCCGCCCCGTCGGTCAACTCGATGTCGTGCGAATATGCTCCCGTGGGCAGCGAAGCTACTATATATGGCAACTATTTCATCGACGACCCCAACGTGCCGTTGTCAATCTCGTTCGGTAACGTCGATGTGACCGAAATCACCGATATACAGATGTCGCAAGTTTCGTTCATCGTTCCGCAGGGTGCCGAAGAATGCAACGTGAGTGTGACTTCGATTTACGGTACTACCGTTTCGTCGTTCCACTACTTAGACACACGCAACATCCTGTTTGACTGGGATGGCTCGCACGGCGGCATCGCCACCGGCCACGGCTGGCGCAACGGTACGGTGCAAAGCACCAACCCCGACGGTATCGACGGCAGCTACATATATTTTGGCGGCGTTCCGATGTCGGGTACGGTTGGCGGCACTTGGGCCGAGGATAATTTCTCGTTCAACTACTGGCCGGAACCCGAAGCTGGTTATCCCGAATTGAGCTCTATGCCCGATTTTGCCGAGATGCTCGACCGTTACGACGTGTCGGAATTGCAAATCAAGTTTGAAGTGTACGTGCCTACGAGCAATCCGTGGCAATCGAGCGCATTGCAGATGATATTCTCCGGCAACGACATAGTGACATACGCCACCGGCAACAATGGATATTTTTCTAATACCGACCTGCCTCGCGGATTGTGGATTCCATGGCAGACGACTGGCAGCTACGACACTGGCGATGAGTGGGTAACGGTATCGATGAACTTGTCGGAGTTCAATCGCACCCACGAAGGACAATCTTGCGCCAACGCATTGACCACCGACGATTTCACCGGCCTTACATTCTTCGTGTGGAACGGTGGTGTTGAAGGTACTGATTGCAACCCGGTTATCTGCATCGACAACATACGTGTGGTTCCTATTAACTAACTTGAAAATTTGATACTGAAATGAAGAAATATAAAATATCATCATTTATAATGATGTGCCTGCTGGTGGTGAGCGGCTTCATGTTCACGGCTTGTGACAATGACGACCTCGACACCAACCAATTCACAGGCGGCATAAAACTGAATGTGTTCGGTCCATGTCCTGTGGCTCGTGGCGGTGAGTTGCGATTCATCGGTAGCGGCATGAACCAGGTTACAGGCGTGGTTATCCCCGGCTGTGACGAAATCACCGACATCACGGTTGTCAGCAATGAGGAAATCACCGTTACCGTTCCGCAAGATGCCGAGGTGGGAAAAGTTATCCTCAACACGCCGCAAGGCCAGATTGAAACAATCACTGAAATCACATACCTCGAACCTGTTTCGATTGAGGATTTCTCGCCCAAGACCGTTAGGCCCGGCGACGAGTTGGTGATTACGGGTGAATACCTCAACTTGATGCGCGCCGTTATCTTCGAGGATGGCGTGACTGTGGAAGTGCCCGAGTCCGACCGCACTCGCAATGAAATAAGGGTAATTGTTCCAGCCGAGGCTCAAACAGGCTATATCGGCGTGTCGGACCTTGGCATACAAGAAGATGGAACTGCCGAAGCCAATGGCATTGCCAACGAGATTTACTCGGAAGAGGAATTGACAGTTACATTGCCTGCTGTGGCACAGGTTGTGAACCTCACCAATAGGAAACCTGGCGACGTGGTGACAATCACTGGTACCGACCTCGACTTGGTAACCACGGTGTTGATGCCTAACGACAGCATTGCCGAGTTTACATACGCCAACGAAGCTCTCAACATTACCTTGCGCGATGATGCTACCGATGGCGAGATACGCATGCTCCCGGCTTCGGGTATAGAGGTGGTTATCGCCAACTTGACTATGGCTGTGCCTACCGAGCTTGCAGCCGTTCCGGCTACCGGCTTGCGCGAGGGCGATGTAATCACCATCACAGGTGCCGACCTCGACTTGGTTACCAATGTGACTTTTGCCGGCATGACCGATGCCACTGAACTTGACACGCAATCGGCTACCGAAATCACCGTGACCATGCCGGCTGCCGCTCAGTCGGGCGACATCACACTCAACACGGCTGCTGGCAAGACTGCCACTGTGGCAATCACTACGCTCAAGCCGTCGGTTAACTCTTACTCTCCTGCCGGAGGCGTGAGTGGTGGCAATGACCTGACCATCTCGGGTAGCGACCTCGACCTTGTGGCAAGCATTACGTTCACAGGCGGTGCAGTAGTGGAGAGTGCCGATTTTGTGGCACAGTCGGCCACCGAAATCACCCTCACCGTGCCTACAATGGGTGCCGAAACCGGGGCATTGACCCTCGCTATGGGTAATGGCGAAATCGTCGAAGCTCCCGAGGTTACAATTACCTCGCCCGAATGCGCTTATTTGCCCACTTTGCCCGAGAGCATCGAAGTAGGCACGGTAGCACAAGTCGGCATAGTAAACGGTAGCATGCTCACTGGCGTGTCGGTTAACGGTATTGCAGTGCAATTCATGTATATCGCCTCTACCGAGATGCTGCAATTCAATGTTCCGACCGGTCTCACCGGCGAAACTTGCGAGCTTGTGCTCACATCGTCTAACGGCCAGTCGATGACCTATACGGTGAACCTTGTGGGTGGCACACCTGCCGAAACCACCATCTGGGAAGGCGAGTTCTACCTCAGCTGGAATGCCCTTGATGCCCTTTCGTGGGGTGGATATGATTTCAGCACCGTTCCCGCAGGAGCTACTATGATTATCTATTACACACTCGACACTTCGTTTGACTACTGGCAGCTGCGCATCGCCAAGGGCAATGGATGGACCGCACTTGTCGATTGGAGCACTGCGGTGGGTGGCTCGGAAGTGCTGCTTGAAGCTGGCACCACGTCATACTCCTATACTCTGACGGCCAACGACGTGAACGAACTTGCCAACGATGGCGGATTGATATTGACCGGAGCCAACCTGACGCTTACTCGCATAGCTCTTACTGGAATTTGATTCATTCAATAGGTTTTATTATAACTACACTCAGTGCAAATGCCCGTCCTTTACGGGTCGGGCATTTGCTTTATTAGAAGAAAAATTGTAACTTTCTCAATATATTATTTGACATAGATATGAAATTTTTAAAAAATATACCTGCACTGCTCCTCATGGCTTGCGCACTGGTCGCTTGCGATGACGACGACAACAAGGCGATGACCCAAACACCGGTCACGCTTCGCAGCCAGTCGATTGCCGAGGGTGCATCGGTGCTTGCAGGGACTACTACGCAGCTCACCCTCTCGTATAACTACCACATGGCTGTCAACGACGCAGTCAATGTGACTGTCAACGGTACTACGGTCACCCCATCCATCGACGCTGCCGATGTTAAGAACGTGATAATACCGTTGTCGCTTACTGCCGGAACCGATTACACAGTGTCGGTGCCTGAAGGGGCTTTTTATAACAACGACAATGCCACGATGACTTCTGATGCACTCACCATCACGTTCTCGACCGAGGATGGGCTGGACAAGAGCTTAATCACCACGTCGCTCGTCAATAGTAACGCCACGCAACAGGCTCGTAACGTATATGATTTCTTGCTTGAGCAATACACGGCACATACACTCTCGGGTGTGATGGCAAATGTTGACAACGACAACGAGTTCTCCGACCTGATTTATACCACCACCGGCAAGTATCCGGCATTGACTGGATATGATTTCATACATCTTGCCTATTCTCCTGCCAACTGGATTGATTACAGCGACATCACTCCAGCACAGACGCAATGGAACAACAATGGCCTTGTAACGTATATGTGGCACTGGAACACGCCTACTAACGAAGGCGACGACATCAGCACTTACAGCGCAAATTCCGACTTCGACATCGAGGCTGCCCTCACCGAAGGTACTTGGCAACATGAATTTATCATGAACGACATCGCCAAGGTCGCAGGATATTTGAGCCAGTTGCAAGACGCAGGTATTCCTGTTATATGGCGTCCGCTCCACGAGGCTGCCGGCAACTATGACCTTTATGGCACGATGGAGGAAGGCGCATGGTTCTGGTGGGGAAAGAAAGGCACGGAATATACCAAACAATTGTGGCAACTCCTTTACGACCAGCTTGTGAATGTCTATGGGCTTAACAACCTCATTTGGGTGTGGACTGTGCAAGTTCCTGCCGAGAATACAGCCGACTATCTCGACGATGCTGTCGCTGCCTATCCGGGCAATGATTATGTTGACATTATAGGTGTGGACATATATGCCGACAATATCGACTCGAAGAAGGTGCAGTTTGACTTTGCTGCCGCTGTCGGCGATGGAACCAAGATGGTAACACTCAGCGAGTGCGGCAATGTGCCCAATCCGGCTACCTGCTTCCTCTCGGGCGAGGCTTGGTCGTGGTTCATGGTGTGGTATAACACCGATGAGGACGGCAACTTGTTGCTGACTGTCGATGATGCCAACTACAGCCTCAATACTGCCGACTACTGGAACGAATTGATGAATAGCGAGTATGTAATCACTCGTGACGAAATGCCTGACTTGAAATAATTACAGCATAGGCTCGCACCATTGCAGAGGTGCAAGAGTGTTTGCACCTCTGTAGCGGCCGGACAATATGAAACAAATCAAAGATTTATATGGAAACCTACAAAAATCCGTCAGCAACCGTTGCCGAAAGGGTCGAAGACCTCTTGCGGCGCATGACGCTCGAAGAAAAGGTTGGGCAGACCAACCAGCTTGTGGGGGTCGAGCATTTTCGCCACAATTTGGGCTTGATGAATGCCGGTGACCTTTTCCGCAATACTGCTCAGGCTATATATGTCGGCTGCAAGCCCGAAGATTTGGAACTGTGGACGCAGCAGGGCCGTGTGGGTTCGTTCCTCCATGTAAATACAATCGAAGAGGCCAACCATTTGCAACACCTTGCAATGCAAAGCCGCTTGGCAGTGCCGCTGCTTTTCGGCATTGACGCTATACATGGCAACGCCTATTGCTTCGACAATACTGTCTATCCGGGCAATTTGGGGCTGGCTTGCTCGTTCAATCCCGGGCTTGCTCGTCGCATTGCGCGGCAGACTGCAGCCGAGATGCGTGCCATGAACATGCACTGGACTTTCAACCCCAATGTCGAAGTGGCTCGCGATGCACGGTGGGGGCGTTGTGGCGAAACCTACGGCGAAGACAGATACCTTGTCGAACGCATGGGCGTGGCGACGGTAGAAGGCTTGCAAGGCAACCTTGACGGTGCAACCGACGTGATGGCTTGCGCCAAGCACTGGGTGGGCGGCAGCTTGCCCGAGAACGGCACGAATGGCAGCCCTGCCGACGTGAGCGAGCGCACGTTGCGTACCACCTTTTTCCCTCCTTTCAAGGCTGCGGTAGATGCTGGCGTGGCAACAGTGATGCCGTCGCACAACGAGCTTAACGGAGTTCCTTGCCACAGCAACCGCTGGCTCATGACCGACGTGCTGCGTGGCGAGTGGGGATTTGACGGCTTTGTGGTGAGCGACTGGATGGACATCGAGCATGTACACGACTTGCACGGCACGGCCGAAACTGTCGAGGAGGCTTATCGCCAAAGCATCACGGCCGGAATGGATATGCACATGCATGGCCCGGGGTGGGTTGATGCCGTGTGCCAGCTTGTGAGGGAAGGGCTCATCGACGAAAGTCGCATCGACGAAAGTGTGCGCCGCATTCTCATCATGAAGTTCCGCCTGGGACTGTTTGAACACCCTTACGCCGACGAGGAGCATACCATGCAAGTGCGCTTGTGCGATGAACATCGCCGCACGGCACTCGAAGCCGCACGGCAAAGCATCGTGCTGCTAAAGAACGACGGGAGGCTTCCGCTCGACTGCAAGCGTGCCTACAAGATACTTGTGACGGGGATTAATGCCAACGACGAAAATATCATGGGCGACTGGTCGGCTCAGCAACGCCCCGAAAATGTGGTGACCGTGCTCGACGGGGTGCGTAGCATAGCTGCGGAAAGTGCCGAGGTTATGTTTGTTGACCAAGGCTGGGACCCGCGCAACATGAACGCAGTCATGGTAGAACGTGCTGCCTCGGCAGCACGTGAAGCCGATGTGAACATAGTGGTGGCTGGTGAATACATGATGCGGTGGCGGTGGCATGACCGCACAGGCGGCGAAGATACCGACCGCAGCGACATCGACCTCGTGGGGCTTCAATACGAGCTTATTGAGCGTGTCGCAGCATCGGGCAAGCCGACGGTGCTTGTCCTTATCAATGGCCGTCCGCTGGGTGTGGAGCGTGTAGCCGGCAAGGTCGCTGCCATCATCGAGGCATGGGAACCCGGAATGTATGGCGGGCAAGCCATTGCCGAAATCATTTTCGGCAAGGTGAATCCGAGTGCCAAGTTGTCGATTACCATTCCGCGTTCGGTGGGGCAGTTACGCAGCTATTACGACCACAAGCCATCGATGTATTTCCACCCCTACGTGTGTGCGTCGAGCGAACCGCTTTACCCGTTCGGCTACGGACTGTCATATACCACATTTGCTTATTCGCGCCTTTCGCTTTCGGGCGAAATCAGTCCCGATGGCGGTGGACAGATTGATGTGGCCGTGACAGTGGCAAACACTGGCAATAGTGACGGTGTGGAGATTGTCCAGCTATATATCCGCGACGAGTACAGCACGTTCACGCGCCCGGTCAAGGAATTGAAAGACTTCAAGCGTGTGGATTTGAAAGCTGGCGAGGCGAAGTGTGTGCATTTCACCCTCACTGCCGACAAACTCGCCATGCTCGACAGCAGTTTTTCGCTGGTCGTGGAGCCTGGCAGCTTTGTGGTTATGGTGGGAGCTTCGAGCCGTGATTGCGATTTGTTGAAGTCGAAATTTGTTGTAAAAGAGAAATAAATACAAGCATGAAAAAGTTTTTGCTATATATACCTTTTTTAGTAGCTTTGGCAAGCTGTTCGGGAACGAAAAGCACCGAAGCTGCTCCACAGCCCGAGGCAACGCCGGCCGAGGAATTGCGTGTGCGCTTGGATAGCATCTCGCGCCATGGCTTTGCATTCGGCATGCACGATGCTACGGCATACGGCCACACATGGGCATGGGTCGAGGATAGTTGCGACGTGCGCAGTGTCTGCGGCGATTACCCGGGTGTGATGAACTGGGATTTGGGCCTTGTCGAGTGGGCTTGTGCCAAGGAACTCGATAGTGTGCCATTCGAGCTTATTCGCCGCGAGGTGGCGAAACAAGACCGCCGCGGGGGCATCAGCACATTTAGTTGGCATGCCCGTAATCCGCTGACGAAGGGCGACTCGTGGAACACCGACGGCGAGCAGGTGGTGCATCAATGCGTCACCGAGGGTAATCCTCTCAACGACACCATCAAGGTGTGGATAGGACGCGCTGCCGATTTCATTGGTTCGTTGCGCGACGACAGCGGTCGCCGCATAGGTGTGGTGTTCCGTCCGTGGCACGAACACACTGGCAGTTGGTTCTGGTGGGGGCGTGACCATTGCTCGGTCGATGACTACAAGGCGTTGTGGCAGCTCACGTATGACATTTTTCAAGAAAAAGGCATCGACAACGTGCTGTGGGCTTATTCGCCCGACAAGGACAATGTGGCCGATGTGGAAAGCTACCTCGAACGCTACCCGGGCGACAGCATTGTCGATATACTGGGAGGCGATGTGTATCACTTCGATGGTGAGAAAGGCAAGGACGTGTATGTAGAGCGCATCAATAATGTCATTGGTGCTGCTTGCCAAGTAGCCAAGGAGCGCGGCAAGTTGGCGGCGTTCACCGAAACAGGCAGCGAGGGTATCCCGATGGACAATTGGTGGACCGACGTGCTGCTTGCCAACATCGAGCAATACCCGGTGTGCTATGTGTCGGTATGGCGCAACGCACACGACAACCCGCGCCACTTCTACGCCCCCTATCCCGGCCATGCATCGGTGCCGTCGTTCATGGAATTTTACAATGATGGTAGGACTCTTTTTGCACGAGATTTAGAGCAAATAAAATAACACACATACAAAATTGCAGCTATGACACTTTTTGAAGAGAGAAAGCATAAGATTGAAAGTGAGTATGAAGAATTGGTGAGCCGTCGTAACGAAAAGATTGAAGGCAATGGAATATTCTGCCGTTACAAAAATCCTGTGCTGACCGCACAGATGGCTCCACCGTTCTGGCGTTATGACTATGACCCCGAGAGCAACCCATACTTTATGGAACGCATCGGCGTGAACGCCGTGCTCAACTCGGGAGCTATCAAGTGGAATGGGAAGTATGTGCTGGTGGTACGTGTAGAAGGTTACGACCGCAAGTCGTTCTTCGCACTTGCCGAGAGCCCTAATGGAATCGACAACTTCCGCTTCCTTGACCACCCCATCACCATGCCCGAGAGCGACGACCCTGCCGTGAACATATATGACATGCGCCTCACAGCGCATGAAGATGGCTGGGTATATGGCTTGTTCTGCGTCGAGCGCCACGACCCGGCTTATCCCAACGACCTGAGTGCGGCCACAGCCACTTGCGGCATAGCCCGCACCAAGGACTTGGTCAACTGGCAACGCCTTCCCGACCTGAAGAGCCGCAGCCAGCAGCGCAACGTGGTGCTTCACCCCGAGTTTGTCAATGGCAAGTATGCCCTATATACGCGTCCGCAAGATGGCTTTATCGATGCCGGTAGCGGTGGTGGCATAGGGTGGGCACTGGTTGACGACATCACCAATGCCGTTGTCGAGGATGAGCGCATCATCGACTGCCGCCATTACCACACTATCAAGGAATGCAAGAATGGCGAGGGCCCGCACCCAATAAAGACACCGAAAGGATGGTTGCACCTGGCTCACGGCGTGCGTGGATGCGCATCGGGCCTGCGTTATGTGCTTTACATGTACATGACATCGCTCGAAGAGCCTTGGCGTGAAATCGCCACTCCCGGCGGCTATTTCATGGCTCCAGTGGGCGAGGAATACGTCGGTGACGTGATGAACGTCCTGTTCACCAACGGCTGGATTGCCGACGAGGATGGCACTGTTTACATCTACTATGCTTCGTGCGACACGCGCATGCACGTGGCCACTTCCACGATTGACCAGCTTGTCGATTATTGCATGAATACTCCAGTCGATGGACTCTCGACAGGCGAATCGGTAAAGACTCTCAATCGCCTGATTGATAAGAATCTGAAAATAATTAAAAAGTAATTTAGAAGTTCAAGCCTCCCAATCACTCCACGAGAAGAGGGGTTGCGGAGGCTGTTTTTTTCAATATGATACCATTAAGAGAAAAAATCGGGTATGGTTTTGGCGACATGGCTTCGTCGATGTTCTGGAAAGTGTTGTCGTATTACCTGCCATTCTTTTATTCCAATATATTTGGGTTGGAGTTCAACGATGCTGCCATGCTGTTTTTGGTGACGCGCATCTGGGATGCCGTTTCCGACCCTGTGATGGGAACTATTGCCGACCGTACACACACGCGTTGGGGGAAATACCGCCCTTACTTGTTGTGGGTGGCAGCACCGTTTGCAATTTGCGGTGTGCTTGTGTTCACCACTCCCGATTGGGGGTATGGCGCAAAACTGTTTTGGGCATATTTTACCTACATATTGATGATGACCGTTTACACGGGCATAAACGTGCCATACGGGGCGATGCTTGGCGTGATTACCGACGACTCCAACCAGAAAACCGTGCTGTCGTCCTACCGCATGTTTTTTGCCTACGGCGGTAGCTTCATTGCGCTCGCTTCGTGGGAACCTCTTTCCAATTTCTTCGCAAACAACGTTTTTGGCACTCCCGGACAGCCCGATGCTGCGGCTGGCAGCCAATGGGCAATGGTGTGCATCGCGGTAGTGTGCTTCATATTGTTCCTGTGCTGTTTTATGCTGACCAAGGAACGCATAAAGAGTGTTTCGACCGTTTCGGTCGGGAATGACCTCAAGGCTCTTGTAGCTAATGTGCCATGGTGGTTGATGATAGGTGCTGCACTTTGCACCAACCTGTTCAACACCGTGCGCGGCTCCACGGTGGCATATTTCTTTGCCGATGTCGTTGCTCCCAGAGGTGAAGAGGTTAACCTGCTTCTCTTTGGCGTTCAGATTTTGTTCTACTCGGGTTTGTTCCTGAGTGTGGGCGAAGTGGCAAACATGGTGGGCGTGTCGCTCACAGTGCCGATTACCAAAGCGCTCGGGAAGAAGGGTACATTTATATGGGTCAATTTCGCCCTTGTGGTGTTTAGCATTGCGTTCTTCTTCGTGCCAGTCAGCCAAACAGGTTTCTGGATGATGTTGTTGCTGCAAATTGTCATTTCGATATGCACTGGCATCATTTCGCCGCTCATCTGGAGCATGTATGCCGACGTGTCGGACTACGCCGAGCTCAAGTACAACACGGCCTCGACAGGATTGATATTCTCGTCGTCGTCGATGGCGCAGAAGTTTGGCAGCGCATTTGGCGGTGCTGCAGTGATGTGGATTTTGGGCATGTTTGGCTATGTGACCAATCTTGCACCCGGCCAAGTGCAGCCCGAGCAGGCTGTCAGCTGCCTGTGGTGGCTCATGAGCTGGATTCCTGCCATAGTGGCTGGCGTGGCGATTCTTGTTGCAACATTCTATCCGCTCAACACTAAGCGTATGCGCGACATTGAGCAGCAATTGAGGCAAGTGCGTGCCAGCAACGGAGTGGAGAGCAATGTATAATTAGATTTCATCACATTCAATATCATAAGGAGATGGATATGAACATTGAACAATTCCGTGCCGAGCTTCTCGACAATGTGGAGAACAACATATTGGCATACTGGATTGAGAAAATGGTTGACCCTCGTGGCGGTTTTTATGGCCGCCGCGACGGGTATGACAATCTCGACGAGAATGCGCCAAAGGGCGCAATTCTCAACGGGCGCATATTGTGGTCGTTTGCTGCCGCTTACCGCGTCACACGCCGGCCAGAGTATCTCGAAATGGCGCAACGTGCCAAACGGTATATAATCGACAATTTCTATGACCCTGAATTTGGCGGCATATATTGGTCGCTAAATGCCGATGGCACTCCATTGGACACCAAAAAGCAGTTTTATGCCATCGGTTTTGTCATTTACGGGTTGAGCGAGCTTGTCCGTGCTTGCGGCGACGAGGAGGCCCTTGATTATGCCAAGCGGCTTTTCCACGACATAGAGCAGCACAGCCGCGACCGCGAGCGTGGCGGCTACATCGAGGCTTGCACACGCCAGTGGGGCGAAATAGCCGACATGCGCTTGAGCGACAAGGATGAGAACGAGAAGAAAACTATGAACACCCACCTGCACATCATCGAGCCTTATACCAACCTTTACCGCGTGTGGCCCGATGCTGAGTTGCGCGGCGCAATCGTTGAACTGCTGGACATATTTTTCAATATAATGGAGGACAAGAGCAACCATCACCTTGGATTGTTTTTCGACGAGAACTGGGTGCGCCACGACCACGAGCAGTCGTTCGGCCACGACATAGAAGCATCGTGGCTGTTGCTTGAGGCTACACAAGTCATCGGCGACAACGATTTGCTTGCCAAAGCCTTGTCGCACACATGGAATATTGCCGGTGCCGCCCTGCAAGGGCGTTGTCACGACGGGTCGATGGTGTATGAGCGCCATGGCAACGGCTCGTATGACAACGACAAGCATTGGTGGGTACAGGCCGAACAGGTTGTCGGGCTTGCCTACCTCTATAAGTTCCACGGTTATGGAAAAGCCCTTGAAATGGCGATTGAAACTTGGGAATACATTAAGGCAAACCTTGTCGATACCGAGGGCGGTGAATGGTATTGGAGCCGCAAGGCCGATGGCAGCATAAACCGCACCGACGACAAGGCTGGTTTTTGGAAATGTCCTTATCACAATAGCCGCATGTGCTTGGAAACTTATACAGTATTGGAGAAATAACGCATTATGGATAGAACAACTAATATAAAGCCGTTTAAGTTTGTGCCTTACTTGAAGTCGGTGCTTTGGGGTGGTGAGCGCATTGCTCCATATAAGGGCATCGTTACCGACCAGCACGAGATAGGCGAGAGCTGGGAAGTGTCGGGCGTGACAGGGCATGAGTCGGTTGTCGCCGAGGGCGACGACCGGGGGCTCACGCTCCCACAGTTGATTGACAAATACCGTGGTGCGCTCGTGGGCGATGCTGTCTATGAGAAATTTGGCACTACATTCCCGCTGCTCGTGAAACTGATTGATGCCAAGCGCGACTTGTCGCTGCAAGTGCATCCCAATGACGAGCTTGCCCGCAAGCGTCACGACAGTTTCGGCAAGACCGAGATGTGGTATATAATCGATGCCGATGAGGGCGCGTCGATTTATGCCGGACTCTCGCAGTCAATCACTCCGGCCGATTACGAGCGCATGGTTGCCGACAACACCATAATGGATGCCGTGGCTCGGCATGAGTCGAATGCCGGCGACCTGTTTTTCTTGCCGGCGGGGCGAATCCATGCAATAGGTGCCGGCAATCTGCTTGCCGAAATACAGCAAACGTCCGACATCACCTACCGGGTGTATGACTTCGGCAGGCTCGATGCCAACGGGCAGCCGCGCCAGCTGCACACCGAGCTTGCCAAGGATGCTATCGACTACACGGTATATGACAATTACAAGTCGGACTACAAGCGTATGGCCGAGGGCGAGGTGGAACTGGTGAAATGCCAATATTTCGACGTGCGCAAGGTGGTGGTAACATGCGCCTGCGACATCGATTCGAGCCAGTGCGACTCGTTCCGCATAATAATGTGCCTTGACGGAGCGGTTGAGATTGTTGACAATTTCTCGAATGTCACCGAGATGCACCGTGGCGAAACAATCCTTGTGCCGGCTGCCACATCGTCGCTACGCATAACCGGGGAGGCTACGTTGCTCACTGCCACACTGTGACAATTGCAAGTAACAACTGACACTATAGCCGTGCGGCAGGGTGAATTTAACGCCCTGCCGCCTTTGTTTATGTTGCGGCATTATTGTATATTTGCAACGACCTACTTTGTGAGCTGAATTTTCAATTTTAATGCTATGGTTGATTACGACAAGGCTTTGAAGCCTGGAACGGTATTGCGAGGCATCAAATATGATTACCGTATAGACCGAGTGCTTGGCCAAGGAACTTTCGGGATAACTTATCTCGCTTACGCTTCGGACAAGAAGCCCGGCAAGCGTGGCGAGTTGAAGGCCGATTTTGCTGTGGCCGTGAAAGAATTTTTCATGAGCGACATCAACGAGCGCGACGGCGACGAGGTGTCGATGGGCAGCAAGGGCAACCTGTTTACCAACTACAGGCACAAATTCGACCGTGAAGCACGCACATTGGGGCAATTGAAGCACAATGGCATAGTGAAAGTGCATGAAATGTTTAATGCAAACGGCACGTCGTATTACTCGATGGAATATTGCGAGGGCGGCAGTCTCGACGACCTTATAAAAGCCAAAGGGTGCTTGACCGAAGCCGAGGCATTGAATTATTTCGCACAAATGGCCGAGGCATTGCAATTCATGCACAACAATCGCATGCTCCACTTAGACATGAAGCCCGGCAACGTTGTACTGCGAGGCACGGGCGAGGCAGTGCTGATAGATTTCGGGTTGTCGAAACAATTCGACAAGAATGGTGTGCCAGAGTCAAGCACCACCATCGGCGGCGGTACTCCCGGGTATGCACCCATCGAGCAGGCCAATTACAGCGAAGGCGGCACGTTGCCGGTAACGATGGACATATATGCGCTTGGAGCCACGCTTTACAAGATGCTCACAGGCACATGTCCGCCGGTGTCGTCCGAGGTTATGTTGGGATTCCCCGATTTGCCGTTGCTCAACCACTATGTGAGCAGCAAAACCATTGTGGCCATACGTCGTGCGATGGAAGCCAAGCCCGGCGACCGGTTCCAGTCGGTGGCCGATTTTGCCAAGGCTTTGTCGGGCGAAGTTGTCGTGCCGCCGGTTCCTCCAGTTCCACCCGAGCCGCCGGTTCCACCAAAGCCAGAACCTACACCCAAGCCCAAGCCAACCCCCAGGCCTAAGCCAGAATCCAGGCCGAAGCGCAGTGGCGGCTCGGGGAAATGGTGGTTGGCGGCCATAGCTGTTGTTGCCGTTGTAGTTGTTGCCATTATATATGCCAATATTGGCGGCACCGACACGAGTGCCGAATGGCACGAACCCGTGGCGGAGCCTGTGGTGCAACTGACAGCCGAGGAACAGTATAACCGTGGCTTGGACTATGCCAACAATGACGATTACGACAATGCGGTGCAATGGTTTCGCTTTGCCGCCGACCGTGGCTATGCCCCGGCGCAATGTTACCTTGGCTGGTGCTACGATACAGGCAAGGGTATCGCTATGGATGAATATGAAGCCGTGAAGTGGTATCGAAAGTCTGCCGAGCAGGGCAATGCCGATGCGCAATGCAATTTGGGTGTGTGTTACGATAATGGCGAAGGTGTTGCCAAGAACGCATACGAGGCCGTGAAGTGGTATCGCAAGTCGGCAGAGCAAGGCAATGCCTCGGCACAATACAACTTAGGTTTGTGTTACGAGTTTGGCAGTGGTGTCGGAAAAGATACAAGCGAGGCCGTGATGTGGTATCGCAAGGCAGCGGCACAAAATTATGAGCGAGCCAAGGAGCGGTTGGATGCCCTCGGTTACAGTTATTGACACAATCTCATGATTGCAAATACATTTACTTTTTATGTAGAGGCTGTATCAAAATTTGCAGGACTCACCTCGTAGGGACGCACGGCCCGTGCGTCCGCAGCGCCAATAGATACATATCAGGCTGTAACATAGCGGTTTAATAGTGTCTTGCAGCACACGGACGCACGGGCCGTGCGTCCCTACGAGGAAGGTACTGCCAATTTTTGATACACCCTCTACAACAATTGATGCCGTTTGGGGTGCGGAAACTGCGCATTTGGTGCAAAAAACAGTGGGTTTGGTGTAAATTGTCGCCATGGGCTTGGCGGCGAGGGGATAATTCGCTACATTTGCTTGAATGATTTAAAAAAACTGATAAAATGAGTAACGAAAGTCGAGCGAGAAGTGCGGCATTGCCCGAGGGTGCCATGCTGATGGGTGGCAAGTACCGCATTGTCGGTAAATTGGGGCAGGGAGGATTTGGCATTACCTACCTTGCCGAGCATGTGGGGCTAAAGAAGCGAGTTGCTATAAAGGAATTCTTTTTCCAGCAGTTTTGTGCGCGCGACACTGCCACGTCGCATGTCACTGTTCCGCTTGACGACAACCGCGAGCTTGTCGATAAGTTCCGCCGCAAGTTTGTCAAGGAAGCGCAGCTCATTGCTGGTAAGTTATCGCACCCGTCAATTGTCAGGGTATTGGACGTGTTTGACGAGAATGGCACGTCCTACTATGTGATGGATTATATCGAAGGTCGCTCGTTGTCGGAGATTGTAGCCGAGCGGGGGCGCATGGGCGAAACTGAGGCAATCGCCATCATCGACAGTGTGGGCCGTGCGCTCGATTTCATCCATTCGCAGAACATCAACCACCTTGACATCAAACCGGGCAACATCATGGTGGAGCGCAACTCGGGCAACGTTGTGCTGATTGACTTCGGCGTTGCCAAGCAGTATGATGCCACGACTGGCGAGGCCACGACCACCACTCCCGTCGCACACAGCCGCGGCTATGCGCCGCCCGAGCAGTACAAAGCGGGGGGCGTGGGCAGCTTCTCGCCCGAGAGCGACATCTATGCCCTCGGGGCGACACTCTACAAGATGGTTACAGGCAATACTCCGCCCGATGCGATGGACGTGGTGGCACAAGGTGGCATCCCGCCGCTGCCCGGCAGCATATCTGCCCACGTGCGTCGTGCCATCACCGCCGCCATGCAGACGGCGAAGAATGCCCGGCCGCACACCGTCGCCGAGTTCCTTGACATGCTGCACGGCAAGTCCGCCGGCGGCGATGAAACCGAGGTGGACGAGAAGAAGCAAGATGATAAAGTTGAAGCCATCCTCATCGACGACGGCAAAGGTGGCAATGGCGACAATGGCGACAGTGGTGGCATAGCAAGCGACAGCAGCGCATCGGGTCATATTTCGCAACCCCAACCACAGCCGGCTCCCCAATCGCATCGGCGCAAGTGGCTGCCATGGGCTGTAGCCGCCGGGGTGGCGGCTGTCGTATTCGCGGCAATCATGCTGTTGCGCCCGAAGCCCGAGCCGATACCACCTGATATAATAGCGGCAGTGACAAACGGAGTTGACACGGTTTCGCAGCAGGAACAACCGCAGCAGCCAGTACAGCAACCGTCGCAGCCACAGGTTCAACAGCAGCCACAACAGCTGGTGGAGCAACAGCCAGAGCCGGAGCGGCCGCAGAGCAACCTGCCAGAAATCGAGATGGTGTGGGTATCTGGCGGCACGTTCACAATGGGGGCTACATCGGAGCAGGGAAGCGATGCGTATGATTGGGAGAAGCCAGCGCACAGCGTTACGCTGAGTGGCTATTACATCGGCAAGTATGAGGTGACGCAGAAGTTGTGGAAAGCTGTGATGGGTAACAACCCGAGCTATTTCAAGGGCGACAATCTGCCGGTGGAGCAAGTAAGCTGGAACGATGTTCAGGAGTTCATCAGGAAATTGAACCAGCTGACGGGAAAGAGCTACCGATTGCCGACAGAGGCGGAGTGGGAGTATGCGGCTCGTGGCGGTAGTAATAGCCGCGGCTACAAGTACAGCGGGAGCGACAACGTAGGCAGCGTTGCGTGGTACTATGAAAACAGCGGTAGTACAACGCACCCAGTAGGGAGCAAGTCGCCTAACGAGTTGGGCATTTATGACATGAGCGGGAATGTGTGGGAATGGTGTCAGGACTGGTATGGCGATTATAGCAGCTCATCTCAGCGGAATCCTAAAGGACCTGCAAGTGGGTCGAACCGCGTGGGCCGTAGCGGAGGCTGGTGCAACGGTGCCGGGAGCTGTCGGGTGTCGTACCGGCTCAACCTTTCTCCCGTCAACAGGTACGACTTCCTTGGCTTCCGCCTGGTTCTTTAGTTTATAGCACTTGAGAAGGCCCTTGCTTTCCTGTCCGGGAAGCATGCCCGCGGCATTTCCTTGAGCTAAAGAGTGGGAGCGCGGCGGAGAGCCCGGCGAGAAGGCGGAGCCACGAGCTGGGCACGTAGCCAAGCGACCGGGGTGGCAACGAAACGCGGCGAGTGCCGTTAGATGCGGCACACGCCGCGCTGGCACAAACAATAGCAGCGCAGAGAGAAAGGGACGGCGAAGCCGTCCAACTCTCATGTAACCGGCGGTGACAAGCCCCAACGGGGCGCAGGAACCGTCGGAAAGGGTGTACCAGCGAACCGGCCTCAAAGAGGTCGAACGAAGCTCCATTGCGAACCGGCACAGATATGGCAACATGAGTCTTGTGGTGGCACGTTGGACCTCCTTGAGGCCCGTTAATGATAGATGCCATACCCGACGGTTCCTGCGCCCCGTTGGGGCTTGTCACCGCCGGTTACATGAGAGTTGGGCGGCTTCGCCGCCCTTGCACTGTGGCGGTAACGAGGGTGTATCAAAATTGGCATGACCCACCTCGTAGGGACGCACGGCTCGTGCGTCCGAGTGCCGCAAGACTTAATTAACCGTCTGTAAATCAATAAAATATTCACCTGATTGCGCAGCGGACGCACGAGCCGTGCGTCCCTACAAAATATCGCGTATCTGCATTTTGATACACATTCTACATTGAAAGTGATGTGCTTTTTAAAGTTAAAATTTGTGGCTTTGCATTGTTTTTAAATTAAAAAATAATATCTTTGTGAGAGTTTTCGCTCCAATAGTATGAATAAATAAAGTTTTAAGCAGACTTATCTTTTTTTCTTAATGTATAGCAAGGCACGTGTCGTGTGCCATTGTTGTCATGAAAACTGTTAATGCCATGGGCGAATTATGTCGATAATTTAAAATGTTTGGTATTTATGAAAGGGTTAGTATTGCCAGTTTTGTTGTTTTCGTTGGCTATGGTCATCATTTTGTGGGTGGTCATGATAGCCAAGTGTAGGCGTTCTCTTGGAAAAGGGAGGGAAATGCGCCATGACACTGCAGTTCCTCAAGGCGAGCCGCATAGCAAATTGAGTTGGGCATTTGTGTGTGCCATTTTTGCATCGATATTTGTGTCGCTCATTGCCGTGGTCATGCTTTGACGGTAAATTTGCAAAGTAGCTGTTTCAGCGACGACGTGGCATGCCGCGCGTATGCTTGGGATTGCTGTGCTTCACGAGCAAAGTCGGGGATAGAAGCGATGAATTCGGCCACGACTCGTGCCGTGATGGCTTCTTCGATGCGCGATGCTACGATGTGGGCTTCGGTTTCGGTCATAGTCGCGGGCAGCATGATGTCGATTTCCATGCCGTCGCTGTCGGCAGTGTATCCAGCTATATATCCCGATAGTGTTGAGCATATTGCCATGCAAGCCGTTTGCGATTTGGCAATTGCCAATTCTTGCATTCGGCATCGGGTGAACGGCAGTGCGGCTTCGGTAGTGCGTCCGGCTATTGCCATGGCTATTTCGGCCATGACGGCTTTGGCTATTTGTGTGTAGTCGATTCCTATTGTGATGGTCTTTGTGGGTGTGTTCATTTCTTGGATATTATTTTTGTGGTGATGTAAACTATTGCGGTAAGTATGATGGCCGAAAGCAACCAATAGGGTAAATTGCCAAACGGCGAATGCCGCTGCTTCTCCTCGATGGTTGATGTTTCGCCCGAACGGTTGCCGCTGTGGAAGATGGCAGAGCTGTCGGCAGTGGCCGATGACATGCTGCCGTTGCGCTTGGCCGTGACGTGGCGATAAGCGATGGCCGTATGTGTCGTTTTGGCCGATGATGTGTCATGGCCGGGCATGACGAGCCATTCGTCGATTTCCACCGTCAGGTTGTTGTCGATGGCGGTCAGGCTCTGGGCTATTGCCGTGGCCGCCATACTGTCGGTCAGTGCGTATGCAGCCGTGGCATCGGTGCTGTGGAATGTAGGATGGCATGATAGCAATGCCGCTGCACAACTAATTGCAATCATGCACTTTGCGACTTTCACGGCACACATGGTAAAGATATTTATAGGCATAATCTTCCGAAATGTAGTATCTCGAAGCCCTTTCGGATGCAAGCACGCGTGTGAGAGCCGCGCTCAGCGACAGTGTTGGGTGCCGTTCTTGCTCGGCTTTGACCTTTCGGTATATTTCGCGCCACATCTCCTGTTTTAACTTTGTCTTTTTCGCCACTTCGTTTTTGCTGTTGATGTGCATTATTACGTTGTAGGCATGGTCGAAATTCACATAGTAGTGTGGTCGGCCGTTTAGTAGCACCCGCTTGACGAGTTCACGGCGATTGATTGACAAGTTGTTGTCGTATGCTTCGCGCAATGCTTGCCGGTAGTCGTGTAGCAGTTCCTTGTTGCGCAGCCGAGTGAGATGCCGACGCTCCTCGGCCATCTGTGTAGTTGAGTTTTTCATGGTATTTGTTGATTATGTAGTTTTGTATTCTTGTTGCAAATATACAACAAGAAATGGCAAAGTGCAAATTTTCAAGGTAAAATTACCATATTTGTCATTTTTTCTTGTCTATGGCTCCATTAGACTATTGCATCTCTTTTGGCGGTGGCGCAATGTGCAATTAATTTTGGCGTTTGCTTTAGAATGCAGGTAAAATAGATTATTTTTGTAGTGTCAAGCCGATAAAATATCATTTTGATGTCAGAAAATGGACGCGGGTCGGATAGCTTGGTGATTATACCGACCTATAATGAAAAAGAAAATATCGCCAATATAATCGAGGCCGTATTCGGGTTGGAATATGGTTTCGACATCCTTGTCATCGACGACAATTCGCCCGACGGAACGGCGCAAATAGTGAAAGAGCGGCAACAGCTGCACAGCGGGCGGTTGCACCTGCTTGAGCGTGAAGGAAAGTTGGGGTTAGGCACGGCCTACATCATGGGCTTCAAGTGGGGCCTTGCCCGTGGGTATGATTATATAATCGAGATGGATGCCGATTTCAGCCACAATCCCGACGACCTGCCGAAGTTGCGAGAGGCTTGTGCCACAGGCGGTGCCGATGTAGCCATTGGTTCGCGTTACATAACTGGCGTGAATGTCGTGAATTGGCCCATGGGGCGTGTGATGATGTCGTATTATGCCAGCGCATACGTCAGGCTTGTGACGGGAATGCACGTGCGCGACACCACGGCAGGTTTTGTGTGTTACCACCGCCGTGTGCTTGCGACAATCGACCTCGACAAAATCCACTTCAAGGGCTATGCGTTCCAGATTGAAATGAAGTTCACCGCGAGCAAGCTCGGTTTCAAGCTCGTCGAAGTGCCCATCATATTTGTCAACCGCGTGCTTGGAACGAGCAAGATGAACACCGGCATCTTTGGCGAAGCACTTTTCGGGGTCATACAGTTGAAAATATCAAGTTGGTTTGACCCGAAGTTTAAACGTAAACCGCTACCACGATGAAAAGAATGTTGTTACATAACGGCACTATAATAAACGAGAACAAGCGTATCAAAGGTTATATAGTTGTCGAGGACGGAATGATTGCCGACGTATCGGAAGGACGGCCCGACGAAGCGACGTTGCGGTCGTGCGGCGACGTTATGGACTTGCAGGGGTGCTGGGTGTTGCCCGGTGTCATCGACGACCAAGTACACTTCCGCGACCCCGGATTGACCCACAAGGGCGATATTGCCACCGAGTCGCGAGCTGCTGTGGCAGGTGGGGTGACTTCGTACATGGACATGCCAAACGTGTTGCCGCCTACTACTACCATTGATGCGCTCGAAGCCAAGTATGCCCGTGCCGCCGAGGTGTCGATGGCAAATTACAGTTTCTTCATAGGGGCGACCAACGACAATATCGACACGCTGCTTGATGTGGACTATTCCAAGACGTGCGGCGTGAAGGCGTTTCTTGGCAGCTCGACTGGCAACATGCTTGTCAACGACCCCGTTGCGCTACACCGCCTGTTTGCCGAGGTGCCGGCGTTGATTGCCGTGCACTCAGAGGACGAGGCCACCATTGCCGCCAACCGGGCGCGGTATGTGGCCGAGCGCGGCGAGGATTTGCCTGTGCAGTTCCATCCGCTCATACGCGATGCCGAGGCTTGTTATGTATCGACAAGCCGTGCCGTGGAACGAGCCACGCGCTATGGCACGCGGCTGCATGTGCTGCACCTTTCCACGGCGCGTGAATTGCCGCTTTTCGATGATGTGGCACCATTGGAGCGCAAGCGCATCACCGCCGAGGTGTGTGTGCATCACTTGTGGTTCTGCGACGAGGATTATGCACGGCTTGGCAATATGATAAAGTGCAATCCTGCCGTGAAATCGGCTGCCGACCGCGAGGCATTGCGCAAGGCATTGCGTGACGGCCGCATCGATATTGTCGCCACCGACCATGCCCCACACTTGTGGACCGAAAAGCAGGGCAGTTGCCTTAAAGCTGCTTCGGGTATGCCGCTTGTGCAATTCTCGCTTGTGGCGATGCTTGAGATGGCTGCCGAGGGCATCTTCACTGTCGAACAAGTGGTTGACAAAATGTGCCACGCACCGGCAAGGCTTTACCGCATAGACCGGCGAGGATTCTTGCGCCGTGGCTACCATGCCGACATTGCCGTGGTGCGGCCGGGCGATGCGTTCACGGTGACTGAGGATAATGTGGTTTCACGCTGTGGGTGGTCGCCGTTCATGGGTGTGACGTTCCACAATCGTGTTGCCATGACCATGGTGAATGGCACCGTGGTGTATGCCGACGGGAAGTTTGCCGCCGAAGCCCCACAGGGGCAACGTTTGCGTTTCAGTTGATGATTTTAAATATAAGATATTATGAAAAAACCACTTTTGACGTTATTATTGGCAGTGTCGTGCGTGGTGTCGATGCACGCCCAGTTTTCCGACTTGCTGCAATTTGCACAAGCGCAGCAGTCGTTGTCGCTATATACCTACAAGGGGTTTGTCGAGGCTGGCTATAATGCCGGTGTGGGGCATTACCAGGCCAACAAGATTGAAGTCACTACGTCGCACGGCGTGACCAACGGCAATATTTTTGCCGGCATAGGTGCCGGTATCGACATACTGAATACCGATACCGACCACGACGACACACGGTGGGAAGAAGGCATGGACTTGTCGGACAACGCCTATATGGTGCCGCTTTTCCTCGATTTTCGTTATATGGGCGGACGGGCAGTGTCGGCATTTTTCGATTGCAAGGCAGGAGTGTCGTTTCTTGTGAACGATTCTTACATTACCATCGACGACGGTATTATCGACAATGATGTAAGTTTTTATCTCAGTTGCAGCATAGGGGTGCGCATGGCATTAGGAACAAAATCGGCATTCAACATCGGCATTAATTATGGCCTCATTTCCCAACGCTACTATGGATATGACGACTATTACTACCACAATCGTTACAATGGCATATCGCTCCATTCCATAGGTGTCACGGCTGGCTTGGAGTGGTAGGCCATTAGACTCCTGTTATTGGTCGAGGCTTGTGCGGTAAACTTCATCTACGTTGGGGATTTCAGCTATCGAGTTTATTGCCTCCTGCAATTCACCGGCCGAGTGTACCGGGAAATCAATGGTGCATTCGACAATGTGGTCGATGGTGGCTGTGGCGAGCTTGGTGATTGACAAGTTTTGTTTTTCGGTAATGCAGTCGATTATGTCGCGGAGCAGGTGGTAGCGGTCGATGCCGCGAATGTGAATGCTCACCGGGTATAGTAGTGAGTTGTTTTCCTCAAAGTTTACCGAAACAATCGAGTCGCCATATTGCGAGGCAAGCCTTATTGCCTCGTGGCAATTGCGCTTGTGCATTGTGATTGTGCCGTCGGCAGCCTTGAAGCCGATAACCTCGTCGCCCGGCAGTGGATGGCACTGCGTGCAGCGCTTGTACTCGGCAGTAGGTTGTAATGCTATGTAGGCACGCAAGTTACGTTTTGCCCTGTAAGTGAGCACATGCGCTATCCAGTCGGGGTCGGGAGTGGCATTCTTGTCGGTGCCTATTTCCACACAGTCGCCACGGTGCAACACTGTTATCACCGATGCGAGTTTGCCATTGATGCGTGCATATATTGCGTGTTGCCCGTCGTTGTTGAGTATTTCGTATGCAAAATCGAGGGCAGTGGCACCCTTTGGCAGTATTACGCTCTGCCCCTTTGGCGTGAACACCATTATATCGTCGTTGTAAAACGATGCCGTCACACCGTCCATGTATTCCATCTCTTTGTTGTGGTATGCCACATCTTGCAAAACAGCCTTGAACTTTTCGAGCCACGATTTCACATTTTCTTCGGTGCGCTCGGCGGCGCAGCCCAGCCGCGAGTTGCGCGTCATTCGTTCCGACGAGATATGCACCTCTTCCCACACACCCTGTGCATTGAGCAACTTGACGTGGAAACTCTGGTATCCATTCTCTTTTGGGGCGTTGATGTAGTTGGCCACGCTCCCTGGGCGTTCCTTGAACGAGTCGGTGAGTACCGAGTATATGCGCAAGCTCATCCACTTTTCCTGTTCGATGCCCTCGGTGTTGTAGATGATGCGGGTGTAATGCTTGTCGTCGATATGCTGGAAGTCGCATTCCGACGACTGCATTTTGCGCCATATACTGTACAGCGTGCGGTATCTTATTTCTATTCTCACGCTTATGCCGGCATCGGCAAGCAATTGTTGCACCTTGTCGCAGAATGCCTTGATTGATGCGTCTTTCTCGGCTTTCTCTTTTTGCAGCCTTGCATCGAGGGCGGCATATTCGCGCGGGCAACGGTAACGGAACGACAGGTTTTCGAGCTCGCTTTTCACATGGTATAATCCCAGACGGTTGGCAAGCGGGGCATAGAAGTAGTCGGTTTCGCCGGCTATTTTCATCTGCTTGTCGGGGCGCATACTGTCGAGTGTGCGCATGTTGTGCAAGCGGTCGGCGAGCTTTATGAGTATGGCGCGAATGTCGAATTGCACTGAAGCGAGGATTTGCCTGAAATTGTCAACCTGCTGAGAGAAGTCATATTTATCCTTTTTCTGTTTGGTGACGACCCCCACTAAGAATGCCACGTCGTCGCCGAAGCGTGCGCGTATGTCATCGATTGTGAAGTCGGTGTCCTCCACCACGTCGTGCAATAGTGCCGCAATGACGGGGTTTGCGCCCAATTCGAGTTCCTCGGCTATAATGCGGGCTACAGCCACTGGATGTATGATGTAGGGTTCGCCAGTTTTACGGCGTTGTTTGCTATGAGCCTTGGCTGCCAATTCGTATGCTTCGTGTACACGTGCCAAGTCTTCGGGCGATACACGTTTTGCCATGGTTGCAAACAAGTGGTTGGCACTTTCCTGGATTTTTTGTGCATAGCACTCTTCGGTGTTGCATTGCTGGTTGTTATCCATAGTCGTTTAGTTTTTAATAATAGCAAAAATGATTACACGGCAAAGATAGTGCAAGGCGAGCGCAATTGCAAAAAACAGCTCGCTGATTTTTTGCATTGCCGAGCCGCCGCCTGTCTTATCGAAAGATAATGCAAGGCGAGCGCAAAAACAAATTGCGCTGCTGCATTATTTTATGTGTCAGGAATTTGCTGGTATGTAAAAAAGTTTTAATTTTGTGCCAATATGTATCATGGCGCGGTTTCTGTGGTGCATGGATAAACGGTATTTTCAGAATTGTATTTTTTGTTATGGATTATTCTTTCCTTGATTTCCTGACACTGCTTGGTGCGGTGGGGTTGTTCCTGTATGGAATGAAAGTGATGAGCGAAGGGTTGCAGAAGGTCGCAGGCGACCGCATGCGCTCTATTTTGTCGGCAATGACCAAGAACCGTTTCACGGGATTGTTCACTGGGATTCTCATCACAGCACTTATTCAAAGCTCGTCGGCATCGACGGTAATGGTGGTGAGTTTTGTCAATGCCGGGTTGATGTCGCTTGCCGATTCGATGGCGGTAATCATGGGTGCAAATGTCGGCACTACGGCAACGTCGTGGCTCATTACCCTCTTTGGCTTCAAAGTCGATATAACGGCATTCACGCTGCCGCTGATAGGCATTTCCATTCCGTTCTTGTTTGCGAGCAAGAGCAGTTACAAGTCCACTGCCGAGTGCCTTATAGGCTTTGCCATGCTTTTCATGGGGCTTGAATTTATCAACGAGAATGTGCCCGACTTGCAAGCCAACCCCGAGGTGTTCGGCTTCCTTGTCGAATACACGTCGATGGGTTTCTTGTCAATCATTATCTTCCTTATAGTAGGTTGTGTGCTGACGATGGTTATACAGTCGTCATCGGCGGCTTTCGCCATCATACTTGTGATGTGTTCCAAGGGGTGGATTCAATTCGACATAGCATGTGCTATGGTGCTTGGCAGCAACATCGGCACGACTATTACGCCTGTCATCGCTTCGCTCGGGGGCAACACGGCGGCAAGGAAAGCTGCGTTGGGGCATGTGATGTTCAATTGTTTCGGCACGGTGTGGGCATTGGTCTTGTTTTATCCGTTTGTGGCGATGAATGTGGATATTACCAAGGCTGCCGGGCTTGGCGACCCGCACGGGTTGATGTCGTATCTCGACAATCTGCAAGCTACCGACCCTGCCGCGCATCAGTTGGCAATCTCGGGAGGTGGTGATGCCGCTATGAAAGCGCAGATAGCTCACTTGCAGCTCGCCGTGTCGTTTGGCCTGTCGATTTTCCACACAGCGTTTAACATAGTCAATGTGTTATTGATGATATGGTTCACGAAATACTTTGTGAAAATCGCCGACTGGGTTATCAAACCCAAGCACAAGGAGGATGATGAATTCCAGCTCAAGTATATTTCGAGCGGAATGCTCACTGCCGGCGAACTGAACATATCGCAAGCGCAGCACGAGATTACCGTGTATGCCGAGCGCGTGAAACGAATGTTCGAAATGGTGAAACAGTTGCAGCACACCACTCCCGATACCGAGGAGTTCAACACGCTGTATTCGCGCATCGGCAAGTATGAAGCAATTTCCGACCGCATGGAAATCGAGATAGCCAATTATCTTAACCGTGTGGTAGATAGCCGATTGAGCTATGAAAGCAAGATACGCATCGCTGCGATGCTCACCATTGTCGGCGAAATAGAGAGCATGGCCGACAGTTGCAACAGGCTGGCTCACACTATGTCGCGCCAGCACGAGGCAAAAGTGTCGTTGAACGACACTGTGGAGCATAACATCGAAGCCATGTTCCGCTATGTGTCCGAGGCTATCGAGAACATGCTTGTGGTGGTACGTGAAATGGATGCCGACAACGTGGGTGAGAAATCATTGGCCGACTGCTACAATAAGGAGCGAGAAATCAACAATTTCCGCAATACCATCAGGTCGGAGAATATCGAGAACATCAACCAGAAAATCTATCCCTACCAAGAGGGCATATTCTACATGGACATTATCGGCGAATGCGAGAAACTCGGAGATTACATTATCAATGTAGTTGATGGCGTGAAGTCGCAGTTGCCGGTACCTGTGAAATAAATGTTGATAGATGCCTATTTTTGGCTAAATTTGCCATCATGGAATGGCAATGCGACGGATATTGGGTGGTAACAGGTGCCACCGGTGGGATAGGGCAGGCTATATGCCACGAATTGGTGGCCAATGGCTGCAAGGTGATAGCTACGTGCCGCGACTTGGAACGTGGCGGGCGGCTGGCAGCGCAGTTGCGCAGGGCTGCGTCGGGCGGTGCAGAGGTGCGCTGCGAGCTGTTGCGGTTAGACGACTGCGCCTCGATACGTGACTTTGCCATGCGTATCGCCGGGGTGCGCATAGCGTCGCTTGTCAACAACGCCGGTGTTATATGCCGCCACTACGGCCTTGTCGGCAATGGCATCGAGCAGACGATGGCTGTAAACTGCATCGGTACGGTGATGCTCACGCGGCTGTTACTGCCGATGGTAGCCGATGGAGGGAGCGTGGTGTTCACCACATCGGTCACCCGTCGTTTTCACCATTTGTCGCCCGATATATTGGTGCCGACCGCAAGGGATTTTTCCCAACTTGGAACGTATGGGCGCAGCAAACTTGCGCTGACACACTATGCCATGCACCTTGCCGACGAGCAGGCGGGGCATGTGCGTGTGAATTGCGCCGACCCGGGTGTGGTCAACTCGGGGATAATCACTATGCACCGTTGGTTCGACCCTGTTGCCAATGTGCTGTTCCGCCCGTTTATAAGCAGCCCGCAGCGAGGGGCGCAGTCGGCGTTGTGTGCCGCTACGTCGCCATACAGTGGCATGATTTACCACCATGCGCATTATCACCCCATCGACAAGGAGTTGCGCCGCGATGCCGCACACCGGCGGCTTGTTGCCGCCATTGATGCATGGCTTGCACGATTTCTGTAGCATGGCGTGTTATATGGCAGCTGTATCGTTGGCAACACCGTAGGGGGGGGCCGAAATGCCATCCTCATAGCTCGTAGGAGGGTGTATCAAAATTGACATGCCCCACCTCGTAGGGACGCACGGCCCGTGCGTCCGAGTGCCGCAAGACTCGATTAACCATCTGTAAATTAATAGAATATGCGTCTAATTGCGCAGCGGGGCTGTATCAAAATAGGCGTTCACCAATTTCGTAGGGACGCACGGCTCGTGCGTCCGTGTGCTGAAGATACGGATAATCGGTTGTGTGTTAGCGGAATATGTGCTTAAGGCTAACGGACGCACGAGCCGTGCGTCCCTACAAAATTACGCAAATCTGCATTTTGATACACCCTCCTACGAAATTGCGGTATTCCGTATTCTGGTGCTGCCTCCCTGCGGCGTTTCGCCCACATGGTAGAGCTACATAAAACAAGGGGGGTGACGGTCGGAAAGAAACGTCACCCCCCCTTGTTATGTTTATGATTTTGTGTTGTTATGCCTCGGGATTCCAGAAGATTTCCTCGATTTGGTTGTGGATGTTGTTGTAACGGGCGAAAACAAAGAAGAAGTCGCTCAGTCGGTTGAGGTATTTCAGCACCACAGGGTCAACGTATGCCTCGTCGGCGAGTTCAAGCACACGGCGTTCGCAGCGGCGAGTGACCACGCGGCACACTTGCGAAGATGCCGACAGCTGGCTTCCGCCGGGTAGTATGAAGCGGTTGATTGGAGGCAATTCGCCGTCGAGGGTGTCGATGGTGTGTTCAACCTCGGCCACGTCGTCGATTGTCAGGTTGGGGCATGGTGTGCGTTGCGAGCTGCTATTGTCGCTTGCGAGGTATGCACCTATGTTGAACAGTTTGTTTTGGATTTTGCGCAAGAAACCATACATCTCGGGATATTCGAGCTTGCAGTTGATGGCAAGTTTGCCCAAGAATGCGTTCAATTCATCGACCGTGCCGTAGGCTTCGATGCGGATATCGGTCTTTTTCACACGTTTTCCGCCGACGAGCGAGGTTGTGCCATTATCGCCCGTTTCGGTGTAGATGTTGCTTTTCATTGTCATAATGTATTGTAGTTTAATTGTTTAATCATTTCGTCCTTGTCGCTTACTACTATGCAGTGTCCTGTTATGGGCGTGCCGCCTTTTGCAAATGGCGATGATGCTGTGGCTTCGATTTGCGCTATCATGTTGTCGAAAACGCCGTCGATGTTCACTACCACGATGCGTGTCGTCGTGTCGCCAGCGACCACTAAGTGCGTCAACGTCGAAATCCATTCGTCTATTGTGCCGATTCCGCCTGGCAGCACCACAAATATGTCGGCGAGCTGTATCATGCGTCCTTTGCGCTCGGCAAGGTCGTTGGTGGGTATGAGAGTATCTATGAGTTTGTCGGCACGGTTAGCAAAGCACTTTGGAACTACTCCGGTTATGTAAGCTCCCGCATCGTGGGCGGCTTGCGCTAAAGTGTGCATTGTGCCGGCATTTGAACCTCCATACACTAATGTGTGGCCGTTGCGTCCAATCCATTCGCCAAGTGTGGCGGCGGCAACGGTGTAACGTTCTTCAAGATTGCTGCGTGACGAGCAATATACTGCTATATTCATTGGCCTCGATTCTAATTCTGTGTGTGCCGCATGGCACACGGCAAATGAAAAAGTTATAAAATTTTGTGCAAAGATATGTTACATATTTTTGCTAAACAACAGACACCTGCCCTGTTATACTTAATTAACGAAATTTTTCCGTAAATGATTGTTATCAGAAACGCGTTTTTGCCATCATTGGCAAATGACTTAAATTAACTATTATGTGACATAATTAGGTGGTTTTGGGCTATTTTTAACGCGGAATTTGTGTAAATTTGAAATGTTTTATAACATCTTCTATACCTATTAAAATTTGACCTGTATGGATAATCTACTCTTTTGGATAGTACCTGCGTCTTCGCTGCTTGCACTGTTTTTTGCTTACTATTTTTATCGACAGATGTTCAAGGAGAGTGGAGGCAGCGAGCGGATGGCATATATTGCTGCTGCCGTCCGACGTGGTGCCATGTCTTATTTGCGCCAGCAATACAAGGTGGTGGGCATGGTGTTCCTTGTGCTTGTGGCCTTCTTTGCGCTGCTGGCATTCGGCCTGCACGTGCAGAACACTTGGGTGCCGGTGGCATTCCTCACCGGTGGATTCTTTTCGGGGCTTGCCGGGTATCTGGGAATGAAAACTGCCACATACGCATCGGTGCGTACTGCCAATGCAGCCCGGCGCTCGCTCAACGGCGGGTTGCGCATAGCCTTCCGCAGCGGTGCGGTGATGGGGCTTGTTGTCGTAGGGCTTGGATTGCTCGATATATCGTTTTGGTATATAATTCTCAATGCCGTTATTCCCGAGGAGGCTCTCACTCCTACCGCAAAATTGTGTACCATAACCACGACGATGCTCACATTTGGCATGGGTGCTAGCACGCAAGCATTGTTTGCACGCGTGGGCGGCGGCATTTATACCAAGGCTGCCGATGTGGGTGCCGACCTTGTGGGCAAGGTGGAGGCCGGCATCCCCGAGGACGACCCTCGCAACCCAGCCACCATTGCCGATAACGTGGGCGACAACGTGGGCGACGTGGCCGGCATGGGTGCCGACCTGTATGAGTCGTATTGTGGCTCCATCCTTTCTACAGCCGCACTCGGTGCGGCGGCCTACATACAGTCGGGCGACGTGGCGATGCAATTTAAGGCGGTAATTGCCCCCATGCTGGTTGCTGCCGTGGGCATAGTGCTCTCGATTGTGGGCATATTTGCCGTGCGCACCCGTGAAAACGCTACCATGAAAGAGCTGCTCGGTGCACTCTCGGTGGGAACAAACCTCAGCTCGGCGCTTATTGTGGTGTTCACGTTTTTAATTCTGTGGCTGCTGGGCATTGCTAATTGGTTCAATATAGGTTGCGCCGTGATTGTCGGACTGTTGGTGGGCGTTGTAATTGGCCGCGCCACCGAGTATTACACCTCGCAATCCTACCGTCCCACGCAACGGCTTAGCGAGAGCGGTAAGACTGGGCCGGCGACTGTTATCATCTCGGGTATCGGTCTGGGAATGTGTTCGACGGCAATACCGGTGTTGACGGTGGTGGCTGGTGTGATACTTTCCTACCTGTTTGCCGCCGATTTCGACCCGGCAAATGTCAACATGGGGTTGTATGGAATAGGATTTGCCGCTGTGGGTATGCTTTCGACGCTCGGCATAACGCTTGCCACCGATGCCTACGGGCCTATTGCCGACAATGCCGGCGGCAACGCCGAGATGTCGGGGCTTGGTGCCGAAGTGCGCCAGCGCACCGACCAGCTCGATTCGCTCGGCAACACCACGGCTGCCACGGGCAAGGGGTTTGCCATCGGTTCGGCTGCACTCACTGGGCTTGCCCTGCTGGCGTCATACATCGAGGAGGTGCGCATCGGGCTTGAGCGCATAGGCACGTCGGTGCTAACCATGCCCGACGGCTCGGCGGTCAACACGGCGAGTGCCTCGTTTGTCGATTTCATGGAGTATTACAATGTGACGCTGATGAACCCCAACGTGCTTGCCGGAATGTTTATAGGCAGTATGCTCGCCTTTGTGTTCTGCGGGTTGACAATCAATGCCGTAGGTCGTGCCGCACAGAAGATGGTGGAGGAGGTGCGCCGCCAGTTCCGCGAAATCAAGGGTATATTGACTGGCACTGCCGAACCCGACTATGAGCGGTGTGTGCAAATATCTACCAAGGGAGCGCAGCACGAAATGGTGGTGCCGTCGTTGCTCGCCATTGTCGCACCGTTGCTCACGGGGCTGATTTTCGGTGTGCCGGGCATATTGGGATTGCTCACGGGCGGGCTCAGCTGCGGTTTTGTTTTGGCAATATTCATGGCCAATGCCGGTGGGGCGTGGGATAACGCCAAGAAATATGTCGAGGAAGGCAACTTCGGCGGCAAGGGTAGCGAAGTGCATAAGGCCACCGTGGTGGGCGACACCGTTGGCGACCCGTTCAAGGACACTTCGGGCCCGAGCCTCAATATCCTCATCAAGCTCATGAGCATGGTGGCGATAGTGATGGCCGGCCTCACGGTCAGCTGGAGCTTGCTGTAAAAAGCCCCCTCCAAACCTCCCCCCCGAAGGGGAGGCCTTTTTGTGCCATGCGCTGCCGCGCAGGAATAATTACATACATTTGTTGTAGAGCCGTCATACCATGACGGCTTGTTACTGCCACATTTACAGTATATTGTGCTGCAATCTGGCGGTCAACAAGCCGCGGCACGCCACGGCTATCTACAGACCTACTAGTAATTGCTGGTTTGATACAGCTTACAATGTTGCTCCAAATGAAATGGATGTGTACACTAATTGGTTTTTCAACATCAACTAATTGTTTCTCACCGAAATTTATTATATTTGCATTTGATATAACATTAAATGCTCAATTAATGGCAAGGTGACATATTGGACTGAAATGTCAGATTATGACTTTGATACGGCAAAGGCTATGCTTGAAACTAAGCGTTACCTTTATGTCGCTTTCATGTGTCACCAAACCATAGAGAAAATTCTCAAAGCGTATTGGAGTAATGTGTTGGAAGAACCGCCTTTGAAGATTCATCACTTGTCGCGGCTTGCTGCAAAGGCAGGACTTGTCAATGAATTATCAGAAGAGCAACTGATAGATGAGCTTGAACCGCTGAATATAGAAGCTCGCTATCCTTCCTACAAAGAGCAACTTCTTAAAACACTAACGCCTGAATATTGTAAGGAATTGTTAAACCGAACAAATGAGCTAAAACAATGGATAAAAGACAAGCTATCGCTATAGCAAAGAAATACAAATCGGTGGTGGCAGAGTATCTACCGCTTAAAGCCTTGTATCTTTTCGGCTCATACAGCAAAGGCAACTATACAGATGACAGCGACATCGACATTGCCGTTGTTGTTTCGCATCGTAGCGACAATTACTTTGATGACACTCCGTTATTGTGGAAATTGGGGCGTAAAGTCAGCTATCTTATAGAGCCAGTCTTGCTTACGGAAGACACTAACAATCCTCTCTATGCTGACATTCTCAAAACAGGAATACTGATATAAACAGGAATATGGCCGATTCAATATAGGGCAACTATAAGATAGTGCCGACGTACACACTCTTTAACCTCAAATTGGAAGAAATTGTCGAGCTTTTTTACTCCACACGAAAACGCAGACATATTTTCATAGTCTGCGTCGGTCATTAGCCTTATTTGGAAATCAATATCCGAGTAATGGGTTCTTTCCACCACAATTTGCTATTATTCTTTTGACGTTGGCTTTTGTCCTGGCTTTGCGCTCTTCAATGTGATGTCGTTCTTCGGCACTGAAATTCCCACGGAGATGTTTCTCCAAATTACGACGGAAACGAGCGACATCTTCTCGACCCATCGGGGGATTTGGTATTGAACGTATCATAGCTTAAACTGTTTCTGCAAACAGTACAACATATTTTTGAATACTTGTAAGTCTAAATGAATAAGTTGCGTTCATGCCACGGATTTTTTCATTTAAAACGGCACTGAGTTTGACGGCCTCGCCGCTCTCAAGTGCCGCTTTTAATGAAGGAGCTGTGTCTTTTAGCGTAAATTCTTCTATTTAATTTAGCTCTAATGGCAGCATGGTATAATTTTATTGCTGCCACCAATTAGGCAAATGGTTAATTTTCGCAAGTCGTGAAAACTAACCATTTATGGCATTGCGATGTCGAGGTGCTGCACTAATTTTGCCATGCGATGCAATAAACAAGTAGCATAATGAACAGCCCCGCAACGCTCTATGGCGCAGCCACCGACACCCGATGCAAATTTGTGTGTAAAAAATACACTTTTTATTTGCATTTGTCCGCCCCCTGCGCTATATTTGCAATGACCGTTTGCAGTCGGTGTCCGAAGAGTTGGACCACGGCAAACGGAACTACATAAAAGGTGTTATTGAAATTATCTTCTAAAGTCAAACTTGGCGGTTTGTTTTCTAAGTTGGAGATGATTGGCAATAGCACCTACATCGGTTGCTTATATACCTGCCGTGACTGGCAGCTTATGGCATATATCGGTGTGGGGCTGTTGCTTTATCCAACTTAGAAGGTACGCCAAGACCTGACTTTAGGATAAGGCAAGACGCAATCTCCACACCTTTTTTGTATTCGATTGTTAACCGTTCTTTTGGGAGGTTGAGGAACACAATAAATTACAGCAAATGAAAACATTAAGATTGATTGGAACGGCTGTTGCTGCCGTTGTGTTGAGTGTGGGTCTTGTCGGTTGTTCCGACGATGACGATGACCAAGTTTCCCCTATGGCTAACGATATACTTGGCTTGTGGGAATGTGTTGAGAGTGATTCGGAAGATACATACGCGTTTGAACCGGGTGATATGCTCAAATTCTTTGAGGGCGAGTTTGACGAAAGCCAGTATATCGAAGGTGGGCAGTTGAAAGGCCGCAAATGCCTTTATGGCTGGAACGGCGACTTTAACGTAGATGGCGACTATGATGCAAATGGACCTACTGAAACTCAATGGAATCAAGAAGTAGCTAAATATCAAGGTAATGGCGACGAATACTATTTGAGTTTCCCGGAGATTTACACGCTCGATGGCAGTTCTCTATCGATAATAGCGTGTGATTACAACCGCAGGGTGGAAACAATCACGATAGATGGCTACGTGATGACTTTTACCTATATGTACCAAGACTGGAGAGTAATTTCTAATCCCGGCGGTGCTATAATGGAAGAGGAAATCGGACCATTCATCTCGAAGTTCCAAAAGAAGTAGCAATCAATAACAGAATGGCTTGTACATTTGTCAACTATAAAGGAGCAAAACGTTCTACAAGTGTGATTTATGTTGCGAAAATAATGATAGTATTTTATATATCTCCAAACATATAATATCATATTTGATGGATATCCCAGATTATCTTTATATTAAAAACTAAATACATTAGAATTATGAAACGTACAATTTTCATTTTAGTATTCGCATTGATTGGCATAGTAGCTTATAGCCAATCTTATGATGATTTCTTTACTACCTATAAAGCTGTTTCAACGCAAACTACGCAAAAGCAACAGCCTTCTGGCGGAAGTTATAATAGCGATGTAACCCAATATGATGTGATAGACCCTAATAAGTTCATGCAGAAAGTAAGTCCGCAGAATGTTCAAATTGTCAATGGAATATATCTTTATGCAGGTCAATTTTATTCCATAAAATTAAAGATTGGGGTTTCGGGTGTAAACAAGAATCAGGTTGTGGTTTGTGCATATTGGGATGGTCAAATGTGGAATGATATGACCTATTATGCATCTCCAATAGGATATGATGTACCAGAACAAATAAAACGAGCTTGTGCATATCAGGTTTATATAGGTACTTTGGGAACTGTTTTCTTTTAAAAAAATACGGTATGAAGAAGATTCTATTTCTATTGTTTTTGTCGTTATTTGCAATAAACGGGTTTCCTCAAAGATTTGAAATTGTTGGCAAAGGCAATTCTGGTGAAACAAAATGCTCTGGTTATATTTATCAGTCGGATTTCTTTCACAAAATTTCCATTCATTTATCTGATATGTTGGAACATGAATATCAGATTTTGGATAAGGAACAGATAGATGAGCGAACAATTAAATACGAATTCTTGGATAGAAACGTGGAATATAAAGATTGCTATATCATAAAATATAAATGTCCCTATGGGAAAAATGTTTATTTCTTCGAGTTTCCACCGTTATATCCCAAACAAGGCAGAACTGTCTATAAGACAGTAATCGAATGAGTTATTAATGATATTGTTGTATTACTGGTGCGATAAAATTGCGCAGGTTTTAAGACTCGTCAAATAATGAGGGTTCTTTGATATTTTTTGTGATGATTGATGAGTCCTGTTTGTTTAGAAAAGGCACTAAGTCCGTTTTCCCAAGGTGGAGGCTCTGTCAGTGTAGTCGCTTCTGTGATAGAATAATGGTCTTAGGTGTCCGCTTTTGCCATTGTCACTAAGAGGAGGGTAATGATGGCAATCCTGATGCATTGAAACAATATGGCTAATAAACCATTTTCGAATCAAAAAATCAAAGTATTACAAAATTTGATTATAAATTAATGAGTAACTAATGCAGTGATGATTTTATCGCACCACTAATAGATAGAGAGTTATGAGAGCTATTGGAATTTTGTTAATGGGGGTGATTGTTGCCGGGATAGTGTCTTGTTCTATGCTGGCACGGAGTTCGGGCGATGGTGAGCCGTTTCCCGAAACTTATGAGAACGACCTGTTTTCAATCAATTTTCCTGAAGGGTGGATTTGCGATTCATCCAATTGGGGAGGATTAGATGCGCCTGTGAACGAGGTGGATATATTCGACCCTGACGGAAATGTTGTGTGCTTTCATATTGTTAAGACTTTCATGCCCATAAAATGGAAGAACGTTGATGAAGCAAAAGAAATGGCAAAGTTTGGAAGTGTAATTAGAGGCGCAGAACTTATTTATGAAATAGACAGTGTGGAAGTTGGGGGCTATCCGGCAAGTATATTATACTTTGCCAATTTTGTGTCCAACGACACCATTATTCAAAAAATGTTCGTCACCTATCTTCAAGATTCCCACATCCTGGTTTATTTCAATGAGAATTTCTATTATCGTGATTTGGTGAAAGCACAGGATATGGGCGATTCGATAATTGGAACAATCAAACTTAAAAAAGTGGTAAACCCGATTGAAAATGACAGCATTTACAATGAAGCATGGAAAGAATTGGAAAGGCCATACCCTATCGATGAAGATGACAAACCAGCAGGAATGATGAATATATAGTATCTTAGCAATAAATCGATGGAATTAGAAGTTGCAATAGGTTGCGTGGTGCTTGTCGTTGTCGCCTATATAGCCGGCAGGGTGGGCTACGCCATTGAGAATGACAAGCGGAAGGAGTCGGAACACGGCAAGATGAACGATGCTGTCGATGCGGCCATAAAAGTAGAAGATAACCGTGCAAGGAATTTGCTGATAAGGGCGTTGGGCGATATTGGCTGTCAATACGAAACGGATGAAGATGGCACGATTATCTTCAAATACCAAGGGGAGGTATTTCAGATTAATGCGAGCAACGACAGCCGTTTCATTTGGATTTATGATGTCGCATGGTGGCAAATGAGATTGGACGACCCTGATGCTGAACTTCTGAAGCAAGCCATCAATAAAGCCAACGAACAGGCCGCAGTCACAAGCCTATACACAATATACAAAGAGCAAAAGGTTATTGCCGTGCATTGCCGCATGGTGTATTATTTCTATGGAAACATTGAAAGTCCCCACGATTACTTGAAATCAATTTTGGACTCATTCTTCGATACGCACCAATGCGTAAAAGATGAATTCGACAAACTGAAACGAATAAAAGGATTTTGCAGTAACTGACGTACACACTATTAGCCGCCCTCGAAAACGGAACTCTTATTACAAAAAAACTCATCAACAGAACAAAAAATTTCAGTAACTTTATCCTCGGCAATCATGTAGCTTGTTATTTTGCTTTTATAAAAGTAACCCCGTAATTGCCTATCTCGTTTCAAGCCCACATAACTCACGTAACACCAATAGCTCAAATGAAACAAAACTTGCGCAAGCCCAATAAGTATCTGACAACTGCAATCGTGGCAATAGCGGCCATAGCCACCGCAATTGTGGTGTGCTATGCAGTGGTATCGGCAAATGCCTCGGGAAAGACTTTCAATTGCATCGACGACGTACCACACAACGAGGTGGGGCTGCTGCTTGGCACTTCGCCAATAACGCCACGCGGAATACACAACTACTATTTCGACAATCGCATCAAAGCCACTGCCGACCTATACCATGCCGGCAAAATCGACCGTGTGATTGCAAGCGGAGGCGATTACTCCAGCCGCAGCAATGGTTGCAACGAATTGGCAGCCATGCGCGACTCGCTTGTCGCCCGTGGTGTTCCCGACAGCGTGATTATGCTCGACTACCACGGCACTCGCACCATATATTCAATCATAAACGCAAAACGCACTTACCACTTGGACAGCCTGACGATAATATCGCAACAGTACCACAACGAGCGAGCCATCTACCTTGCCGAACACCATGGACTTCACCCAGTGGCATACAACGCCCACACCCCGGCACGGCGCATCACACGAATCAGGAACTTCGCCCGCGAATTTCTTGCCCGTGTAAAAATGTTCATCGAATTATGTATTTCCTGACAAAATATGACACATTATGCGGAAGCCTCGGATATTGATAATTGGCGTTGGCGGAGCCTGTAGCATTAAGCGAATGAAAGAAATCGGTATTCCAAATGCTGATTTAACGGTAGTTAGTGAACGATTTTTTGTCGGAGGATTTTGAAAACCGCTCCAAGTTTCCCATATTGCGGCATTAGCAAAATGTTACGAAATGGTTCAAATCCCTTACGTTTTCAATCAACTATGCGCCCTGCTCCCACGTGACAAATTTGAATACTTGGTTGCTAAGCAAGGCTGGAACGGGCACAGTGCTGTCCTAATCAAATCGTCAACATCTACTGTAACAATTTGATTATATGTGTGTTACATGGTGGAATGGTGCGGGCAACTTTTTACTTTCGGCTTGATTTGTCCGTTTGCTGCCGTGCCATGGATTGCTTACGAATTGTAGCAAGGGCGGCGAAGCCGTCCTAATAAGAGATAGACGCTTGCTTCTCATTGCCGCATCCCTGCATTGGATAGAGATATGTTGGCAACTCGTGCAAACGAAGCAATGTTGCCCAACTTATATCCCATATTGTGATAAATCGTAACTTGCTCGCTGCTCCGAAACAATGTTAATTTTTTATTGGGACAGCACTGTCATATCATGGCGGCTCGATGATAGCTCGAATGCAATAGTAATGTGCTGTAAATGTGGTAGTAACGAGCCGCCATGGTATGACGGCTCTACAACAAATGTATGTAATTGTTGTTTTGATGCGGCTTCCAATGTCGCTTTAAATGGAGGCACTTGTGGTGCAGCGTGATTTTTCGGGGAAATTGTGCTTGGGGGTTGCAGATGTGGGGAATTTGGTGTAACTTAGTGCCGCTATGGGAGCGGCGTGTTGTGCTGGGCTTCCGTGAGAGTGTTAATTGTTTGTTAAAAATCAATCACGATTGGAATAAAACGGTCATTTGCTGTTTCTTTATTATGTAAGCGGCACGGTAATGCCTCGCTTGTGGAGGGGTGCGACGTGTTGCGGCATGGGGCTAATGCTGCTTCGTGATGTTTCATAAGAAACGCAATTCGACAAAAGGAGGAACACAAGATGGATGTAACAACGGCAGAAAAAGAATGGTTATTAAAGATGAACGGGGCGAAGCCGGCGAAAACCGAGGAGAAAGCACCGGCGCAGGGCAGCAGTGTGTCGAAGAGCGCACCTGAGGTCAAGGGTAAGACTGGTAACGGGTTTGCCGATGTGGCTGGCATGGACGAACTGAAGCGATTTGTAATCGAGGGCTTTGTGAATGTACTGAACAACAAGGAGTGCGCGGCGGCCTACGGCATAACGCCGCCGAGTATGCTGTTTTACGGGCCGACGGGCTGCGGCAAGACTTTCTTTGCCGAGAAACTTGCCGAGGAAGTCGGCATCAATTTCATGAAGGTCGTTCCCGACGACATCGCATCGACATTGGTGCACGGCACACAGGAGAAAATCGGCGAGGTGTTCCGCAAGGCCGAGCGCAAGGCCCCGACGTTGCTGTTTTTCGACGAGTTCGATGCAATGGTGCCTCGCCGCACCGAAATCGACAATAATTGCCAGAATGGCGAGGTGAACGAGTTCTTGTGCATGCTCAACAACGCCACCGAGCGCGGCGTTTATGTGCTTGCCGCCACCAACCACCCCGAACGCATCGACAAGGCCGTGCTGCGCAAGGGGCGCATCGACGAGATGATATATGTGGATATGCCCGATATTGCCGCCCGCATGAGCCTGTTCAAGCTGGCATTGTCGAAGTTGCCCGCCGACGAGGGCATCGACTATGAACGGCTTGCGACCTTGACGGCCGGATATAATTGCAGCGACATAACATATATAGTGAAGACGGCCTCGCGCCAGATGTTCAATGCTTCAATCAAAGACCGCACCTCGCCCTACAAGAAAATCACGCAGGAGCTGCTTGAGGTCACTATTTCGCAAAAGTCGCCATCGGTGAGCAGCCGCGACCTGCGCGAGTATGAGCGCATACGCAGCGAGTTTGCCCCCAACGAAAAGGGGAAGTCGATGCAAATAGGTTTCCGTTAAGATATTGTAAACGCAAGGTATAACAACGATAAAAGCAAAATGTCATGATTAAAGACGAAATATTGGATGCATTTGATGCATTGGGCTTCAAGATGGAGCCGATTGACGATTTTGGTTACGGTTTCGACTACGAAGGTTCTAACTACTTGTATCTGCCGTCAGACAACGACGAGGACTTTGTCAACGTCTGTATTCCGGGAATATACGAGCTTGAAGAAGGCGAAGACATGCTCTATTACAAGCTGGTGGATAAAATCAATTCGTCGATGAAGTATGTGAAAAGTTACAAATATGGCGGCAGGGTGTGGCTGTTCTATGAGAGGGAGCTGATTGGCGGCGAAGACCTGATGATGTTGCTGTCGCACATGATACTTAGCCTTGAGGCCTCGTATAATTTTGCACGGAAGGCTATGGCCGAGCTTAAAGCCAGTGACGATGGCGACGAAGCCGCCGACACACCAGAAGCCGATGGCGGCGATGAGAGTGACGACAATGCAGAAACAAATGAAAATGATGGAGGAATCGAATTATGACTAAAAAAGAAATGGTAATATCGGTGCTTGAAGATATGGGTTTCAAGCCGAAAGTTGATGAAGATGGCGACCTTATGGTGCGCTACCAGTTGAAGAATGTTTATGCCATGATGGGCGATGCCGACGAACATTACGTGGTGTTCCTGTTGCCGCAGTTCTATGACGTGGACGATGGCGACGAAGCGTTGATAATCACGGCGTGCAACAAGGTGACGCGTGAGCTGAAGATGGGCAAGGTGTATATCGATGCCACCTACAAGAGCGTGTCGGCCTCGTGTGAGTTTTATTTCACCGACGAGGAGTCGCTGAAGCAAAACATCGAACACACGTTCAATGTCATGGGCATAATTCGCACCGTCTTCCGCAATGCCGTCGAAGAGCTGCGCACAAAGTAACACGCAAGGTTGCGTGCCGTAGCCACATATTCAACACCGTTTGAGTGCCAACAACGAATCGCACCGCAATGGGTAGCCCCCCCATTACGGTGCGATTGTGTATTGAAGCCTGTTTTACTCTGTGACGAGAATCAGGGCAGTGTGTGGGGCTACCGATATTTCGCCGCCGCGCGAAGTGCCGATGCCGTTCATGTCGAGCTTGCCGTCTTGTGCTACGATTGTCCAGTCGGCTTTTTTCACTTTCACCGTTTGTGCTTCGTTTGCACCGTTGAACACGAGCTTGATTTCTTTCCAAGTGTCGCCACCTGCGTTGCCAGTTATAGAATAAGAAATGAGGTTGCTTGCCGTGATGTCGTCAAACTTGATGTGACGGGCAATTTCGTCGGCTGTGCGCAGGCGGAATGCCGGGTGCGCTTTGCGCATGGCGATGAGGTTGCGGTAGTAGTCAAACAGTTCGCGGTATTGCTCCTTTTGATTCCAGTCGATGGCGTTGATTGAGTCGGGCGAACGGAAACTGTTGTGTACATGTTGCTTGTTGCGGAACACCTCTTCACCTGCAAACATGAACGGAGTGCCTTGCGATGTGAACACGATGGTTTGTGCCAGCTTGGCCGCATTGATGCGTTCGGCCTCGCTGCAGCCGTTCATCGATATGTCGAGCTTGTCGGTGAGGCAAAGGTCGTCGTGGCATGAAACATAGTTGATGATTTGTTGCGGCGACGTGGCGTATGGCACTTTGGCATTGTTGCCCTTGCTGTAGTCCACTTGTGGGTGAGCCGTCGATGCCACGATGCCTATTTTCACAGTTTCCTCGTTACCGGGTTTGCCCGAAGCAAATCCGCGGTCGGCTTCGTCGGAGTAATGGCCTTTCACGGCATCGCGAATGTCGTCGCTGAACACTGCCACGCCCTCCATCTTGGCCACGTTCACCTTCAGCGCGCGTTGTTCCACTGGTAGCGGCGAGTCGCCGGCCGTCCAACCCTCGCCGTAGATGAATGCCGACGGATTTATAGCCTTGATGGCTGCTGCCGCCTGTGTCATCGTTTCGGTGTCGTGTATTGCCATCAGGTCGAAGCGGAAGCCGTCGATATGGTATTCGCTCACCCAGTATTTCACCGAGTTGACTATGAAATTGCGCATCTGCTGGCGGTCGCTGGCAGTTTCGTTACCGCAGGCCGAAGCATCGGAATAGCTGCCATCGGGGCGTTGGCGGTAATAATATCCTGGAGCGGTGAGCTCAAAGTTCGACCCTTCGGTGATACCCGTGTGGTTATACACCACGTCCATCACCACGCCTATGCCGGCGTCGTGCAGAGCCTTAATCATCTGCTTCATCTCACGTATGCGGCAGTATGGGTCGGCGGGATTTGTCGAGTATGAGCCGTCGGGAACGTTATAGTTGATAGGGTCATATCCCCAGTTGTAGGTGTTCGATGGCAGTTGCGTTTCATCGACGCTCATGTAGTCGAACGACGGCAATATATGCACATGTGTCACGCCTAATTCCTTGAGGTGGTCGATGCCGGTCGGCTGCCCGTTGAGCGACACCGTGCCCTCTTCGAGCATTGCCACAAACTTGCCTTTGTTGACGATACCCGAGTTGTGGTGCATCGAGAAGTCGCGGTGGTGCATTTCATATAGTATGACATCGGTGATGCTTTCAACCTTGGGCCCGTGGTCGGCACCCCAGCCTTCGGGGTTGGTCTTTTCAAAGTCGATGATTGCGGCGCGCTTGCCGTTGACACCCACGGCCTTGGCCCACACGCCAGGAGTTTCGTCGAGCCATTTTCCGCCTGTGTGTATTTGGAACGTGTAGAAGTGGTTCATCAGGTTGTCGGTCGATGTACCACGCCATGTGCCAGTTGCTGCATCGGGTTGCAGCAGGAATGTGGTGACTAAGTTACGACCTTGTCCATGTTTGTAGATGTTGACACGTACGCTGTCGGCCATTGGCGACCATAGGCAGAAGTGATAGCCGTTGCGGTCGATTGTCAGTTCGAGGTCGTTCCCGTCGTATGCGGGATAGGTTGAAAACTTTTCCATTTGTGATTGTGTTACAGTTGGATTGGCTTGCATTTCCACGGGAGCAGCAGCTATCGGCAATAGTGCCAACGAGGCTGCGCAGACTTTCAGTGCAATTCGGTTCATGTCGTTAGAAATTTTTTTAATAAACAATATAGTGAAACATAAGTGTTCGGGCTTAGTGCCACAAGGTTTATGCCATGATATGTCGTGCTGGGCCATAAAGAAGCCGTGCGCCCCCACGATGCGGCTGGGTTGCAATTCCAGCACAGGTTCGTGCGATTTTGGCACAGCACTCCACAAAGTTACAAACATTTTTCACAAAAAAGCAACACAGGGCGCGATAGTTTCGCCCCGTGCTGCAATAAAATGTTTTGTCTTTAAGGGTAGGTGCTGTTGCGGCAGCTTATTCCACCACTGTGCAGACAAGTAGTTTTTGTGTGAGGTATTGAGAAACTGTTTTGAAATTTTACAGAAATAGTTTTATAATGAGTTCTTTGTTCATGTTTTGAGCGTCTTTTCGGCCGGTTTTGATTGTTTTTTCGACGTTTAGCTTGCTAAACTTACTCAAAAAACAATCAAAACCGCCTCGAAAATCCATCTCAAACCATCGAACAAAAATCTCAAAACAGTTTCTGAATTACCATCTTAGTTTTAATTATTTTTAAGGGAATAAAAATGCCGAAAGATTATCTTTATTATGTAGGAGCCGGCATTGCAGGCTCGGGATTGATTGAATAAAAAAATTGAATTAGTTATGGTTGATAATTTTATGAACAAGTTTGGCGGTGCCGAGAAATTGTGGGAACGCATCAAGCAGTATGCCGCCAAGGGTGGGCGTGAAGCCACACGCATGATGCTCGAACTGTATTACGTGCTGAAAAGCCCCGATACCAGCATGGGCAACAAGGCGTTAATAGCGGCGGCACTTGGCTACCAGTTGCTGCCTACAGATTTGCTATCGACAAAGACGTTTGGCGTACTTGGATTGCTTGACAATGCTGCCGCACTTGTGTTTGTTTACAAGAAAGTGAAGTCGCTCGTCACCCCCGAAATCAGGTGGCAAGTGAACGGGGTGCATGAACAGTGGTTCGGTCCCGAAGTGGAAATGGTGGAGCCTTAATTGCCGCCTTGTCACGTTGCACCACAGTTTTCAGTGGCGCATGTTGCGTGGGTGGTGGCTGAGGATTTCTTGCCGCAGCCGCGAGCGGTCGATGTGTACATAGATTTCGGTCGTTGATATGTCCTCGTGTCCGAGCATTTGCTGTATGGCACGCAAGTTGGCACCGCCTTCAAGCAGGTGCGTGGCAAATGAGTGGCGCAGTGTGTGGGGGCTCACGTTTTTTCCGATTCCGGCGAGCAGGCACAGTTTCTTGATGATGTAGAATACCATGACGCGTGTGAGCATTCCGCCGCGTCGGTTGAGGAACAGGATGTCGTCGCACCCACGCTTTATTTTCAGTTGTGAGCGGTAGCCGTTGATGTATTTTTTTATTTCGTCGAGGGCGGTGGTCGATATTGGCACCAGCCTTTGCTTGCCACCCTTGCCCTCGACGATTATGTATTCGTCCTCGGTATAGATTTGTGAAATGCGCAGCCCTACGAGTTCGCTCACTCGCAATCCGCAGCCATATAGCGTTTCTATTATCGCACGGTTGCGTTGCCCCTCGGGTTCGTCGAGGTCGATTGCGGCAATCATTGCGTCGATTTCCTCGACTGTAAGCACTGTGGGCAGCTTGCGCCCGAGCCGTGGCGACTCGATAAGCACGGTGGGGTTGTTGTCGATGTAACCCTCGATTTTCAGGAATTTGTAAAACGTCTTTATGCCCGACAATATGCGCGCTTGCGACTTTGGTGCTATGCCAAGGTCGAACAGCCCGCTGAGGAAACCGTGCAAGTCGTTCTCGGTGGCATCAACTGGGCTTAATTCAACGTCGTCGAAGTAGTCAATGAGTTTTTGCACATCGTCGTTGTAGGCCTCGACGGTGTTTTCCGACAGTCCGCGTTCGACCATCAGGTATGCGTCGAAACGCTTCATCACGTCACGTATGTCAATTATTTCCCTTGCCACGCTTTTTTGTGCAAAGTTACTAACAGCTTGTTTAAATTGAAACATCTTTTTTGCACCATGGTCGATTGGCAAGTGTTTAGGCACGACATGGTGGCAATGGGGCTGTATGTTGCACAAGCCAGCTATTTTAATATGGGTTGTCCCTGGCGATACAAAAAATCAGCGAGCTGTTTTTTGTATTGCGCTCGACTTTATGTATATTTGTCCATTATAATCAATAAACGCATCTAAGAATAGAAATGAGCAAGGTACTGATTATCGGAGCTGGCGGCGTGGGAACGGTCGTGGCTCACAAGTGCGCACAGAATTCCGACGTGTTCAACGAGATTGTGATTGCTTCGCGCACCCGCAGCAAGTGTGATGCCGTGGCCCGTGCCATAGGCAAGGACAATGTCACCACCGACAGTGTGGATGCCGACAGCGTGGAGCAGCTTGTCGCCCTGTTTAATAAGCATCGCCCCGACATTGTAATCAATGTGGCATTGCCATATCAAGACTTGACCATCATGGACGCTTGCCTTGAGTGTGGTGTTAACTACTTGGATACGGCCAATTATGAACCGCGCGACGAAGCTCACTTTGAATACAGTTGGCAGTGGGCCTATAGCGACCGCTTCGAGCGCGCCGGCCTTACGGCAATACTCGGTTGCGGCTTCGACCCGGGCGTGTCGGGCGTTTACACAGCATACGCAGCCAAGCACCACTTCGGACGCATCGACTATCTCGACATTGTCGATTGCAATGCCGGCAACCATGGCAAAGCTTTCGCCACCAACTTCAACCCCGAAATCAACATACGCGAAATCACGCAGAAGGGCAAGTATTATGAAGATGGCAAGTGGATTGAAACCGAGCCGCAAGAGATACACAAGACGCTCAATTACCCCAACATCGGTCCGCGTGAGTCTTACTTGCTTTATCACGAGGAGCTTGAATCGCTTGTGAAGAACTTCCCGAGCATCAAGCGCGCTCGCTTCTGGATGACTTTCGGGCAAGAATATCTAACGCACTTGCGTGTAATCCAAGACATAGGCATGGCAAGCATCGAGCCTATCATGTATGAAGGTCACGAGATAGTGCCGCTGCAATTCTTGAAGGCCGTGTTGCCTAATCCCAAGGAACTTGGCGAGAACTATCACGGCGAAACTTCAATCGGTTGCCGCATTCGGGGCATCGACAAGGAGGGCAAGCCGCTCACCTATTATATTTATAACAATTGCAGCCACGAAGCAGCCTACAAGGAAACCGGTATGCAAGCCGTGAGCTACACTACTGGCGTTCCTGCCATGACCGGGGCAATGATGTTCCTCAAGGGGCTGTGGAAAAAGCCAGGTGTGTACAACGTCGAAGAGTTCGACCCCGATCCATTCCTCGACGTGCTCAACCACCAAGGCCTCCCCTGGCACGAAATCTTCAACGGCGACCTTGAGCTGTAACCGCCCGACATTCATCAAAACTATACAGTGGCTCGATGGCACAACATGCCACCGAGCCAATTGTACATCAAAACCCAATTCCAAAATAACATAAAATGCATTACTTTTGTGTTATCTGAAAAACTAATTGAATGAACATCGTCAGTCTATTTTCTGGTGCTGGCGGATTAGATTTAGGTCTAAAGCAAGCTGGTCACAATATAGTATGGGCCAACGACATCGATGCCGATGCCGTCGCCACATACAAAGCTAACGTGTGCCACAACATAATTTGCGCCGACATAGCCGTAATTGCCACAAACACAATCCCCGACTGCGATGTCGTAGTAGGAGGTTTCCCATGCCAAGGATTTTCCATGGCCAACCTTAAGCGAAACGCCGACGACTCAAGAAACACATTATACAAATATTTCCTCAAAATCGTTAGCGACAAGCACCCACTATATTTCATAGCCGAGAATGTAAAAGGCATCCTTAGCCTCGACAATGGGAAAACCATTCAACGAATTATCGCAGATTTCAAGACCGCTGGCTATGATGTGGAGATACACAAAGTCAACATGGCCGACTATGGCGTGCCACAACATCGTGAAAGAGTGATAATAATCGGTCAAAGAAATGACCTGAGCCCTTCAAAGCATCTTAAATTTCCTCAGCCGACACACACCAAAGATTCTTGGGTAAGCATCAAAACTGCCATCGGCGACCTGCCACCAGCTGGCGACACCTCAACCGACCCTAACAACACTGGCTCAAATTACAAAGTGACCATACGCAACTTCACAGCCCACCGCGCCACCGACCCCGACAAACCTTCTCCTACAATATTGGCACGAGGCAACGGTAAAGGCGGCGTGTGCGCAATTCCGCACTACAATGGGCTTAGACGGCTGACAATAAGAGAAAGCGCAGTAATACAGACTTTCCCTCGCGACTTTATTTTCATAGGCAAAATGGGTAGTTGCTACAGGCAAATCGGCAACGCCGTCCCAGTACTATTCGGCAAAATGCTCGGTGAAAAACTTGCAGAAATAGAAAAACAATAAAATATAACATGAAAGTCGTATCGTTATTCAGCGGAGCAGGTGGATTAGACCTGGGATTTAAACTCGCAGGACATGAAATAATATGGGCCAACGACATCTATACCGATGCCGTCGTCACATATAGGCTCAATATCGGCCAACATATTACAAATTGTGACATTGCTGCCATCCCATCTGCCGCCATTCCCGACTGCGACATCGTTATCGGAGGATTCCCTTGCCAAGGCTTTTCCGTGGCAAACACCAAAAGACACACAACTGATGAACGGAACATGCTCTACAAGCAGTTGTTGCGAGTCATTCACGACAAACAGCCCAGCTTTTTCCTCGCCGAGAATGTCAAAGGAATTCTATCTTTGGGGGGCGGCGAAGTGTTCAACCTCATCATCAACGACTTCAAAAATCTGGGCTACGACGTGAATTACCACGTTCTCAACGCTGCCAACTATGGTGTAGCCCAAAGGAGGGAAAGGGTAATAATTGTGGGATGCAGAAATGGAAACAAATACACTTTTCCTGCCCCCATGTACAGCCGCGACGGAAACAATGGCTTGCGAAAATGGGTGTCGGTCAAAGATGCAATAGGCAACTTACCCGACCCCGACATGCCCAACAACCTCGCCAACCACGAATACTCTAAATACAAGCTCAATTTCAACGGATACATCGGACACCGCGTCATCAATCCCGATTTGCCGGCACCCACCGTCACTGGCCGCGGAGATGACAAAGGCGGTGTTGTTATACTGCCACACTATAATGGGAAACGGCGAATGACTGGCCGAGAATTAGCCACGATACAGTCATTCCCCATCGATTTCAAGTTTAGCGGTACTCTCACCTCAGTTTACCGACAAATTGCCAATGCCGTCCCCGTGAAACTCGCCTACTGCCTTGCTTCACAATTCAACCTCATAGAAACAGCATGAAAACATTAGATACACCCAAACTCCCATTCCCCGATTTTAAATGGAAATGGGCTTCGCTACAATGCACCGAAGGGATTAACGACCCCGTAGTGTTATTAGGCATTTTGTTCAGAATGTACAACCTCGAAGGGAAATACAAATACAGCTCCGACGAATTTGCAAAAGAATTGAAAAGCCTCTCAAACGACCTTGTCGGACGAGGTGTCAATATCGACTTACGTGGAAGGACTGGCGACAGGAATATTATACGCAATTCTGGCCAATACTGGAAAGCCTTAAACCTCATCCCATCCGACAAAGGAGGAAATGGAATAATCCGCCTCACCGACTTTGGCCGAAAGGTTGCAAACCACACAATCTCACAAACCGAGTTTTCTGCAATCACGATAATAAGCCTGAAATTACCAAACCCCAATATCCAACCCAAAGAAGAATGCAAAAAATGGGATAATGCCGGGATCTCAATTTACCCACTCAAGTTGATTTTATCAATCATCCGAACTCTAAGCAATAACCTACTCGACCTTGATAATGCCTATTTAACTCCATTCGAGCTATACCGCATCGTAATCCCATTATCGGGCACTGCAAACAGGCCTGTCGCCGACTATGCCCAATACATAAGGCACTATCGAAATGGCATGCTTGACTTGACTTCCTGGCCCAATTGCACAAAAGGTGCCAATGATGCCCGCATCGCAAGGGAATTTCTGCTTTTCCTCTCTTATTACGGCTATCTCGCAAAGACGGACGCAAACAGCCATGGCGAAGAAAAATACACGTATAACACTAATCTCGATACCGAAATACAAGAGATACTAAACAACAAATCCACACTGTTGCCCCCCGACTTAGTCCCTAACGCCGAAAGGAAACTTGTGTACACAAGTTCGCAAAAACGCCCCAACCAAGCCAAATTCAGAAAAGAAGTGTTGCAAGCGTGCCAACGCTGTGTCATCTCAAACGTGGAAATGCCCGAAGTACTCGAAGCTGCGCATATTATTCCTTACAAATACAATGGTGAAGACACAGCTGCTAATGGATTTGCTATGAGAATGGACATCCACTTCTTATTCGATTCGGGTCACCTGCGCATTTCCGAGAATGGCGATGTTTTCTTGTCGGACAAGGCACGGTGGTCATACGGGACTTCAATCCCTCCTCGCATTTTCATTCCCGAGCATATAAACAGGGATTTCATACGTTGGCGGTGGGAAAACTATAACGGCGCATAATCAACAACACAACATACATATAAATCAATCACATTATGGCTAAATATTCACGGGCTTTCTGGACGGCCAATGCCGCCGAACTATTTGAACGAATGGCATATTATGCCGTCTTTATCGTTGTAACGCTCTATCTGTCCAACACACTCGGTTTCTCCGACATCGAGGCGAGCATCATCTCGGGGCTTTTCTCGGGCGGACTCTACTTGCTACCGCTTTTCACCGGCGCATTGGCCGACAAGGTGGGCTACCGCAAGTCGCTGCTTATCGCCTTCACGCTGCTTGCCGCCGGCTACATCATGCTGTGGCTGCTGCCGTTGGTACTTGAAGGGGACGGGCTTGTGCGATATGGCGAGCAAACCGTGTTCACCGGGCTGCGAGAGAGCGGCAAGCGTTACCTCGTGGTACCAGCAATGATTGTGGTAATGGTGGGCGGCTCGTTCATCAAGTCGATTATCTCGGCTTCGGTGGCAAGGGAAACCACATCGGCCACACGCGCCCGCGGCTACTCCATCTTCTACATGATGGTCAACATCGGGTCGTTCATCGGTAAAAGCGTCATCGACCCCATGCGCTCGCTCATCGGCGACGCGGCATATATCCACATCAATCTCTTCTCTGGCATACTGTGCGTGGTGGCATTCGTGGCGATACTCCTCTTCTACCACTCGGCCAACACCGCCGGTGAAGGCAAGAGCATCGGCGAGGTACTGCATGGACTGTGCCGCGTGTTCACCAACGGGCGGCTGCTCGTGCTGATATTGATTGTGACAGGCTTCTGGATGGTGCAGCAACAGCTCTATGCCACCATGCCAAAGTATGTGATACGCCTCGCCGGCGAAACGGCACGTCCAGGCTGGATAGCCAACGTCAACCCGCTCGTTGTGGTGCTGTGCGTCAACCTCGTCACGCGATTCATGGCTCGCCGCAAGGCATTGACATCGATTACTGTGGGAATGTTCCTCATTCCGCTGTCGGCATTGGTCATGGCATCGGACAACCTGTTCAACGGCAATCTGCTGGGCTTCCACCCCATCACAGTAATGATGGTGGCTGGCATCTTGCTGCAAGCACTTGCCGAGTGCTTCATCTCACCGCGCTACCTCGAATACTTTTCACTGCAAGCCCCCAAGGGCGAAGAAGGTCTGTACCTCGGTTTCAGCCACTTAGACTCGTTCCTGTCGTCGATACTCGGTTTTGGAATGTCGGGCATACTGCTGTCGCACTACTGCCCCGACCCAGCCCTATACGCCACCCGCGAGGCATGGGAAGCCGCCAGCGTCAACGCCCACTACATCTGGTACTGGTTTGCCGGCGTAGGCATAGTGTCGGCCCTCGCCCTCATCGTCTATGCCCGGGTCACCTCCCGCCCCCAACAAGCCCCCCACGCCGAATAACCGCAAAGAGCACTGCCACCTGCCAAAATGCAGGGACGCATACACGATACCCCCTCTGGCTGTAGAGCCGCCATGGTATGACGGCTCTACAAGCATCGTGGCTTAATGTAGCTACATGGCAAGGCGAAAACCAATGTCGTTATAACGAGTGCTTGGGGTATTACCGCTCCGACAAGACACCCGAGAAGCATTTACAAGATCGTACCAACAACCACCACGAAACACACGCTCCGTCCCATTAAAAGGGCCTTTAGGATTGCGCTGCGCTGAACTACTGTAATCTCCATAAAAATCCGAACACCATTCCCAAACATTCCCACTCATGTCGTATATCCCGAGTTCATTAGGCAACTTCGTTCCTACAGTATGGGTTTGAACACTATTACCATCATACCACGCCACACTTCGAGGATCGTTGCCTCCACTATACTTGTAACCACGACTACTATTGCCACCTCTGGCTGCAAACTCCCACTCCGCCTCAGTCGGCAAACGATAATTCTTCCCAGTCATCGCATTCAGTTTCCGCAAGAATTCCTGCACGTCATACCAACTAACATTCTCGACTGGCAAATTTTCCCCTTTAAAATAACTCGGGTTACTACCCATTACAGCTTCCCATAACTTCTGAGTCACTTCATATTTACCAATGTAATACCCACCTAACGTCACATTATGGGCTGGTTTTTCTCTTTTACTATTTGCATCGCTACCCTGCTCCGAAGTCGCACCCATAGTGAACGTTCCTCCTCGCACATACACCATCTCAATCTTGTGCAAAGCATTCTGCAGCACTGGTTCAGTACCAACTTCTTGAAAATTCAATGTTTTTCCATGTTGCATCAACATCACAGATGCAGTCACCACCATTACCATCACAACCACCATTATTACAGCCCACGGCAGCCACTTGCGGCGTGACTTAGGTTTTGGCTTTGGCTTAGGTTTCTGCCTGGGGAGCAGCAGCTGCAGGAAATCTTCCACTCGGGCGGGGCGGTTCTCCTTGTGGGGCTGCATTGCGGTGGTGATGGCTTGCCGCACTGGAGTGGAAATATCGTCGGGGTATGGCAACACAGCATCTCTCGGCATCGCAGTCGCCTCAGGTGGGGTATTACCAGTGACGAGTTTATAGAGTGTCGCACCAAGAGCGTAAATGTCGCTTTGCGGGGTGAAATGTCTCACACCACCGAGGCTGTATTGCTCAAGCGGCGCGTAGCCCGGGGTGCGACCCACGGGCGTGGTGGTCGTCGCCTCGCCTGTGGTAGCATCATACTGCTTGGCCACGCCGAAGTCGATTAGCACTGGCCGACCTGTGGCACGGCTCATCATGATGTTGGCCGGCTTGATGTCGAGGTGGTTGATACCGCAAGAGTGTACATAGGACAATGCACGTCCCACCTGCTCGATGATAGCTACAGCCTCGGCCTCGCCAAGCCGACCGCGCTGCTTGAGCACTTCGGCAAGCGAACGTCCGTCGATATAATCCATCACGTAGTATGATGTGCCATTCTCGTCGAACACATCGAAAACATTCACCACCGATGGGGCTTGCGACAGCTTGTCGGTTATCAACCGTGCCTCCTTGACAAACTTGCGGCGAAACTTCTCGACCAATTCTCGGTTACCGGCGGTCGGCACCGTCACCTGCGACGTGTCGCCCTGTCGCTCGCAAAACTGTGCAAAAAAGAACTCCTTGATTGCAACCCGTTTGCCAAGCCCAGTATGCTTGCATAGATAAGTAATGCCGAAGCCACCTTGTCCAAGCACCCGTTCAACCACATAACGCCCGCCTTGCAGGCTCGTTCCAGCAGCCAACGCCCCTTTCTCGCTTACACTCATATAGTTTTAATTAAAGTTACCACCAAAATTACAAAAAATAGAGATTTGATGAAAGCCACAGAGGATAACACAAAAAACACCTCTCCAGCCGTCATATCATGGCGGCTCGATGACAACCACAGTGGTAAACACCTGTAGCACACCATATTGTAGCAGTAACGAACCGCCATGATATGACGGCTCTACATGTAAATATGGATATTTGCAATGTTAAATAATGCAAAACGATGGAAGATTTTTTCGATATATGTTGCACAGCATAAATATAAAGCATACTTTTGCATTGGTTTTTTCATGGTATTAGATTTTAAGTTGAAGATTAGTTGTCGTGATGACAATTAATTTTTTTTTGTACCTACCTCAAGGTGCATTCTTTATAGCCGCTTCAATTCTTCTTCTGCTGCCGACGAGCCTTTGTAATTGCTCTTGCGGGGTTGGAAATTGTAGATGATGTTGAGTGCGATTCCACGATGGTCGTAGCTTTGGCGTTTATCAACAAAGATGCCGTATGTGTTCATAGTCCAGTCGTTATTGGCTGTATTGAAAATGTCGGTTGCTGTCAATTTGACTGTTAACGACTTATTAAAGAAAGTCTTGCCAACCGATGCATCCATCATGAACCAAGTCGTGCCGAATTGGTTGGTGTGCATATCTCCCTGCGTTTGACCACTGACGTTGGTCGTAATCAGCCAGCCACGTGGCAATGAAACGGTATTGTCAAAATAATATGAGAATATTGGCTTGTTATATTGGGTGTTGTCAAGTGCCAGCCATTGCTTATATAATGTCTGCCGTGCATCAGTCAACGAAGACGGTATATATTGGCAGACTTGCGCATTTAGCATACGGTAATATAATTTGGCGGGAGATATAAAATAAAATGAGGTGCGACACTTGCCGCATCTCATTTTATTCTGTGTTATTTGATGGTTCCTCAATTCATTGCGTTGGCTACGACCGAGAGGATTGTTTCGAGCGAATTGTCGCCCTCGGGTTCTTCGATGACAATCTTGAATGTTCCCGAGCTGAGGTCGGTGGCTTCGGCCTCGGCGTAGGCGCTGAATTGCATCTTGGGCATCATTGTCACGATTTGGTTGTTTGCGCGAGAGCCTTTGAGCAGGTTGGCATACAGTCCCGATGGAGCTTTGTCGAATATGCCGCGGGCGATGTCGTTGTCATACATGCTTTCTTTCACTTGTTGCGGAACTGAGCGGAAGTGGAAGAACCCATCTTTGCTGCCGAATGCGAACACTTGCTGCCCAAGCAAGTTGACAACGTATTCATCTCCCATCTTGCTGCATGCTACGACACCTTGCAACTGTGCAGTGACTGTGGATTGTATTTTCTGGCACAGCTCATCGGCTTTGTCGGTCTTGATTGCGCCATATACGTGCATGTCGCGGCTTGTGGCGTAATCGACATAGTTCCAACCGAGTGTGACAGGGCCGTCGATGCTGCCAATGTATTCAAGTGTTTCGTCTTTGGTGATGATTTTGGCTACTTGCGGCGTGAATGCCTTATCGATTAGCTGAACGAGCATTTCGTTCTTGGCAAGCTCCTCGCCATTGAGCGAAACCGATAGCACGAGTTGCATGTCGGCCGGCATGAATTTAAGTCCCTCGGCCGAAGGCTTTCCGACAGCTTTGAGCGCCTGTTTTATAAGTTCGTTGTTTTCATCGTAGAACATTTTGCCAAACAGCTCAACCTCTTTTTTGCCGAAATTGAGTGTGTAACCCATTCCTTTGTATGTTTCTGCCAGTCCGGCATATTCCTCGCCATAGGCCGATGCTATGAGCTGCGAGGCATTCATGCCGCTCATGGCCAAGATGCGGTTATAGTCGCCATACATTGTCAGGTCGTCGTCGCGTCCGAGCATGGTCATGGCTTCGGCATTGTCGGCGATTGAAGTTTGGTTAGTGACGTTGATTATGCCTTTCATGTAGTTGTCGATGTCGTCGCCCGAGTATTGCATGGCGGCTACGATGTAGCTATCCGACAAGTAAGCAGCCGACCCGTGGCCCAAGCCGTCAACCTTGTATAGGTCGCCGTCGGCAACCACTTCTTTGCCAGTTTGATTTGTGATATATGTTTTTGCGGCCGATGCATCGGTCAAAGGGATGATGAATACACCTTTTGCCGACTTGTCGCCAAACATATATATTTTGCCTGTGAGGTCGATACCCGATTGCGTTAGCTCGTTAAGTGCTTTCATGTCGTTTTCGCCCATGCCGCTTTGCACGAGCGCGCTATAGGAGTCGGGGAATGTGACGTTGCCGTTTTCAACAGTTATGCCTGCCTTTTGGATGATTGAACCAACGTTGACCGAGCCGACGAAAGTTGCATCGGCAGGAATCATCGACAGTGCGTTGTGCGAAGCCTCGTCCTTGCAAGACGCAAATACCAGCGTCATTGCAAGCAATAGCAAAAAACTTATTTTTTTCATAATTATTTGTTTTTATTAGGGGTATCAGAATTGGTGTAGAATCTCCATTCTGACACCCCGTGTGAATGTGTGTGTTTATGTTACTCGGCCTTTTTGCAGCGTGCGCGGCGTTTGCGGGCCATCTTCAGCACTTGTGCCGAGCGGGCGGGCAGGTACAATTTGAGCCACCCAAGCCCGTGAGGCGCATACAATGGGTCGTCTTGCGTGAAGTGGTGTACACTCTCGTCGATGTTGCCGTAGCCTCCATAACGCTTGGCATCGCTGTCAAACACGCCGTCGTATTCGCCCACCGGGGCGAGTATGCCGTAGTCGGTGAACGACTTTGTCGGGCTGAAGTTGAATATGAACACATAGTCGCCGCGTTTGTATGCAAGCACTTGGTCATCGTCCTTGTCCCACAATTTTTCTACCGGCAGGGCTTGGAAATTCTTTATTCCGCCCACGAGGTGTATCATGTCGTTGTCGAAGTTGTTCAAGTATTGATATTTCAATTCCTTGCGGTCAACGAGGTCCCACTGGCGTCGGGCATATTTGTAGCTCCAGCCGTTGCCCTCGCGTGGGAAGTCAATCCATTCGGGATGACCGAACTCATTGCCCATGAAGTTGAGGTACGCACCGTTGATGGTAGTGCATGTCACTAAGCGTATCATCTTGTGCAACGCCATGCCGCGGTCAACGGTCATATTGTTGTCACCCACCATCATGTGCCAGTACATTTCGCTGTCGATTAGGCGGAATATGATTGTCTTGTCGCCCACCAACGCTTGGTCGTGGCTTTCGGCATAGCTTACGGTCTTTTCGTTGTAGCGGCGGTTGGTGAGTTCCCAGAAGATTGATGTCGGGTGCCAGTCCTCGTCTTTCTTCTCCTTTATGGTCTTTATCCAGTAATCGGGGATGCCCATGGCCATGCGATAGTCAAATCCCATGCCGCCGTCCTTGAATTTCAGTGCCAGCCCAGGCATTCCGCTCATCTCCTCGGCAATGGTGATGGCGTTGGGGTTGACTTGGTGAATGAGCAGGTTGGCAAGCGTGAGGTAGGTGATGGCGTTGGTGTCCTGTGCACCGTTGTAGTAGTCGTCATACGAGCTGAACCCTTGCCCCAGCCCGTGGTTGTAATAGAGCATCGAAGTCACGCCGTCGAAGCGGAAACCGTCGAAGTGGTACTCTTCGAGCCAGAATTTGCAGTTGGAGAGCAAGAAGTGAAGCACCTCGTTCTTGCCATAGTCGAAGCAGAGCGAATCCCATGCCGGATGTTCGCGGCGACCGTCGCCATAGAAATATAGGTCGTAGCTGCCATCGAAACGGCCAAGGCCTTCGACTTCGTTTTTCACAGCATGCGAGTGTACTATGTCCATGATTACGGCAATTCCCATCTTGTGGGCTTCGTCGATGAGTTTCTTCAGCTCGTCGGGTGTGCCGAAGCGGCTCGAAGCGGCATAGAAGCTCGACACGTGGTAGCCGAACGACCCGTAGTAGGGGTGTTCTTGTATTGCCATGATTTGTATGGCGTTGTATCCGTCGGCGGCCACGCGCGGCAGGATATTGGTGCGGAATTCTTCGTATGTGCCTACCCGCTCGGCATCTTGCGCCATGCCTATGTGGCACTCATATATGAGCAGCGGCGACACGTTTGGCTTGAAGTCCTTGACCTTGAAGCGGTAAGAACGTGCCGGTGCCCACACTTGTGCCGAGAATATAAGCGTATTCTCGTCTTGCACCACGCGGCGTGCGTATGCCGGAATGCGTTCGCCTTCTCCGCCATCCCACCGCATTTTCAGTTTGTAGAGGTCGCCATGTTTCAGCTTGTCGGGGGCAAGCGTGATTTCCCACACTCCGTTGTCGATGCGTGTGAGCTTATATTCGTCGGTTTCTTGCCAGTCGTTGAATGTGCCTATTATATGGATTGACGTGGCATGTGGCGCCCATTCACGGAACACCCACCCTGTCTTGGTTTTGTGCAGCCCAAAGTAGTTGTGGGCATTTGCAAAGTCGTCGAGGGTCATTTTTCCACCACCTGTCAATTCTTTTTCCTTGCGAATCACGTCTTCGTGCCGACCATTGATGGCATCGGCATACGGCTCAAGCCATGGGTCGTTTTTGATTATTGGAAGGACTTTCTTTCTCATACTTGTTGTATATTTGTGTTACAGTATTAGTATTCACAAAGATAGTGCAAGTTGAGCGAAGAAACAAATTGCGCTTGCGCAAATTTGATTCTTCCGAGCCGCAGCTTATCTTATCGAAAGTTTGGTGTATTTTTCGGTATGTGGCTGAATGTGTTAGGGTTTCAATAGGTGGGTTATGTAGTGCCGACAATTTTGCGGCAACTTTTTTTATGGGTGATTTGGTGGGTGTTCCATTTTTGAATTGTTTTGTGTAAATTTGTGTTGTTTAAATAATTATACATTATGAAAATAGCAAAGTGGATAAAATTGGTTTTGGCAAAACGGAAGTTGCGCAAGGAGATGCAGCTTAGGGAGCGTTGCGTCAAGTATGCCGGCAACAAAGGCCCGTTTCATGCTGCCATGATATACCGTTTCATCGTAAAAGGCACATACATCGACATTGACTATGCTACGCAAGAGAAAAAGGAATTAGTTTATCCTAACCTTGAGGGAGTAATACATCAAGATTGAAGTCAAACTGCATTGATATTTAATGTGACGATCCATTTTACTAATCGTGTATGAGGTTATCTTAATATATATGATATTACCATGATGATTGCGAATATTATAGATGCCGCCATTATGATGATACCTTGTTTGCGGTAAACCGACTTTGCCAGTTGGTCGGCTTTTACCACCTTAGTTCGTTTTACTGTTATTGTTCTTTGTGTTTTGGTACGATACCTGCCATACTGCTGATATTGGGGTGCAGTTTCAGTCCAAGTTATTTTGACGGTTCCTTTTGAAAAGCGCATTAATCCGTAGCCGAAAACAATGGCCGTGCCTATGGGGAACATCACTATGCCAAAAATTATGCAAATTATGTTCCATGCAGACAAAGTGGGTATAGTTCCTATATTTTCCTCTGTGTTTGTAATAGGAGGCGGTGTAGCCTGGCTTGGTTGGTTCGGCATTTCATCCATAGAGGTATTACAAGGTGTCACTGCATTACTGTCTGGGTTATAGCTGCCAAGATTTGAGTTGTTCATCAGGTTTATTGCAAAGGCACTTGTGTCTTTATTATCCACATATATACGCATAAGGATTGTAAGCGAGAAGTGGCTAGGTTTTTGATACTGAACTATTGAAACTGTGTCCCAAAAACGATTGAATTTTCCGTTTCTTAATGTTATTACATCTTTTTCGGATGGCAGCCCATTGCCGTATTTGTCATTCCCCCACAACTTTGTGCAATATGCCATGAAGTCCATCAAAGGCTTGGTCGGGGCGTATTTGTCACTGAAAAAATCCAATGTCATTGAGCCATCCGCATATTGACATACATTCAGCTCATCGAACATTTCCATTTGTATTGGATTAAGAGTGACATGCGCCTCCCTGACAGGTTTGCCATCGATCGTGCCTATTTCCCAATGACAGTTTTTTAGTATTGCGCCTAAGTCAAAGTCGAAAAACTGTTTCATATTATTTATTTTTCAGTTGGTTTTCGAGTTCTGTTATGCGTTTTGCCATCGTCGCGATTGTTTCCGACTTGGCATTTATGGTGTCTTGGAGAGTATTTATTGTGTCAACCAGTTTTAATACTCGTTCTGCATTGCAATCAGGCATATTTTCTTTAAACATGGTGCCTTCACCGCTTATCAACCAATCAGCTGAAACTTCGGGGTACGTGTTAATAATTGCTATTACTGTTTGAAGTGATAGCTCTCTCACACCATTCAGCTGATTGCTTAATGTATTTTGGCGTATTCCACAATTTAGCGCAAATGCCCGTGTGGATAATCCTAAATGAGAAATTAAAGTCTTTATTCGTTCTGTCATAAATGTTAAATATTCCTATTTGAGATAATATTTCAAGTATAATGCTTTTATATAATCTCAAATGAGATTAACTTTGCATCATCATAAATCAAACATCACAAATATAGTGATTTTGATTTGGATAAATGCAATGTAATCAATGAAAAAGGAACGGATATGACACAGCAAGAATTTGAAAACCTTACACAACGGACAACCTCCGCCGAAGACTACCGCATCATTGAAAACCTATACATGGCGGCAGGCGACATGGACAAAAGGGAGTTTTGCAAGGAACTCAAGGCAATGTGCGCATACGACTATGCCGACGACAAGATAGAATTGCGGCAGTGCCTCCGTGAAATCGGCAAGAGGGTCGGCAGCATGGATGCCGAAAATCACACATTGAAAATGGCAATAAAAACTCGCAATGAGAGATTGGCCGAATTCCTTATCGGTAAGGCCCATGCGTACAATGATACAGATTTCCGCAAGGAGGCGGTCGAGCTCATCGGAGAGTCGGCAGCGGTGAGGCTGACCATCGAAATGGGGCTGCCCCTTTGGGAGGAGGACAAAAAATATATCTGCCTACTACTTGACGGGCAATGCGGCAATAATCGGTGAAAGGAACATGGATATGGAACAAATAGAGAAGATACTCACGAGAACGCAATTCGTGTTTTGCGTGGCGGCTTACATATTAATTGCCGCATGGTCGGCTACTCACATTGTCATGGGCAACATACACTCATTTGGCGGCTACGCCTTGTGCATCGCAATGGTATTGGTGTTGCGCCGGGCAACGATGAAAGCGTATGACGAAATGGCAAAAACAGGAAATTCAAAAGACAACAAATAACATATACCACAAAATGAAGAAGACGATTTCATACCTCTACTCAGCGAACGACAAAGGCTCGTTCATGGCACTGGCCAAGCTGGTGCATGAATGCAACGCGACTGTGACGATAAACCCAAAGGCGATGTCGATTACCGTGACAGCCGACGAGCGGCAGGTTGATGGCTCGGCGGCAGACCCGATACACACCATCGGCAAGATAATAGACGATGGTAGTCTCGACTTCCGCATCACACCCATAGACATGGCCACGTTGCAGGACGCGCTGGACTATGCCAACGGGCGTAACAAGGAGCTTGAAAGCCAGTTGAAACGCTCGGAAGATATAAAAAAACACTATGGCGAGCTGTGCCAAAAGGAGGCCAATGCCAACGCCCGCATACGCCGGCAAGTTGCCGCGATAGGCACCTTGGTCGAGGCGATATGCAAATAACCCTCCCCAAAGTCAAACCAAACCACAATGACGGCGCCCGGGAGCGGGCAACGCCGAGGGGCGAGAGAGCCCCGGCCCCGGACGGGGCGCAACAAGGGAAAAAAGGACAAGCCGCAGGTTCGATTCCTGCATTTCCCACTGCCAAAGGAGAGTTCCTTGACATGGTGACGATTCCTCTGATACCTGCCCTGCGGTGTGCGAGCCGCGCGGCGGTCGGGGATGAGCGGTAGCCGCAAAAGAAGCAGCCGACAAGCCCGGGAAAGCAGACGGCACTTTGAAACGGGGCGGCACCGCGGTAAGAATTTCCCCCGTGCTTACGCCGAACGATGACGGGGGCGGGATGAGGCGCGTCCACCCGTGGCAAATGGACCGGTGGCTAACA